>JAUIJH010000180.1 GCA_030431335.1 Alphaproteobacteria bacterium
GGCAAGCCTATACCGCCCTCCAGCGACCGGGCCGAGACGATGTCCGCCCTCTCCGGCGCCTTCCGATCCCTCGCCGCCGCGGCACCCCCGCTGCACTGGCACTGACACCCACCACACGCGAAGGAGACCCCATGACCAAGATCGTCTCGGCGATCGTCATCTGCGCCATGGTCGCGCACATGATCCGCCCGCTCGGCCTGCCGGGCCTGCGGCGCCGCGGCGACGTCTGGAAACTCGCCCTGGGCGCCTTCGTGCTCATCGCCGCAGTGACGATGGTGCGCCCCGAATAGGCGGGCGCTTGATATCTTGATCAAACGATCCTAACCACGGCCGGCTGGCCCACGGGACATGCCGGGCCACGTCACGCGCCGAAAGGAGCCCCCCATGTCACCCGGCGCAGATCCCGCGCGCGGCGCCACGCTCTGGTCGGCGACCGCGCGATCGCAGCCCCTGCCGGAGGCGTCCGCCCCGCCGGCGCGCATCGATGTCGCGGTGATCGGGGCCGGCTTCACGGGCCTCACCGCGGCGCTGCACCTGACGGCGCGCGGCCGCTCCGTCGCCGTGTTCGAGGCCGAGCGCGTCGGCGCCGGCGCGAGCGGGGCCAACGCCGGCTTCGTGGTGCCCAACTTCGCGAAATCGGACCCGCAGCGCACCCTCGCCCTGCTGGGACCGGAACGGGGCCGGGCGCTGCTCGACTTCGTCGGCCAGGGCGCGAGCCGCGTGTTCGACACCGCCCGGCGCCACGCCATCGCCTGCGACGCCGAACAGACGGGCTGGCTCCACATCGCCGCCACGCCCGCCGCATTGCCGATGCTCGCCGAGCGGGCCGCCGCCTGGCAGGCGCTGGGCCGGCCGGTCCACATGCTCGGGCAGGCGGAGGCGCGGGCGCTCACCGGCACGCGCCGCTGTGCCGGCGCGCTGATCGACGAGAGCGGCGGCACCATCCATCCGCTCGACTATTGCCGCGGCCTCGCCGCGGCCGCCATCGCGGCGGGCGCCAGCGTGCACGAGCGCACCCCAATTCTCGACGTGACGCGGCAGGGGTCCGCTTGGCGGCTCTCCACCCCCGGCGGCACGGTGGAGGCGGACCGGGTGCTCCTGTGCACCAATGCGTCGGCCACCGGGATCGCCCGGCGCCTCCTGCGCACCGTCGTCCCCCTCACCGTCTACCAGATCGCCACCGCGCCGCTGCCGGCCGATGTCGCCGCGCGCCTCGCGCCGAAGCGCCAGCCCTTCGCGGACACGCGGGCCAACCTCTTCACCGCCCGGCTCGACCGCGACAACCGGCTCATCAGCGGCGGCATGGCGGTGGTGCCGATCGCCGCCGAGCGGCGCATGGCCCGCGCCATCGCCGCGCGCCTCGCGGACGAGTTCGCGCTCCACGCGGTGCCGCCCGTCGAATTCGCCTGGCGCGGCACCGCGGCGATGACGCCCGATTTCGTCCCCCACATCTACCCGTTCGGCCCCGGCTTCTTCGGCGCCATCGGCTGCAACGGGCGCGGCATCGCCATGACGGCGATGCTGGGCGAGGCGCTCTGCAACGCCGCCGACGACGTGCCGCTGGAACGCCTCGCGGTACCGGCCGCCTCCCCCCGCGCGCTGCCCTTCCACGGCCTCGCGCGGATCGCGCCCAGCCTCGCCGTGGCGCAGGCGCGCCTCAACGACCGGCGCGCGCTGTCCTGAACGCGCTCGCCCGCGCTCCCCACCGCCGGCGTCCACGGCGCCCGCTCCATCGCGCGTGCCGTTTTGGGCTGTGCCGGTCGAATAGCGGATCTGTGCGGCTGATCACACCAGCCCGCCCGAACAGAACCGATATGACTATTCGACACGACAGTCCAAAAAGGAAATTCTGCCATGAAACGCTTTTTAACCGCCGCGCTGATGACCGCAGTACTTGGTTTGACCTTTTCTCAGTCCGCCTCGGCTGGCCCATTTGGTATGCGACTCAACGGACTGCAGCTGAACGGCTTCACCCTGAACGGCATCATTCTGAACGGCATCATTCTGAACGGAATGCGGTTCAATGCCCTCGCGCCCGAGCAGGCCGGCGGCACGGCGGCCAACCCGTTCAGCGGTCTCGACGGTGGTGCGCTGGGGCAATGAGGCTCATCGCGGCGACGGCGGTCCTGCTGGCGAGTTTTACTGCAGGGCCGCTTCTCGCGGACGATGGCGGCGGCGGTGTGCGCGAAATCGCCATCACGTCTGCCGCCCATCTCGCCGATGAAGCCTCGCGCAAGCGCCTCGAATACCTTGCCGGTTGCGCGCTCGATGCCAACACGATGCTGGTGGGCGAGGCGAACGGCGAGACCTACCGCTTCGCGGGCGACATGGGCCTTGCCCCGGGGTGGGCCGACGGGGCGATCACGCCCCGCGAGCGCCGTCTCGTCTCCGCCTGCATCCTGGCGCGGACGAACCTGTTCGGCGTCCCGGTCCGCATCTCCATGCGCAGCACCGCCGGTCCGGCGAGCCTCACCACGGATCCCGAGGAAGCCCGCTCGCACGACAGGCACGAGGGCGGGTTCTTCGGCGATATCTTCGCCGCCGAGCCGGTCGCCTATGTGTGCGTCGAGCCGGGGCACGCCGCGCGGCAGGCGCCGGAAGAGGCGATGCAGCGCGTCTGCACGCACCCGTCGGGCACGCTCTCGCCGCAGGGGCTGCCTCTCAGCCGCTGCGGGTTCGTCATCGTCGAAGGATGCGGCGGCGACGGCGGGGTGGAAATCGGCGGGCGACGCTGGAGCGAGATCATCCACGTTTACCTGCCGCAGACCTAGTGCACGTCCCGCTCAAGTGGGATCACTTGAGCGGGAAAAATGTGCTCGCAAACAAAATGATAGCGCATCGACCTCGCGCCCGGACGGGCGCGATATGCGCTAGCCGCTCACCGGCAAGCGGCGGCGTTAGGGAGAGCCTTGCTCGTGTAAGAGTGACCCCGTGAGGCCGGTCACATCCGCCGGCCCAAGGCGCCTCCGCTAGCGCCGGACCACCACCAGCGTGTTCTCGAGCCCCTCGCGGCGGGCGAGATCGAACACCACGGCGGCGTGGCTGGGGTGGAGGCGGATGCACCCGGCCGAGGCGGGGCGCCCCAGACGCCCGATCTCGTTGGTCCCGTGGATCGCATAGTCGCCGTTGAAGAACACCGAATAGGGCATCGGCGCGCCGTTATAGAGGCTCGAACGATGGTGACGCGACAGCCACTGCGCGCGCCACCGTCCGGTCGGGGTGATCTTGCCGGCCCGCGCGGTGGAGACTGGCCAGTTCGCCACGACCGTGCCGCGGTGGATCAGCGTGAGCTGCTGGCTCGACAGGTTCACCTCGACGCGCACGGCCGCCTCCGCCGCCTCGGCCTCCGAAATCGCGCCGGCGAGGGCCTGCTTGGCGATGCCCGGGCGCGTGGGGCTCCAGACGCCGAGCCGCGCCTTCCTCGCCTCCTCCTCGGCCTCGCCATAGTCCGACCCGTCGGACCGCGCCCAGCCCTGGCTTACCAGCCATTGCCCGATATCCTCGCCCGCCACGCTGCATTTGGCGCCTTGAGCGTCCCCGCCCTCGGCCGGGACGAATGCGCATTCGATGGTCCTCGTCCGCACGAAACGCCGGATCGCCGTCAGCGCCATCTGTCCGCACGGCCATCGATCGGCGTCGTCGCCGCACGTCTCGGCCGGTTGGGTGACGACAACGCCGGCGAGGAGCACCGGCTTGCCGCGCCGCTCCAGCGCGCCGGCGGCCCGGATCACCGGAAACGGGATGCGCAGATCGGGAGCGTCGTCCGGACGGTCCGCCGGCGCGCTCCCCGGCTCCAAGGCCATCGCCTGGCCCATGGCACCCAGGAGCAGCCCCGCGCCCACCACCAGCCGCGCGGCGGCAGGCACGATCGTTTCCCAGCGGAGCGCGCCTCGCCGGTCGCGGCTCGCCGGGCGCAAGCGTTGGTCGTGGATCATCATGACGTCCAATAGATCGATGCCGGCGAGGCTATCATGCCCGGCCGCGCGGGCGGGCATCGCGACGCGCACAAATGTTTGAACCCGTCAGATCAGCTCCCTGTCCGCCGGCACCGGTTCGGTGCTGCGGCCGGCCGGCACCGGCGGCGGCAGCGACGCGGCCACCGCCTCGTCATGGCGCCCCACCTCGATCTGCACGAAGCGGCGCAGGAACGTCAGGAACGCCACGACCTTGGTGCTGCGGCGCTTCTCCTGCGGAACGAGCGCGATCAGCGCCCGGTCGAGGCCGATGACACCGCCGAAGAGGCGCACCAGGCGGCCGGCCGCGATATCCCCGCTCACCGCGTAGTTCGGCAGGCGCGCGATGCCGAGCCCCGCGACGGCCGCCTCGTGGAGCGCCACCCCGCTGTTGGAGATCAGCCCGCCGCGCACGCGCACCCGCGTCTCGGCGCCATCGCAGCGGAAGCGCCATTCCGAGACCGGCCGCTCCAACTCGTGGATGAGGCAGTTGTGCTCGGCGAGTTCGCTCGGCACGCGCGGCGTACCCGCGATCTCCAGATATTCGGGCGCGGCGCACAGTACATACTTCATGTCGGCGAGCAGGAACGCCTTGCGCGTGCTGTGCTGGCCGATCGGCATCTGGGAGATGACGACGTCGACCTCGCCCTCCACCAGATCGCGGTGCGCGGGGTTCACGTCGAGCTCGACACAGATGCCCGGGTGCTGGCGCGCGAACGCGCCGACCGCCGCCGCAAGCAGGCGCTGGCCGAGCCCCAGCGTGCTGCGCACCCGGATCATGCCCGTCATGGCGTCGCTGCCGAGCATGGTGGCGCGCTGGGCGTCCTCCAGCGCGTGGATCGCCGGATTGCAGCGCTCGAAGAACTCCCGGCCCGGGTTGGACAGCGAGATGTGGCGCGTGGTGCGGCGCACGAGCTGGACGCCGAGCGTCTGCTCCAGCGCCGACACGCGCCGGCTCACCACCGAGGGCGACAGCTTCAGTTCACGCGCCGCAGCCGTGAAGCTGCCGCAGTTCACGACGGAGACGAAGGCGAGAACGTCGTCGAGGTTGCGCATGGCGGCATTGTTGCGCAACGCGGCGGACCCGTCGCCATTCCTTTTGATTTGACAACAATAGCTTGTCGAAATGGCCGCTAGTGCCCCCACGCCCCACCCTGCGATCCTTCCTTCAAGCGATGGGACACCCCTCGCAAGGACGACGTGGCCATCGGATCGCGTCGCGCAGGAGAGGAAAATGAACTTCACGCTCAGTGAGGAGCACGGCCTCATTCGCGATACCGTCCGCCGGTTCGTCGACGCGGAGCTGATCCCGCTGGAAGGCAAGGCGACGACGGACGGCAAGCTCGATCCGGCGATCGAAGCGCGCCTGATGGCCCGCTGCAAGGAACTCGGCCTGTGGCAGGTCGACGTGCCGGCGGAGTTCGGCGGCCAGGGCCTGGGGCTCACCGAGCGCTGCATCATCTGGTCCGAGCTCGGCCGCTCCGTCGCGCTGCCCACGCGCGGCATCACCATCCTGGGGCCGGACGTGCGGCCGATCCTCTACGCGCTCGAAGGCGAGATGCGGGAGAAATACCTCTTCCCCTCCATGCGCGGCGAGCGCGTGTCCTGCTTCGCCCAGTCCGAGCCGGAGGCGGGCTCCGATCCGGGCTCGATGCGCACCACCGCCGTCCGCGAGGGCGACGAATACGTGATCAACGGCACCAAGCTGTGGATCACCGGTGCCGACAGCGCCGACTTCATGCTCTTGATGGCCGCCACCGACCGCGCCAAAGGCTCGCGCGGCGGCATCTCCGCCTTCGTCGTCGACATGGACATGCCGGGGGTGGAGCTCGTCACCGCCTACCGCACCTTCACCGACGAGTACCCCTGGCAGATCCAGCTCGACAACGTGCGCATCCCCGCCAGCCACCGCATCGGCGGCGAGGGCGAGGGCTTCAAGCTCGGCCAGGCATGGCTCGGCGGCGGGCGGATCAAGCAGGGCGCGCGGGCGCTCGGCGTGATGCAGCGGATGATCGAGATGTCCGCCCGCCACGCCAACCAGCGCGTGACCTTCGGCAAGCCGCTGGCGGAGCGCCAGGCGATCCAGTGGATGCTCGCCGACGCCTGGGTCTCGCTCGAGGCGGCACGCCTCCTGGTCTTCCAGACCGCGGCCAAATTCGACGCGGGCGAAGCCATTCGCCACGACGCGCCCGTCGTGAAGCTGTTCTGCACCGAGGCCGCCTACAAGGCGACCGAGATGGCCATGCAGATCCACGGCGGCATGGGTCTCACCCGCGAAATGCCGATCGAACGCTTTTGGCGTGACCAGCGCAGCCACCTCATCACCGAGGGCACGCCCGAGATGATGCGCATGGCGATCGCGCGACACGTCCTCAGGGAAATGGGTTGAAGGAAGTTCAAATGTCCGAGGCAGACTACAAGAACATCAAGATCGAGCGGGAGGACGGGGTCACCTACCTCGTGCTCAACCGACCGGAAAAGCGCAACGCCATGAGCCCGGCCCTCCACTACGAGATGGAGGATGCGATGCTCGCGCTCGCCAACGATCCGGAGACGAAAGTGCTCGTCCTCACCGGCGCCGGCGACGCCTGGTCCGCGGGCCAGGACATCAAGCTCTATTTCCGCGAGACGGCCGGCAATCCCGCCGAGCGCAAGCGCTCCAACGCGGCCAGCCACCACTGGCGCTGGGAGCTGCTCAACGAGTTTCCCCGGCCCACCATCGCCATGGTCAACGGCTACTGCTTCGGCGGCGCCTTCACCCAGCTTTGCGCGGTGGACTTCGTGGTGACGGCGGAAGATGCCGTCTACGGCCTGTCGGAGGTCAACTGGGGCATCATCCCGGGCGGCATCGTGAGCTGGAACCTCGCGGAGATGATGCTGCCGCGCCACGCGCTCTACTATGCGGCGACGGGCGAGCCGTTCGACGGCAAGCGCGCCGTGGAGGTGGGCCTCGCCAACATCGCCGTGCCGGCCGAGGAACTCAAGAGCGCCACCGACGCGCTCGCCCGCAAGCTCATGAAGATCAACCCCGCCGTCCTCACCGGCACCAAGGAGGCGCTGCGCGCGGTCAAGGGCATGACCGTGAACCAGGCGCGCGACTATCTGCGCGCCAAGCAGGACTCGGTGGCCTCGCGCGACAAGGAGATCAAGGATCGCAAGGGGATGAGCGAGTTCCTGGACGAGAAATCGTATCGTCCCGGCCTCGGCCCCTACGCCCGCGAGACCGGCTGATGAACCAGGCCGCGAGCATACCGGGCGCGTTCGCCAAGGTGGAGGCCCTGCTCAACCCGCGCAACGTGGTGCTCGTCGGCGCTTCGGACCGGCCCGGCCACTGGTCGGCGCGGGTCCACTCCAACCTCGCCCGCTACGGGTTCGCCGGCAACGTCTACCTCGTCAATCCGAGGCGCGAGGCGCTGTTCGGCGAGCGCACCTATCGAAGCGTCGCGGACCTGCCCGAGCCGCCCGACCACCTCGCCGTCTTCGTCCCTGCGCAGGTGACCATCGACGTCCTGGCCGAAGCGGCGGCGTGCGGCGCGCGCAGCGCCACGCTGTTCGCGGCCGGCTTCGGCGAGGGCGGCAGCGCCGAAGGCCGCGCCCTCGGCGAGCGGCTGCGCGCGGTCCTCCACCAGACGGGGATCGCCGCCGCCGGCCCCAACTGCATGGGGATCGCCTCCGGCCACTCCAGCCTCGTCACCATCGCTGACGAGAATTTGGAGATCCTCGGCCCCGGGCAGATCGCGGTCATCGCGCAGAGCGGGCTCCTGTGCGCCAGCTTCGCCCGCGCGCTGACGGACCGCGACCTGTCGGTCGCCTACCTCATCTCCTGCGGCAACCAGATCGGCCTCACGATCGCCGACTATGTCGGCTACTTCGCGGCCGACCCGCTCCTCAAGGTGGTGATCGTCTATATCGAGGCGCTGCCGGACGCGGCCGCGTTCTTCGCGGCGGCACGCGCCGCGCGGGCGGCGGGCAAGACCGTCGTCGCCATCAAGGCGGGCGTGTCGGAGGAGGCGAGAAGCGCCGCCCTCGCCCACACCGGCTCGCTGACGGGAAGCTCGGAGGCGTTCGACGTCCTCGCCGCGGAGGCGGGGATCGTGCGCGTGGGCTCGCTGGAGGACGCCGTCGAGGCGGCCGAATTCTTGAGCCGCGCGCCCCGTCCGCGCGGGCCGCGCGGGGCCTACGTCACCCACTCGGGCGCGCTCAAGACGCTGATGAGCGACGCGGCCGCGGCAAGCGGGCTGCAGATCGCCGAGCTCGCCCCCGCCACCCGCGAGCGCCTCGCGCAGGCGATGGGGCCGGACGCCGACATCGCCAACCCGCTCGACACCAAGAAGACCCAGCCCGCCGACACCCTCGCCGCGATCGTCAGCACGCTGCGCGAGGCCGACGAGGTGGATTTCGTCGTCCTGACCGAGGAGCTGCCCCGCGTCGCGGGCGTCGCCCGCAAGATCGCCAATTTCGAGGTGCTGGAGGCGAGCATGGCGAGCGATGCCGGCGCGCCTCTGGCGGTGCTCGCCCCGATCAAGGTGCGCGACAACGACTATACGATCGGCTTTCGCCGCGAGCTGTCGCATCTGCCGATCCTCAACGACCTGGGCAAGTCGTTCCGCACCCTCGCCGCGATGGCCAAGTCCGCGCCGCCGCACGCCGTGCCGCCGCCGGCCCTCCCGGCCATCGACATCGCAGACCTCCTCCCCCCCGCAGGCGGCGGCCCCGTCGCGCTGAGCGAAACCGCCTCCAAGGCGATCTTGAGCCGCTACGGCGTCAGGATCGCCCGGGAGGCCATCGCCCACAGCGCCGACGAGGCCGTCGCGGCGGCCGAGGCCATCGGCTATCCGGTCGTCCTCAAGGCCGTCGCGGCCGCGATCACCCACAAGTCCGACGCCGGCCTGGTGCGGCTCGGCCTCTCACGGGCGGCCGACGTCCGCGCGGTCCATGACGAGCTGGTCGCCCTATGCGCGGGCCTCGGCGTCGCAGCCGAAGGGGTGCTCGTCGCCGAACAGGTGGCGGGCGGCGTCGAGATGGTGCTCGGCCTCCAGCGCGACCCGGAGTTCGGGCCGGTGCTGATGGTCGGCATGGGCGGGATCTGGCTGGAGCTGTTCGCCGACGTCGCCTTCGCCCCCGTCGACCTCGACCGGGACGGGGCGCTGGCGGCCATCGCGCGGACCAAGGCGCACCGGCTCCTGTCCGGCTATCGCGGCAGCGCGCCGCTGGACGTCATCGCGCTCGCCGACGCGATGGTCGCCCTCGCCCGCCTCGGCCGCGACCACGGCGACATCGTCGAGGCGGTCGACATCAACCCGATCCTCGTTCGCCCCGACGGCGCCGTCGCCCTCGACGGCCTCGTCATTTGCAGAAAAACAACGACAGACTAGGGAGAAGACCATGCTCAGAAGATACATCGGACCGGCGCTCGCCCTTGCGGCGCTCGTCTGGGTCGCCCCGGCCTCCGCGCAGTCGGTGGAAGAGTTCTATAGCGGCAAGACGTTGAACTGCCTGGTCGGCTACGGTCCGGGCGGCGGCTACGACACCTATGCGCGGACCATCTGCAAGCACATGGTCAAGCACATTCCCGGCAACCCGGACATGGTCGCCCAGAACATGCCCGGCGCGAGCAGCATGCGCCTTGCGACCTACCTCTACAAAGTCGCCGAGCCGGACGGGCTGTCCATCGGCGCGGTCAACGCGGCGCTCCTCTTCGAGGGGCTGTTCAAGGGCGAGGCGTCGAACGCCGAGTTCAGCGGGCCGGACTTCACCATGGTGGGGAGCGCCGTCAGCTCCGCCTCCGTGCTGGTCGCCTGGAAGGACGCCGGCTTCGACACGCTCAGCGACCTCGACGGGAAGGAGCTCATCGTCGGCGCCAGCTCGCCCACCGGCGACACCTACCTCCTGCCGCTGGCGATGAAGCGCGTCCTCGGGCTCGACAACATGAAGCTCATCCTCGGCTATCCCGGCACCCGCGAGGCGGCGCTGGCCCTGGAGCGCGGCGAGATCACCGGCCGCGTCTGGGACATGGAGGGGATCAAGGCCGCCCGGCCCGACTGGCTGACGGACGGCAAGCTCGCCATCCTCGCCCAGCTCGCCCCCAAGAAGATGCCCGAGGTTCCCGAAGGCGTGCCGCTGGCCAAGGACCTCGCCAAGAGCGACGACGACAAGCGCGTCCTCGACGCCGTCTTCACCACCACCGTGCTGGCGCGCCCCTACATCGCCCCTCCCGGCGTGCCGGAGGACCGCGCCAAGGCCCTGCAGGACGCCTTCATGGCGACGATGGCGGACCCGGAATTCCTGGCCGAGATGGAAGGGCTCAACCTCACCATCGCGCCGATCTCGGGGCCCGAGATGAAGCAGATCGTCGACGAGGCCTATAGCCTGCCCGATCCGCTCGTCGCCCGCGTGCGCGAAATCCTCCTGCCGGAAGAGTAGTACCCCGGCGCCGGCCCGCTCCAAGGGCCGGCGCCGCCCCAAACCCGCGAAAGACCAATGCCATGGATGCTTCATCCGACCGGATGGCCGAGACGCTCCCGATGCTCATCGGCGGCGCGCCGGTCACGACGTCCGCCACCATCGAGGTGCGCAATCCGGCCCGGCCGCGCGAGTTGGTCGGCACCATCCCCCGCGGAGCCCCCGCGCAGGTCGAAGCCGCCGTCGCCGCCGCAAAGGCGGCGCAGGCCGGCTGGGGGCGCAAATCCTACGCCGAGCGCTGCGCCATCCTGGGCGCCGCCTTCGAGACGTTGGCGGGGCAGATCGAGCCCCTCGCGGCGCTCTACGTGCGCGAGAACGGCAAGACGCTCGCGGAGGCCACCGGCGAGTTGCGCGGCGTCGCCCCGCGCCAGAAATTGCTGCTGGAGGCCGCGCTGGCGCTCGATACGCCCGAGGCGATCGAGGCGGAGCGCGGGCGCACGCTGATCGCCTACCGGCCCTACGGCGTCGTGCTGTCGATCGTGCCGTGGAACGCGCCGGTGAGCCTCGGCTTCGCGCAGATCGCGGCCGCGCTGGTCGCCGGCAACGCGGTGGTGGTGAAGCCGCCCGAGACCTCGCCCCTCGCCTTCATGCGGGCGATGGCGCTCTTCAACGCGAGCCTCCCCGAGGGCCTCCTCAACGTGGTGACCGGGACCCCGGGGGAGATCGGCGACGCGCTGACGAGCCATCCGGACATCGGCAAGATCGGCTTCACCGGCTCGGTCGCGTCGGCGAGCCGCATCATCGCTAGCTCGGCGGGCACCATCAAGAGCCTGACCTTGGAGCTCGGCGGCAACGACGCGGCGATCCTGCTCGACGACATCGACCTTTCGGACGCGACGGTGGAGCGCCTCGGCGATGCCGTCTTCAAGATGACGGGCCAGATCTGCATGGCCGTGAAGCGCCTCTACGTGCCGCGCAGCCGGCTCGACGAGGCGGTCGACCGGCTCGCCGCGATCGTGGCCCGCACGGTGGTCGGCAACGGCCTCGACGGCGCGACCACCATGGGTCCGCTGCACACCGCCGCCGCCGTCGCCCGGGCCGGCGCCATCCTCCAGG
>JAUIJH010000181.1 GCA_030431335.1 Alphaproteobacteria bacterium
GCTGTCGCTGCGCCAGGGCGTGGTGGACGGCCAGGAGAACCCGCCGGCCGTGGTCTATGGCGGCGGTCTCGGCGAGGTGCAGAAATACTATACCCTCAACGAGCACGTGTTCGGCCTGCACGTGATCATCGCCAACAACGAGTGGTTCGAGGGGCTGACGCCGGGCCAGCAGCAGGTGATCATCGACGCCGCGCAGCTGATGGCGTGGACGGAGAACCTGCAGAAGACGCAGGGCGACTGGCGCTTCAGCGCGAAGCTGAAGGACGAGCTGGGCATGGAGATCCACGTCTCCACGCCTGAAGAGAAAGCGGCCTTCAAGGAGAAGACCCAGGGTCCCGTCCTGGCCTTCATCGAGAAGAACGTCGGCAAGGAGCTGGTCGACGAGCTGATGGAAGCGGTCGGCGAGGCCAAGGAAGAGCTCTACGGCGACGACTGACCCCGCCCTTGGCCCGGCGTCCGCCCCGCGCGGACGCCGGGCGGCTCCGTCTGATCCTCGAGAGCACCGAGACCCAGCCACATGCGCGAACGCGCCCTCATCCTGTCCAGACTGCTCGCCCGCAGCACCGAGATCATCGCGACGATCCTCCTGATCGTGGTGACGGTCCTGAACCTCACCCAGGTCGGCGGCCGCTACTTCTTCAACACCGGCTTCAGCTGGACCGAAGAGGCGATGCGCTACTGCATGATCTGGCTGATGATGATGGGCTCGGTCGCCTGCATCTTCCGGGTCGAGCACATGGGCGTGGAGGCGCTGGAAGCGCTGGTCGCCCCGCGCCATGCCCGCTACGTCAAGTCGGGGCTCTATTCGGTCGCGGCGATCTTCTGCGTCATCATCCTCTACTATGGCTGGCCGCTGGCGCTGCGCAACGCCAAGCAGGTGGCGCCCGCCTCGCAGATCCCGATGATCGTCCCCTACCTGGCGCTGCCCATCGGCGCGGCGCTGATGATCGTCCAGATCGCGCTCTCCTGGTTCGCCGGCTTCGAGCCCGACGCGGACGATGAAGAACAGACCGACCTTCTCAACATCCACAGGGGCGCGGAGTGATCCAGGTCGCCATCGCCGGGCTCGGCCTGCTTCTCATCGGCGTGCCGGTGGCCTTCGCGCTGGGCCTTGCGGGCATGCTGGGCGTCTGGGTGTTCGGCATCCCGATGAACGTCGTGGTGACGCGGCTGTTCACCGGCGTCGACAGCTTCATCTTCCTGGCGGTGCCGTTCTATATCCTCGCCGCGGAGATCATGAGCCAGGGCGGCATCACGGCGCGGCTCATCTCCATCGCCTCGGCGGCGACGAGCTGGCTGCGCGGCGGCACCGCCTTCGCCAATATCGGCTCCTCGGTGATGTTCGCCGGCATCTCCGGCTCGGCGGTGGCCGACGCCGCCGCCCTCGGCCGCGTCTTCATCGAGGAGATGCCGAAGGAGGGCTACACCAAGAATTACGCGGCGGCCGTCACCGTCGCGTCCTCCATCATCGGGCCGATCATTCCGCCCTCGGGCCTTGCCATCATCATGGCGGCGGTGAGCGGCATCTCGGTCATCGACCTGTTCCTGGCCGGCGTCGTCCCGGGCCTTCTGCTCGGCGGGGCGTGCGCGGCGGTGGTCGCCATCGACGCGATCCGGGGCAAGCTGCCCCGGCCGCGCAAGCTGGACCTCGGCGATGCCAGCGTGGTGCGCATGCTGATCGAAGGGCTGGCGGTGATGACGCTGCCCTTCGTCATCGTCGGCGGCATGGTGGTGGGCGCCTATACGGCGACCGAGGGGGGCGGCATCGCCGTCGCCTACGCGACCTTCCTCGCCGTCGTCGTGTTCCGCGCGCTCGACCTGAAAGGGCTGTGGCGCGCCTTCCTCAAGGCGGCGCGCATTTCGGCCACCATCTATCTCCTGGTCGCGGCGGCGACGATCCTGTCCTACGCGCTCAACCTCCTCGGCATCTCCTCGTGGGTGGGGGAGGCGGCGGTCCTGTTCGAGGGGCAGCCGGTGCTGTTCCTGTTCGCCATCGCGCTGTTGATGCTGATCCTGGGCACCTTCCTCGACATCGGCGCGGCCATCCTCATTTTCGTGCCGATCCTGATGCCGGCGGTCTACAAGCTCGGCGTCGACCCCTTGCAGGCCTCGATGGTGGTGATGCTGACCCTGGCGATCGGCCTGATCACGCCACCGGTGGGGGTGGTGCTTTACGTGGTGATGCGGGTGGGCAAGGTTCGGATGCTGCCGCTCCTGAAGGCGGTCATGCCGTTCCTCATCGCCGAGCTGTGCGCCGTGGCGATCTTGTGCTTGGTGCCTGAATTCTCCAATTGGCTGCCGGCGTTGCTCAACCCGCGCTAGCGTCGGGCGGCCTGCAAAGAAGCGAGTCCCGGTCCGTGAAGATCACTGCCGTCGAAACCACCATCATCAACGCGGTCATGCGCAACTGGATCTGCGTCAAGGTGCTGACCGACCAGCCCGGCCTTTACGGCTGGGGCGAGGCGACGCTGGAATGGAAGACGCGCGCCGTCGTGGGCACCATCGAGGACCTCGCGCCCTTCGTCGTCGGCGAGGATCCGCGCAACATCGAGTACCTGGTGCAGCGCATGACGCGCTTCTCGTTCTGGCCGCTGGGGGCGATCGGGCTCACGGCCGTCTCCGGCATCGAGCAGGCGCTGTGGGACATCAAGGCCAAGGAGCTCGGCGTGCCGGTGTGGCAGCTCCTGGGCGGCAAGGTGCGCGACAAGGTGCGCGTCTATACCCATATGCGCCGCGCCCGCATCGGCGGCGCCGTCTCGCCGGACGATATCGAGGGCTTCTGCGATGCCGTCGAGGAGACGGTGGCGATGGGCTACAACGCGCTGAAGCTCGGCTTCGTGCCGTATGTCGGCTACGACGCCTCGCCCAAATCCGTGCGCCACGTGGAAAAGCTCGCCGCCGCGGTGCGCGAGCGGGTGGGCGAGGGGGTCGACATCATGACCGACTTCCACGGCCGCCCCGATTCCATCGATGCGGCGAAGGCCTATATCGACGCCATCGCGCCGATCCGTCCGATGTTCGTGGAGGAGCCGATCCAGCCGGGCGACACGCCGGCGATGGCCGACCTGGCGCGCCGGGTGGACTGCCCCCTGGCCACCGGGGAGCGGCTGTTCACGCCGGTGGAATTCGCCGAAGTGGCCGCCACGCGGGCCGTCGCCTACGTGCAGCCGGACCTGTGCCACTGTGCCGGGCTCACCGGCGGGCGGCGCATCGCGGCCATCGCGGAGGCGGCGCACATGGGCGTTTGCCCGCACAACCCGATGGGGCCGGTGGCGGGCGCGGTGGCGCTCCACTTCGACATCGCGACGCCCAATTTCGTGATCCAGGAGGAGGCGGTGGGCGTGGTGCCGTGGTTCGACGAGGTGTTCGAGCACCCGATGAACCTGGTGGACGGCCATTGGACGATCCCGCAAGGCCCCGGTTTCGGCATCGAGATCAACGAAAAGGCGGCCGCCAAGCGTCCCTTCGCGCAGGAGGAGATCCCGGCGCTGGAGGCGATCCTGCCCGACGGCACCATCGCGAACTGGTAGGCGCGGGCGCCGGCGGGCGCCGTTCGAGCGCCGGCGGGCGGCGATCAGGCGGCGTTGCGCTGGGTGCGGCGGCGGTCGGGCTCGAGCTGGCGGGAAAAGAGCGCATCCACCTCGCACAGCGGAACGGGGGCGCTGAAGAACTTGCCCTGGATGGCGCTGCACCCTTCGCTGCGCGCTTCGGCGAGCTGCTCGTCGGTCTCGACGCCCTCGGCCACCGTTTCGATGCCGAGCGCCGCGGCGAGACCGTTGACGGCGCGCACGATCGCCACCGCGTCGCGGCGGCCGGGCAGGTCATGCACGAAGGACTGGTCGATCTTGATGCGGTCGAAGCGGAAGCGGCGCAGGTAGCCGAGGCTGGAATGGCCGGTGCCGTAATCGTCGATGGCGACGCGCACCCCCAGCGTGCGCAGCTCGTAGAGGCCGGCGATGATCGAATCGGGATCCTTCAGCAGCAGGTTCTCGGTGATCTCCAGCTCCAGCCGGTGCGGCTCCAGGCCGCTTCGGGCGAGTGCGTGCTTCACGTCGCGCAGGATGCGGCCGGCGGTGAACTGGCTGGGCGACAGGTTGACGGCGATGGTGAGGTCCGGCGGCCAGGCGGCCGCGGCCTTGCAGGCTTCCAGGAGGATGCGTTCGCCGAGTTCGGCGAACAGGCCGATCTCCTCGGCGATGGGGATGAACTCGCTCGTCGGCACCACGCCGCGCGTGGGGTGGTTCCAGCGCAGCAGCGCCTCGCAGCCGCTGACCCGCCCGCTCTTGGTGGCGACCAGCGGTTGGTAGTAGAGCTCGAACTCGTTGAGCGCGTTGGCGCGGCGCAGCTGCAGTTCCAGCGCGCGGCGGGCCTGCATCTTGGCGTCCATCGCCGGCTCGAAGAAGCTGTAGGTGCCGCGCCCCTCGGCCTTGGAGCGGTAGAGCGCCATGTCGGCGTTGCGCAACAGCGTGTCCGCGTCGGTCCCGTCGCCCGGCGCGAGCGCCACGCCGACGCTGGCGCCGATGACGACGGTGTGCCCGGCGATCTCGTAGGGGCGGCTGATTTCGGCGACGAGCCGCGCGGCGAGCTCGGCCGCACCGCGCGGCTGGCCCAGCGAGGCCTGGACGATGGCGAATTCGTCGCCCCCCAGCCGGGCGACGGTGTCGGTCTCGCGCACGCAGGCCCTGAGCCGGTCGGCGACGCACCGCAGCAGCGCATCGCCGACCGGATGGCCGAGGCTGTCGTTGACGTGCTTGAAGTGGTCGAGATCGAAATAGAGCACCGCCATCTCCTCGCCGCGCTGAACGCGCGCCAGCGACTCGGAGAGGCTCTCCACGAATGCGGTGCGATTGGCGAGATCGGTCAGCATGTCGTGCATCGCCATGTGCGCGATCTTGGCTTCGGTGCGGCGGCGCTCGGTGATGTCCTCGTGCGTGGCCACCACGCCGCCGTCGTCCATGGGGGTGTGGCGCACGGCGACGGTCCGGCCGTGCCGCAGCTCGCGCACCGAATAGCGCCGGCTGTAGAAGGTTTCGACCGCGCCGGAGACGAGCTCGCCGATATCGCCCCCCTGGGCGGCGAGGAATTCGGGCGTGCAGCGCTCGAAGGCGATCCGCACCAGGCGCTCGTAGCTGGTGCCGGCATGGATCACGTCCCTGGGCAGCTCGTAGAGTTCGCTGTAGCGCTCGTTGCAGACGACGAGGCGGCGGTCCTTGTCGAACATCGCCAGCCCCTGCGGCATGTTGGTGACGGCTGCGCTGAGGCGCCCGTACTGCACGCGCACCTCTTCCTGCGATTGGGCGATGAGCTGGCTGCGCGCCTCGGCGAGCTCGTCGATCATCCGGTTGAAGGCGAGGGCGAGGGTGGCGATCTCGTCCCTGTTGCGGCTGATGTCGCAGGTGGGCATCGGTTCCAGTTTGCCGGTTTCGCCGATGGCCACCGCATGCATTGTGAGGCGCGACAGCGGCCAGGTGATGCGGCGCGACAGGAAGGCGCCGAGAAGGAGTGCGACGAGGAGCGCGAGCGCGAGGCTGGCGGCGACGACGAGACGGGCGTCGGCGATGGTGGATTCGGCCGAACGCTTCGCATCGGCGTTGATCGTCGCCACGGCCTCGCGCACCTCCTCCAGGAGGGCGAAATAGACCGTCTCGAGTTCGGCCGCCTTGCGCCCTTCCAGCGCCATCGCATGTTGCGCCGCCATCGCTTTGCGGGCGCTGGCGAGCATCCCTTGCGGCCCCATCATCAGGGCCTTGAGCCGGTTGAGCGCCTCGCGCAGCGGATCGAACTGTTCGGCACGACCGGCCACGACGAGGCGCCCGCGCAGGTGGGCCATGAGGGCGTCGATGATCGCGAAGTGCCGCACCGATTTGCCGGCGACCGCCGCCAGATCCTTCTCGCGCGGGTGGGCATGCAGGACGGCGCCGGTCTCCTCGAAATGCTCCAGCGTGCGTGAGATCCAGCGCGATTTTTCCAGGATCTGATAGGTCAGGTTGAAAAAGCGCGCGAGGGTTTGTCCGAGGGCCTCGACAGAGACCGAACCCGTCTGCACCCCGATCTTGGTCTGCTCCTCCAAGGCCACGATTTCGGCCTCGGCGGTCGTGATGATGAGTTGCAGGCTCCCTTCGGCGATGGCCATCATCCGGCCGGTCTCCTGCGCCGCGCTCTTCAGCAGCTGGGCGGCGGCGCGCTGGACCTGATAGCTGTCGATGGTGCGCGCGACGGCGCCGATCAGCTCCTCCTCCAGCGCGATGGCGCGCTCCAGCGCAATCTCGATGCCCATCTCCTGGAAGCCGCTGCGCAGGGTCGCAATCTTGCCCATCGCGCTGGCGTGGAACTCCTCCACCTGGGCGCGCAACTGATCGGGCGCGACCTGACGCTGCCAGGCGGTGGAGAGCGAGGAGCGGTAGCGCAGCGCATCCTCCACGAGCTCGGTCGTGGTGGTGAGCATCGGGGAGGTGAGGTCGGCGAAGACCGAGACGGTCGCGTTGATGCGGCTGACATAGACGAGCCCGACGGCCCCGCATGCCCCTCCCAACAGGGCGAGGAGCAGGAACGCCCCCGTCAGTGTGCGGCGCAGGCGATATTGCTTGGCCGGGTCGGTGCGGGCCGGCCGGCGCCCGCTTGCGCCCCGTTTCAAGACGGGTCGCTGCGAAGCGTCCGCGGGGCACGGAACACTTGCACCCGTTTGTTGCCCGTGTCGGCAACGTAGATCCAGCCGTTTTCCGGATCGACGATGACGCCGTGCGGATGGTTGAATTCGCCGGGCCCGTCGCCGGGCTTGCCCCACATGGCGAGGAAATTGCCGCGCCGGTCGAACACCTGCACGCGCGCGTTGCCGATTTCGCTGACGTAGACGTTGTCGTCGCGGTCGAAGGCGATGCCGGCGGGCGCATCGAGTGCGCCCGGACCGTCGCCGGAGGTGCCGAAGGCGAACAGCGGCGTCCCCTCGGGGTCGAGCACCTGGATGCGGTCGTTGTTGAGATCGGCCACGAAGAGCTGGCCGCGGCTGTTGAATTTGGCCGATTCGGGGGTGTCGAAGCGGCCCGCGTCGCGGCCGAGGCCGCCGAAATGGAACAGCGGCTCGCCGGCCGTGGAGAAGACGTTGACGCGGTGGTTGCCGATGTCGGGCACGTAGTGGCGCCCGTCCCGGATGTCCATGAATTCGGACATCATGGTCTGGCCGAGCGCGGAACCGTAGCCGCCGAAGCTGCCCGTCCAGCGATAGTCCGGCCCGTAGGTCTCGACGAGGCCGGTCGAATAGTCGCCGACGAAGATGTTGCCCTCGGCGTCGACGGCGACGCCCTCGGGCCGTTCGAGGTTCTCGTCGCGGTTTCCCTTGCCGCCGAAGCGGGTGATGAATGCGCCGGTGCGCTTGTCGAAGACCTGGACGAAGGCGTGGGCGGCGTCGGTGACGATGAGGTGGCCGTCCCGGCCGAAGGCGAAGTCCTCGACATAGCTGAATTCGCCGGGGCCGACGCCCGGGCGACCGATGGTCATCACCAGCTCGAATTGCGGCCGAGCGCCGTCCGGCGGCGCGGATGCGGCCGGGGTGGCGGCCGCCATCGCGATTGCCAGGGCGAGCGCGGGTACCGGCAAGAAATGGATTGCAGTCGTGAGCATCGTCGCCCTCTCGCAGCCACGGGGGTCGACGTCTTTCTATGGCGCCAGTCTGCCTCGAAGCTGCGGGCCGGCCGGCGGAGGCTCGAAAACGGAAATGCCGGAGCCGGCGGGCCCGGGCTAGCCCTTGTCGGCCCGCGCGGCGATGGCGGCCGACAGCGCCTTAACCTCCCGGCGCAACGCCTTGATATCGTCGTGCATGGAGGACTGCTCCTCCATCATCGCGTCCCGGCTGGCGGCCGCCTCGGCTTCCACGTCCTGCTGCATGCCGGACACGATGATACCGATGAAGAGGTTGAGCACCGCGAAGGCCGTGATCATGATGAAGGGCACGAAGAAGAGCCAGGAGTTGGGGTAGACCTCCATCACCGGCCGCACGATGCCCATCGACCACGATTCCAGCGTCATGATCTGGAACAGCGAATAGGCCGATTCGCCGATGGTGCCGAACCAGTCGGGGAAGCTGTCGCCGAACAGGGACGTGGCCATCACCGAAAACACGTAGAAGATCAGCGCCATCAGGAACACGACCGAGGCCATGCCCGGCAGCGCGGCAATGAGCCCGCCGACCACCCGGCGCAGCGACGGCACCACCGAGACCAGGCGCAGCACCCGCAGGATCCGCAGCGCCCGCAGCACGGAAAAGCCGCGGCTGACCGGCGCGAGCGCGATCAGCACCACGAAAAGGTCGAACAGGCTCCACGGGTCGGTGAAGAACCGCAGCCGGAACACCGAGATCCGCAGCGACAGCTCGATGACGAAGATGCCCAGGATGATCGCGTCCAGCGCGTTCAGCACCGGTCCGATCTCCGCCATGATCTGCCGCGACGTCATCATGCCGAGGATGACGGCGTTGAAGATGATCACGGCGACGATGAACGCCTCCCACTGGCGGGAGGTGACGAGGATGCGGATACGCTCAAACACGGGGCGGAACTCCAAAGGGGCGACTGCGCCAGTCGTTTGATGCGGCCCGCCCCGGTGCGTCAAGCCAAGGCGGCCGCGACGCGCAAATATGCGTTGCAAGGCCGATGCCCACCGCCAGATGCACGCAGCATCTTGACACAGGGTGCCCCGCCCGCTGATTTAGAGGCTGCGCGGGTGTAGTTCAGTGGTAGAACGCAAGCTTCCCAAGCTTGATGTCGTGGGTTCGATCCCCATCGCCCGCTCCAAAAACCCCCCTGTTTCCGTCTGGTTTTCATGCGTGCGCCGGCGCAGCCGGCGCAGCGGTCCCTTTTGGGTCCCGCCCGGCGCCCGAGAGTTGGCTCACACCGGGGCATGCCTGGAGCCAGCCGGCCTCAAGCTCTGCCGCGTGCCGGGCGCGCATCGGCTGGCGCCGGGCATGCCTCAGGCGGGCCAGCCGGCGATCGGCAGGCGCGCGATCTCGGGCGCGCGGTCGGGGAACAACGTGATGCGGTTCACCGTGCCGGCATATTCGGGCGAACCCGAATAGTGGGCGGGCGGGGTGCCAAGCACCTGCGCCGGCCGGTTCCAGTGGCCGAGCGCGACATAGTCGATGCCCTCCTGCTCGAGATCCGCCGCCGCGACGATCCAGGACGGGCGGAACCGCCGGCTCGGGTCGGGGGCGGCCTCGAAGTGCCCGTGGGCGAGGAGGATGCGCCAGCGGGTGGTCTTGGGCCCGAGGCGTGCGACGACGGCGGCGTCCGCGTAGGCGGTGTGGGCGACGCCGGTGACCGTGAGGTCGGCGAGGCGGACTTCGTCCGGGTGCGTGACGCCGAGGATGGCGGCGCGGGGAGCCAGCGCGGCGACCGTGTGGTGCGGCGAATCGGGCAGCGCGGGATCGTGGTTGCCGGGCAGGATCACCACCGGCAGGTCGGCCGCCGCGATCACCTGCGCGGCGCGGACCGCGAGCGGGCGGGGCGTCGCGTTGCGCTCGAAGGTGTCGCCGGCGAGGACGACGGCCGCGGCATTCGCGGCCCGCGCCGTCGCCAGCACCGCCGCGAGGCCGAACGTGCCGTCGCCCTCGTGGGAGCGCGCGGTGTACTCGTCGTCGACGTGAAGGTCGGACGAGTGGATGATCGTCAGCGGGCCGGGCTCAGACAGACGGAATGCTCCTCAGGACCGGGAACCACGCGCCGAGGAGGCTGTGCGGCCAGGGGAGCGACAACAGCCGGTCGAACACGAGATAGACGAAGACCGTGATGCCGGCCATGTGGGGGACGATCACCCGCCAACGCTCGTGCCCCTCGATGCGCATGAAGGCGGCCACGAAGATCGGCACCGCCGGGATGAACCCGATCAGCGCCACGCCGCCCATGAAGGCGACGAGCCAGCCGAAGAAGAGCGCCGCGCGGCCGATCACCCTGATGGGCGGCAGCCCATGGACCTCGGACGTGTCGAGGTGCCCGTGCCGCGCGCCCTGGGACGCGCCGGGGGCCCGCGCCAGCGAGGCCGCGAGGCTGAAGAGCACCGCGACGAGCGCCGTCAGCCCCGCCGCGATGGGGGCGATGCGGGCCGAGTGCGGCCACGTCGTCGCCTGCCACAAGGCCCAGGCGAGCGCCATCAGGGCGAAGAGGTGGAAGAGCTGCGAGGGGCGCAGCGAGATCTGCCGCGGCGCCGGGGCGGCCCGTGGCGCCGCGCGCTTCGCGAAGAGGCTTGCGAACACCGGCCGGAAGAGGGCGAGGAGGGCGAGGCCCAGCAGAACGACGACGACCGGGCGCGTCAGCCAATCGAACCCGTACCGCTCGATGGAGATGAACATGTAGCGCTCGATGATCGCGCCGAGCACGAAGCCCAGGATGAGCGGCGGGCGCGGCCAGCGCAGCTGCTTCATCGCCCAGCCGATCACCCCGAACACGAGGAGGATGTAGAGGTCGCCCCAGCTGCGCGAGGTCTGGTAGGAGCCGACATAGGTGACGATCAGCACCGCGGGCAGGATGAGCGAATAGCGCAGGAGCGCGATCTTCGCCATGAACCCGCTGAAGACGAAGCATACCCCCGCGCCCAGGATGTTGGCGATCGCGATCGACAGGATCATCGTATAGGTGAGGTCGAGGTGCTCGCCGAGCATCGAGGGGCCGGGCACCAGCCCGTGCACCAGGAAGGCGCCGAGAAGGATCGTCATCGAGGCGCTGCCCGGAACGCCGAACGCGACCGTCGGGATCAGCGCGCCGGAGGTGATGGCGTTGTTGGCCGCTTCCGGCGCGATGACGCCGCGCACGTCGCCGGTGCCGAACGTCTCGCGCGCGCCCTTTTCGGTGTGGACCGCGTGGCCATAGGCGAGCCAGTCGACGACCGAGGAGCCCATGCCGGGGATGGCGCCGATCGCCGAGCCCAGCACGCTGCACCGGATGACGAGCCACCAGCTCTTGAGCGCGTCGCGGATGCCCAGGCGCATGCCGGCTTTGGCGTCGTACTTCTCTTCGGTGGCGATGGCGCCCCTGCGGATCGCAAGATCGGCCACCTCGGGCAGCGCGAACAGGCCGAGCACCAGCGGCACCAGCGGCATCCCGTCCCAGAGGTAGAGCGTGTCGAAGGTCCAGCGCGAGGTGCCGGTCTGCGGGTCCGGCCCCATCAGCGAGAGCATGATGCCCACCGCCGCCGCCGCGAGCCCCTTGAGCGGCGCGTTGCCCGACAGCACGGCCACCATCGAGATGCCGAAGATCGACAGCGCCAACAGCTCCGGCGAGCCGATGTAGAGGATCATCGGGCGCAGCGGTCTGCTGAGTGGTCTGCGGGCCTATGAGAACGCCGGCGTCGACTTTATCGAGATCAACGAAAGCTGCCCCAACACGGAAGACGGCGCCGCCGGGTT
>JAUIJH010000182.1 GCA_030431335.1 Alphaproteobacteria bacterium
ACTTGTATGTAACAGGTGCATCGGGCACCGAGCGCTCCCGTCGATGAGCGGATTTCGGAAAGGTGCCGATGCTGTCCTCCGGCGCATACGGAAATGCCAGGGTCGCGGCGGATGATGTTCGGCCTTGGCTTCCGGTGCCGACGGCCGCTTGGTCTCGGCGCAACGATCCGCGGCTGGCCACGTTCGCTGCGGGCCGTCTGCTCGAATGCCCGACCGCAACGTTAACGTGCGTCGAGCCGACCGATCCCGTGTTGCGCCGCGCGAGCGGTCGCGGCGATGTCGGCCTGGCGGTGACGAGCTTCGCCAACGCCGTCATTTTGCAGCGCCGGCGTGAGATCGTGCCCGACGCCACCGCGGACCCGCGTTTCGCCAACCTCCTGGAAGTCACGCTGTTTCCCAAGATACGCTTCCTCGTCGGCTTCCCGCTGCTGCGGCCGGACGGAAGAATCCTCGGCGCGTTGACGCTGATCGACTATAAGCCCCGCCCGGCGCCCGACCTCTTCATCTTGCGCCGGGTGGAGCAGTTGGCGGACACGATTGCCGACGCGCTCGTTCCGGACGACGACTTCGCCTGATCGCGGCGGACGGGCCCAGCGGCCCTGCCTTGGGCCCCCATCGACTTTCTGCAATCGTCCCGCCGACGGCCGCGGGGGATTGTCACGCGCCGCGCACTGTTCGACAACGGATCGAGTGCTCTCGCTGCGCAAATATCCCCCGGGGCGAAATCGGTGAAAACAGTGGGTGGCGCTGCCGCCCAGGGAGCCTCGGTCGCATTCGCTCCGCAACAAGGACGGGTCATGACGCCCAATCCCATTCTGGCCGCGCTCAAACGCGATGAGACGGTCGTGGCCATGTGGCTGGAGACCGGCTCGGCCGACCTGGCCGAGGCCGCGGTGCTGCGCGGCTGGCCGACCATCCTCATCGACAACGAGCATGGGGTCGCCTCGCTGGACGAAGCCGTCACCATCCATCGCGCCGTGCGTTCGGCCGGCGGCGAAGTCATCCTGCGGGTTCCCTCGGCGGATCCGGCGCTGCTCAAGGTGGTGCTCGACCGGGGCTTCCGCGCCATCATGGTACCGATGGTCAACACCGTGGAGGCGGCGCAGGAGCTGGCGCGTGTCTGCTACTACCCGCCGCGGGGCACGCGTGGCTACGCGGCGCCGATCGTGCGCGCGTCCGGCTATGGCGCCAACCGCGACTACCGCCGCGCCTGCCATGACGACCTCCTCCTGATCGCGCAGATCGAGCACGTCGACGCGGTGGACAACATCGCCGGTATCGCGGCGACGCCGGGCATCGATGCGCTGTTCATCGGCCCCAACGACCTCGCCGGCTCGATCGGACGGCTGGAGGAACTCGACCATCCGGACGTGCTCGCCCTGTGCGAGAAGGCCGAGCAGGAGATCCTGAAATCGGGCAAGTGGCTCGGCTCGATCGTGCGCCCCGGTCGCTCGACGGCCGATTTGCACGAGCGGGGCTGCCGCCTCATCGCGGGGCCGTCCGATATCGGCATCTTCCTCGCCGGCGCGGACGCCGCCCACGAGCAGTTCAAGATCTCCTGACCCGCGGGCGGGGGGCGCATCGCCGCGTCACCGGCGCGTTGCCTGCCGTGCTCCGGCGCTGCGGGCAACGGCGCGCGCCCGGTTTCGACAGGCGGGGCCGTTGCTGCAACAATGAGGTGACCGCGCACAGGAGAGGCTGATGAGCAGCAACAGCGACGAGGGCATGTTCCAGACCGCGCTCGACTTCATCATCACCCAGGGCATCAGCATCCTCATCGGGATCGTGTTCCTGCTCGTGGGCTGGTGGATCATCGGGGTGCTGCGGCGCTTGTTCACCCGCTGGCTGGAACGCACCAGCCACATGGATCCGATGGTGGAGACGTTCCTGGCGAGCCTCCTGCACTACGGGTTGCTGGCGGTGCTGCTCATCGTCTCGCTCAACCTGATGGGCGTGCAGACGACTAGCCTGATCGCCGTGCTCGGCGCGGCCTCGCTGGCCATCGGCCTTGCGCTGCAAGGCTCGCTGACGTCGCTGGCGGCGGGTGTGATGATTATCCTGCTGCGGCCGATCCGCATCGGGGACTACATCGAGGTTAACGGCCACGCGGGCAGCGTCAAATCGATCACGCTGTTTTTCACCGAGCTTGCTACCTACGACAACATCCAGAAACTGCTTCCCAACTCGGCGGTCTGGGGCAGCACCGTCACCAACTATTCAGTCTATCAGACGCGCATGCTCGATATCGAGATCGGGATCGACTATGGTGATTCCATCGACGCGGCGCTCGACGTGCTGCGGGGCATTGCCGACGCCGAGGCGAAGGTGTTGGCGGAGCCCGCGCCGAGTGCCTTCGTTTCGGGCATGGGCGATTCGTCGGTGGACCTCACGTTGCGGCTGTGGGTCGCCGCGTCCGACTATTGGCCGATCAAGCGGGCGCTGACGCAACGCGCCAAGGAGCAGATCGAGGAGGCGGGGCTGTCGATACCGTTCCCGCACCGCCAGATCGTCGCGAAGGAGGCGCCGCCGCCCGCGAAGCGTCCGGCGCCGCAGAAGCGTTCCGCGCCGCCGAAGCGCGCGACGCCGCCCAAGAGTTCCGCGGCCTAGCAGCCGGGTCGCTTCTCGGCGGGGGCCGCTCGCGACGCGCACTATCCGCGCTCTGCAGCCATCGGTTGACAGCCGGCGGCGCGCAGGCATTTTCTGACAACGGGCAACTGGCCCCAGCATGGCAACGAGTTTCGTGTGGACAAGACCGCAGACCCAAACCGCGGCGCGCTGAGCGCGGAAATCGAGCCGGCCCGCGGCGTCAAGGATCACAAGAGCGCCGTGGAGTGGCTGAAGGCGCGCGGCATCCAGGATGTCGAGTGCATCGTGCCGGACCAGGCCGGAGTCGCCCGCGGCAAGCTGATGCCGACGGAAAAGTTCGCCATGTCGCCGTCGATCACCATGCCGACGTCGATCTTCAGCCAGACCATCACGGGCGACTACCCGCCCGAGGACGACAGCTTCACCCACGACCCCACCGACGGCGACCTCATCTTCGACCCGGACTATGCCACGCTCGCCATCGTGCCCTGGGCCTCCGACCCCGCCGCGCAGCTCATCCACGATGCGCGCTACAAGGACGGCCGCCCGGTCGACCATGCGCCGCGCCAGGTGCTGAAGCGCGTCATCGACCTTTATGAGCGCAAGGGGATGCGCCCGGTGGTGGCGCCGGAGATCGAGTTCTACCTCGTCAAGCCCAACACCGACCCGGACTATCCGCTGGAGCCGCCCATCGGCCGCTCCGGCCGGCCCGAGATCGGCCGCCAGAGCTTTTCCATCGCCGCCGTCAACGAGTTCGACGACCTGTTCGACGACATCTACGAATACGCCGAATCCCAGGGCCTCGAGATCGACACGCTGATCCACGAGGAAGGCGCCGCGCAGATGGAGATCAACCTCCTGCACGGCGACGCGGTCGACCTCGCCGACCAGGTTTTCCTGTTCAAGCGGACGATCCGCGAGGCGGCGCTGCGGCACAAGATGTACGCTACCTTCATGGCCAAGCCGATGAGCAACGAGCCCGGCTCCGCCATGCATATCCACGCCTCGCTGCGCGACACGGAGACCGGCCGGGCGATCTTCTCCGACGCCAACGGCAATCCGACCAAGGAGTTCTTCTCCTTCATCGCCGGCCATCAGCGCTATCTGCCGAGCGTCATGTGCATCATGGCGCCGTACGTGAATTCGTACCGGCGGCTGGAGCGCTATACGGCCTCGCCCATCAACGTGCACTGGGGCTACGACAACCGCACGGTCGGCCTGCGCGTGCCGCATTCCCAGCCCGAGGCGCGGCGGCTGGAAAACCGCATCCCGTCCTCCGACGCCAACCCCTATCTCGCGATGGCCGCGTCGCTCGCCTGCGGCCTCCTCGGTCTCGAGGAAGGCATCCATCCGGACGATCCCATCGAGGGCTCGGCGCGTGAGTTGCCCTACGGCCTGCCGCGCGGCCTGTTGGAAGCCGTCGCCCTGTTCGAGCATTGCGAGCCCCTGGTGGACATTTTCGGCCGCTCCTTCGTGACCACCTTCCGCGCCATCAAGCAGGCCGAGTACGACACCTTCATGCGCGTCATCAGCCCGTGGGAGCGGGAATATCTCCTCCTCAACGTCTGACGCGCCGCGGCGATGACGGACACGATCTATGCGGCGGACACGGCCGTACCGCTGCCTTCGGAAGCCTCGCTGCCGGAACGCACCGACGTCGCGATCGTCGGCGGCGGGCTCACCGGGCTGTCGGCGGCGCTGCATCTGACGCGCGACGGCTTCCATGTCACGCTGCTGGAAGCCGGGCGGATCGCGGACGGCGCATCGGGGCGCAACGGCGGCCAGCTCCATCCGGGCCAGCGGCGCGACCAGGTGTGGCTCGAACAGCGGCTCGGCCCCAAGATGGCCAACGCGCTGTGGCGCCTCGGCGCGGAGGCGATCGCCCTCGTCCATGCCTTGCGCACGGAACTCAACGCCGATTGCGGCTGGCAGCCCGGCCTCATCGAGGCGGCGCACACGCCGCAGGCCTTCGACGAGCTGCGCCGCTATCGCGACCATCTCGCCGCCCACTACGGCACCCGCCAGGAGGTGCTGTCGCGCAGCGCGCTGGCCGAGGCCATCGGCACCGATTTCTATCACGGCGGCGTGCGCGATGCGGGCGGCGGCCACCTCAACCCGCTCGCATTCGCCAAGGCCATCGCGGAACGGGCGCATGTGGAGGGGGCGCGCCTCCACGCCGGCGTGCGGGTCACGGGCCACCGGCTGACGCCGCACGGCTACTGCGTCGATGCGCAAAGCGCGCTCGGCCGTCACCAGATCCGCGCCGGCAGCGTCATCCTGGCCGGCAACGGCTACCTGCGCCGCGTCAATCCCTATCTCGATGCGCGGGTGATGCCGCTGGTCAACTACATCCTCGCCACCGAACCGCTGCCGGCGCGGCTGATCGCCAAGGGCGAGGCGGTGGCCGATACGCGCCACGTCATCCGCTACTTCCGCGAGGACGGGGCGGGGCGGATGATCTTCGGTGGCGGCGAAGGCTATCGCCGCACGCCCGGCGATGTGGCGAAGCTGGTGCGACCCTACCTGGCAGAGCTCTATCCGGGGCTGCGGGACGCGCCCGTCGCCGCCGCCTGGGCCGGAACGCTGGGCATCACGCGGCTCAGGATGCCCATCATCCGGCGCCTGGAGCCGGGGCTCTATGTGGGGGCGGGTTACTCCGGCCAGGGCGTCGGCCTCGCGACGTTCGCCGGCAAGGTCATCGCCGACGCCATCGCCGGCGAGACCAGCCGGCTCGACGTGCTGGGCCGCCTGCCGGCGCTGCCCTTTCCCGGCGGGCCGATGTTGCAGACGCCGCTGGCACGCCTCGCTTTGTTCGTCTTCGCGCTGCGCGACCGGCTCGGCCGCTGAGCACGGCGCCGCGGTTGCCCCGGCCGCCGCGATGTGCATTCGCTAGCGCCGAACCAACAAAGCGGCTCGAGCGCGCGTGACAGACAAGCCCCTCGCCATCATCACCGGCGCGTCGTCCGGCATCGGCGCCGCACTCGCGGCCGAGATCGCCGCCGACGGCTACGCCCTCATGCTGATCGCACGGCGGGCGGACCGGCTGCGGGCGCTGGCCGATTCCCTGCCGACCGATGCGCAGATCTTCACAGCCGACCTCACCGAGCCGGGCGCGCTCGACGCGTTGAGCGCGATCCTCGCCAGCCTGCCGCGGCCGCCGGACGTCCTCGTCAACAACGCCGGGCTCGGCCAGGGCGGCGCCTTCGCCGACGCATCGCGCGAGCGCAACCTCGCCATGATCGATCTCAACGTGCGCGCCCTGGTGGACCTCAGCCACCTTCTGCTGCCGCAAATGCTGTCCAGGGGCTCTGGCGGCATCCTCAACGTCGCCTCGCTGGCGGGCTACCAGGCCGGGCCCAACGCCGCCGTCTACGCGGCCACCAAGGCGTTCGTCATCTCCTTTTCCGACGCGCTCTACAGCGAATGCGCGGGGACCGGCGTCAAGGTGAGCGCGCTGTGTCCCGGGCCGGTAGAGACGGAGTTTTTCGACATCGCCGGGACGGCGTCGGCGGCGTCGCACCGGCTCCTGCGCCCGCTCACGGCCGAGCGCGTGGCCGCGGCCGGCTGGCGCGGGTTCAAGCGCGGCAGGCGGCGCGTGGTGCCGGGCTTGTCGGCGCAGCTGCGCGCCGCAACGAGCTGGATGACGCCGGCCGCCCTGGAGCTGCCGGTCATGAAGGCCTTGCAGAAGGTGCCCAAGCGCGAGGATTGAGCGGCACCGGCGGCGGCCCCTGAGGCGGCCGCCGGACGGGTGGAGCCTAGCGGCCGAGCCGTTCGCGGACGGCGGCGACCACGGCGCTGGGCGTGATGCCGAAGTGCTCGTAGAGCTCCTTGTAGGGGCCGGACGCGCCGAACCCCTTCATGCCGATGAACACGCCGTCGCGGCCGATGATCTGATCCCAGCCGAAGCGCACGGCCGCCTCGATGGCGACCTTCACCGGCGCCTCGCCGATGATGGCGGAACGGTAGTCGTCGTCCGCTTCCTCGAAAAGGTCCATCGAGGGGACGCTGACCACATCGGTCGGAATGCCAAGGCCGGTGAGCTGGGTGGCCGCGTCGACGGCGATCTCCACCTCGGAGCCGGTGGCGAACAGCGTCGCGAGGGGCGTGTCCTCCGCCTCGCGGATTTTGTAGGCGCCGCGCTTGGAGCGGTTCTCGCCGCCGGGCTCGACCGACAGCGTCGGCAGGTTCTGGCGCGTCAGCACGAGCACGGTGGGCCCGTCGTGGGTCAACGCGATTTCCCAGGCATCGGCCGTCTCGACGATGTCGCACGGGCGCAGCGTGACGAGGTTGGGGATGGCACGCAGCGCCGCGAGGTGCTCGACGGGCTGGTGCGTCGGCCCGTCTTCGCCCAGGCCGATGGAATCGTGCGTCATCACATAGACGACGCGCAGGCCCATCAGCGCGGACAGCCGGATCGCCGGGCGGCAATAGTCGGAGAAGGTGAGGAAGGTGCCCGCGTAGGGGATCAGCCCGCCTTCCAGCGCCATGCCGTTCATGGCGGCGGCCATGCCGTGCTCGCGGATGCCGTAGTGCACGTAGCGGCCGCCGTAGGCGCCGGGCTCGATGCCGGCGAGCTGGTCGGTCTTGGTGTTGACAGAGCCGGTGAGGTCGGCCGAGCCGCCGACCGTTTCGGGGAGCAGGCTGTTGACGGTGTTGAGGATGCGCTCGGAGGATTTGCGCGTGGCGAGCGCGGGGCGCTCTTCCTTGAGCTGCTCGCGCAGGGCGGCCATGGCGGGGGCGAACTCGCCCGGCAGGTCGCCGCGCTTGCGCCGCTCGAAGGTGGCGCGCTCCTCGGCGTCCATGGCGTCGAAGTGCTGGCGCCATTCGCGGTGCGACTGGGCCGCGCGCAGCCCGGCGATGCGCCAGGAATCGCGGATCTCCTCGGGCACCTCGAACGGCGCGGCGGTCCAGCCGAGCGCCTCGCGCGTCGCGGCGACCTCGGCCGCGCCCAGCGGCGAGCCGTGCGCCTTGGACGAGTTGGCCTTGTTGGGCGAGCCGAAGCCGATCTGCGTCTTCGCCGCGATCAGCGTCGGCTTGTCGCTGATGGCCGCGCGCTTGAGCGCCGCGTCGATTGCCGCGGCGTCGTGGCCGTCGATGCGCTCCGCCGCCCAGCCCGCGGCCTCGAAGCGCTGGATCACGTCGCCCGATTCGGACAGCGAGGTCGGCCCGTCGATGGAAATGCCGTTGTCGTCGAAGATGACCGTCAGCTTGTTGAGCTTCAGGTGGCCGGCGAGGCTGATCGCCTCGTGGCTGATGCCCTCCATCAGGTCGCCGTCGGAGGCGAGCACGAAGGTGCGATGGTCGACGATGTCGTCGCCGTACTCGGCGTTGAGGATGCGCTCGCCGAGTGCCATGCCCACGGCGGTGGCGAGGCCCTGGCCGAGCGGTCCCGTGGTCGTCTCGATGCCGCGTCCATGGCCGTACTCGGGGTGGCCGGCGGTGCGCGAGCCGAGCTGGCGGAACCGCTTCAGCTCATCGATCGGAAAATCTTCGAAGCCGAGCAGATGGTAGAGCGCATAAAGCAGCATCGAACCGTGGCCGGCCGACAGCACGAAGCGGTCCCGGTTGGGCCACTCGGGGTGCGCCGGGTCCACGTTGATGTGGTGCACGAACAAGGTGGTCACGATGTCGGCCGCGCCCATGGGCAGCCCCGGATGCCCCGAATTGGCGGCTTCGACCGCGTCCACGGCGAGCATGCGGATGGCGTTCGCCATCGGCTTCAGCTTCTCAGCGTCGACCATCAATTCCGTCTCTCTTTGCGACAATTGCGTCGACCACATAGCCCAGACCTTGCCCGCTGCGAAAGGGGGGCGCCGCAGGGCGCGATCGTCGCGGCAGGCGTTGCGCGCAAGCCGCACTGCAAGACAGCAATGGCCGGGGGCCGCTTTTGGGAAGGGTTTGGTAACCGCTTCCCGCACTTTTTGAGGGCCAGTGCATTTTTTGCGGAAGCGGGAGGCGAGCCATCGCCGGACAACGGACCTTGCGTGCGCTCGGCGGCCTGGAGGCCGCGCTGACCCGGCTCGAGGCTGCCGTGGAGTGTAACGAGCGCGCCTATGAGGACGCCGCGGCGCTCGCCGACGACCGGGCGCGGCTGGCCGAGGATCGCGCCCATCTCGCCGCGCGCCTCGACGAGGCGCAGGCGCGCGCCGCCCGGCTCGAGGGCGCGAGCCGCACGGTGGAAGCCCGCCTCGTCAAGGTGATGGAGGCGCTGCGGCGCAATCCGGCCGGGGCACGGCATTGACCCGCGCGCGCGTCACCATCGCGGGAGAGGACTATACGATCGGCTGCGCTCCGGGCGAGGAGGTCCGCATCGCCGGGCTCGCGCGCGAGCTCGAAGCGATGATGGCGCGCCTGACCGAGACGATCGGCGACGTCGGCGACCGCACGCTGGCGGTGATGGCGGGGCTCACGGCGCTGGACCGGCTGGCCAAGGCCGAGGCGGCGAATAAGCGCCTCAAGGCCCGCGTCGAGGCGCTGGAGCGGGCGCGGGAGGCGGCCGCCTTCGCCATCGACGGCGACGACGAGACGCTGGTTGCCAGGCTCGAAAAGGTGGCCGGCACCGTCGACCGCATCGCGGCCCTCATCAACCGCGATACCCGCGCGCGCTCCGGGGCGGCGCAGCCGGACGCGCCCATGCTGCGCCCCGTCGCGGTGGCCGATCGCGGCCGGGATGCCCACACGCCCCAGGCCGCCGCCGAGCCGGCGCCGAGCAGCGTGACGCCGGCGCGCGCGGATGTGCCGGCGGGCCGGCTCGATATCAGCCCCACCGCCGCCGGCGAGCGCCGCTGACGCGCCGCTTGCCAGACGGCGGACGATGCGGATTAGTACACGCGTTCGCCATTTGGAGATTTCGCGATGTTCGATCCGTCCATCGTTGCGGGGTTCGTGCTTGCCTGCGTGGTGATCGCCGTCGTCCCCGGGCCATCGGTCAGCCTGATCATCGCCAACTCGCTGCGTTCGGGCACGTCGGCGGGGCTCGCCAACGTCGCCGGCACGCAGATCGGCGTGCTCACCATGATCGCGGTGCTGGCGCTCGGCCTCGACGCCGTGGTGGCGCTGATGGGCGAGGCGTTCTTCTACCTGAAGCTCGCGGGCGCGGCCTATCTCGTCTATCTCGGCGTCAAGCTGCTGCGCGGCAGCGGCGAGCTGCCCCAGCGCACCGGCGCGCGCAAGAGCCTCGCCGGTTTCGCGCTGCAGGGCTTTTTCGTGATCTGGTCGAACCCCAAGGCGCTGCTTTTCTTCGGCGCCTTCATTCCGCAATTCGTCGATCCGCAAATGAATGCCGCCATCCAGGTGGTCGCCCTGGGCGGGATCTTCATGGTGGTGGCGACGGTGTTCGACAGCGCCTACGCGTTCGCGGCCGGCGGCGCGGGCACCCTTTTGACGCGTGCGCGGGTGAAGCTGGTCGAGCGGATCGGCGGCAGTTTCCTGATCGCGGGGGCGCTCGGCCTCGTCCTGGCGCGCCGCTGAGGGAGGCGGCGCGGAGGTCCGCGATTTAAATCGTTGCGGGCCACTTTGCGCCGGGTCCGGGGGCCTCTATATATGGCTCTGCGCGGCTGCCTGGTACGTCAGGAATCTCTATCCCCGGGGCCTTATCGATCCTTAAGGGAGTTGTCCCTGTCGCGGCCCGTGGGCTGCGGTATACGGCGCCCACCTACTCTGTAGGTCCCGGGATCGAACCTTCCAACGGCCGAGGTGGCTTCGCTCCTCATTGCATGGCGTCGACGAGCGTCGGCGCCTGCCGGCCGGCGCCGATCGGGACGCCGGTCGCCAAGGGCCATTCGCCCGAAAATCCCAACGGCCCCTGCCGACGAAGCGTTGTCGAGGCGCTCAGCCTCGACGAGCGTGGTGCTGCCGCGAGGCTGGCGGGGCCTGCGCAACCCCGGCAAGAAGCACAAATAACAGGCGTCGGGCGGTCATCGAACTTGCACTTGCGCGCGACCTGCCCCTATGAGCAGGGCGAAAACTTCAGGAGTGCACTATGGCCGTGAAGGTGGCGATTAACGGGTTCGGTCGCATCGGGCGCAACGTTTTGCGCGCGATCGTGGAATCGGGCCGCGATGACGTCGAGGTCGTGGCGATCAACGATCTCGGCCCCGTGGAAACCAATGCGCACCTCCTGCGCTATGACAGCGTGCACGGCCGCTTCCCCGCGACGGTCACGGTCGAGGGCGACACCATCAATGTCGGCCGCGGTGCCATCCGCGTCACCGCCGAGCGCGATCCCAAGGCGCTGCCGTGGAGCGATGTGGACATCGCGCTCGAGTGCACCGGCATCTTCACCGCCCGCGACAAGGCGGCCCTCCACCTGGAGAACGGCTCCAAGCGCGTGCTGGTCTCGGCTCCGGCGTCTGGCGCGGACAAGACCATCGTGTTCGGCGTCAACGACAAGGTGCTGACCGCCGAGGACATCGTGGTCTCCAACGCCTCGTGCACCACCAACTGCCTCGCCCCGGTCGCCTTCGTCCTCAACAAGTCGATCGGCATCACGCGCGGCTTCATGACGACGATCCACTCCTATACGGGCGACCAGCCGACGCTCGACACCATGCACAAGGATCTCTACCGCGCCCGCGCCGCGGCGCTGTCGATGATCCCGACCTCCACCGGCGCCGCCAAGGCGGTGGGCCTGGTGCTGCCGGAGCTCAACGGCAAGCTCGACGGCGTCGCCATCCGCGTGCCCAC
>JAUIJH010000183.1 GCA_030431335.1 Alphaproteobacteria bacterium
CGCGCTGGAGGGTTGCTACGTCACGATCCCGACCCCGTTCGAGGATCGCGAGGGCTGGCCGATCAACGAGACGGCGCTGCGGACCTACGCGCGCTTTCTGATCGAGAACGGCCTCACCGGGGAGTATGCGACGTTTCTGGCCGGCGGCGCGGCGGGCGATTTCTCGACCATGAGCTTCGACGAGCGGGTGCGCGTGGCCGAGATCGTGGTGGACGAGGTGGCCGGGCGCGTGCCCATCGCCATGGGCGCGCAGACCACCAACACGTTGGAGCTGGTGCGCCTCGCCAAGGCCGCCCGCCGGGTGGGAGCATCCTTCATCCAGGTCTCGTGCCCGTTCTATTTCACGCACACCGAGGCCGATTTCGAGGAGTTCGTGCGCGCGGCCGCCGAGGCCGAGCCCGAGCTCGGCATCATCGTCTACAACACCTTCTGGACGAGCCAGAACCTCACCTTCGCGATGGTGGAGCGGCTCGCCGAGATCCCCAACATCGTCGGCCTGAAGTGGGCCACCCCGCGCACCGACGCGATGGAGTTCGAGGACGTCACCTCCCACTTCGGCCAGCGCTTCACCATCATCGACAACAACCTCTTCTTCGCCTTCAGCGCGATGCCGGCGCTGGGGGCGCGCGCCTTCGAGGTGCACAACTGCAACTTCTGGCCCGAGTGGGGCATCAAGCTGATCGACGAGGTGCGAGCCGGCAACTACGCGGAAATCGCCCGCATGCTGGTCGCCGAAGCGATGCCTTTCTACAAGCTGTGGGTCGACATCGAGAAGAATTTCACGAGCGGCGACGGCTACCTCGACAAGTTGTGCATGGAGCTGGTCGGCCTGCCGTCGAGCCGGTGCCGCCCGCCGACGCGGGACGTGCGCGAACCCTATCGCGACGCCGCGCTGGCGATGCTGCGCGCCATCGGCGCACCCCGCGTGAGCTAGCACGAAAGACGGCGGCGGGCGCCGTCGGACGGGACGATCGCGCCGGGGACCAGATCCCGGCATCAACGAAGAGGGGGAGAACGACATGAGCTTGGTCAAACGGGTTTCGATCGCCGCCGCGGCCGCGGCTGTCCTTGCCGTTGCCGCGAGTGCGGCCCACGCCGAGGACGATGTGCGGTTGCGCCTCAACTGGATGTATTACGGCTCGCACGCCGGTTTCGCGCTCGGCAAGGACAAGGGGATCTACGACGGCGCGGGCATCGACCTCGACATCCGCTCCGGCAACGGCTCCTCGTCGGCGCACCGGCTGGTGGCCAACGGCGATTCGGACTTCGCCTACGGCTCGTGCGGGGCGCTGGTCTCGCTCGCCTCGCAAGGGGCGCCGATCACCGCCGTCGCCGTGATCGACGCGATGGGGACCGAGGCGATCATCGTGCGGCCCGACGCGGGCGTCTCGGGCATCGGCGACCTGAAGGGCAAGACGCTGCTGACCACGGCCAACGCCGGCGTCAACACCTTCTTCCCCATCGTGCTGGAGAACGCGGGCCTCACCGCCGCCGACGTGACGGTGGTCAACGTGCCCGACGGGGCGCTGGTCTCGTCCTACCTGCAGGGCGCGGGCGGGGCGGTCGGCATGCTCGGCGGGCTCGACGACAAGCCGGCCGAGATCAAGGCCAACGGCGGCGACACGCCCGTCACCTTCCCGTACTCCGACTATGGGGTGAACCAGGTCGGTTACTGCATCTCGGCCCACAACGACACCATCGCCAACAACCCGGACCTGGTAAAACGCTTCGTGGCGGCGACGATCCAGTCCTATAAGGCGGCCGAGGCCGATCCGGACGCGGCGGTGGCGGCGATGGCGGACATCGTGGGCGGCACCATGGCCGAGGACGAGGGCAAGGCGCAGGCGCGCGCGGTGCTCGATGTGACGCTGGGCGTGCTCTATTCCGGCGCCAACGCGGATAAAACCCTGGGTCTCAACGTGGAATCGGACTGGGCCGACATGGTGGATCTTCTCAAGAAGTACAACGACCTCGACCCCGCCGCCGACCCCACGTCGTTCTACACCAACGACTTCGTGACGGACTGAGGCCCGTCTTGAGCGCGCGTGTCGCACCCGGAGCGGACAGCACCCGCGCGCTCGTCGAACTCGATGGCGTCGCCAAGACCTTCGGGTCCGGGGATGGCGCCGTCCACGCCTTTGGCCCGGTGGACCTCACCATCGGGGAGGGGGAGTTCGTGTCGCTGCTGGGCCCGTCCGGCTGCGGCAAGTCCACCTTGATGCTGATGATCGCGGGGCTGCTGGCGCCGAGCGCGGGGGCGATCCGGATCGCCGGGCGCGCCGTCACGGGGCCGCAGACCGACATCGGCATCATGTTCCAGGACAACACGCTGGTGCCCTGGCGCACGGTGCGCGGCAACATCGAATTGCAGCTCGAGATGCGCGGCATCGCCGTGGCGGAGCGGGCCGCGCGCATCGAGGAGCTGCTCGCCTCGGTGCAGCTGAAGGGCTTTGCCGACCGGCACCCCTACGAGCTGTCGGGCGGGATGCAGCAGCGCGCCGCCTTCTGCCAGGCCATGGTGCACGACCCGGCGACGATGCTGCTCGACGAGCCGCTCGGCAAGCTCGACGCCATGACGCGCGAGGCGATCCGCCGCGATCTCCAGGCGCTGTGGATGGCGCGGCGGCCGACGGTGATCTTCGTCACCCACTCCATCGAGGAGGCGATCCAGCTCTCCACCCGCGTGGCGGTGGTCTCGCCCCGGCCCGGCCGCATCGACGAGATCATCGACATCGACCTGCCGTTCCCGCGCGATTTCGACGTCAAGGACAGCCCCGAGTTCACCCGATATGGACGACGCATCCATGAGATCTTCCGTGGCTACGGAGTCCTTTGATTTCGCCAAGCGGCGCGCCCGCGTGGTGGGCGCCGCGATGCGCTCGTGGATGTTCATCGCCTTCTTCGTCGGCTTCTTCCTGTTCTGGGAATACGCGATCGAGTGGTTCGCGGTGCCGCTCTACATCCTGCCGCCGCCGAGCCTCATCGTGGAAAAGGGCTGGGCGGACCTGCCGCGGCTCCTGAACTACACCCTCGTGACGTCCACCGAGGTGGCGATCGGCTACGTGGTCGCCGTGGTGCTCGCGGTGCCGCTGGGGCTCGCCATCGCGTTCTCCTCGATCCTGCGGCGCACGCTCTATCCGTTCCTGGTGTGCATCGAGATGGTGCCGAAGATCGCCTTCGCGCCGCTGTTCATCTCCTGGCTGGGGTTCGGGCTGCTGCCGAAGGTGGTGATCGTCTTCCTGGTGTGTTTCTTCCCGATCGTGCTGAACGCGATCCTGGCGTTCAATTCGCTGCCGGACGAGCTGTCGCGCTTTGCCCGCTCCACCGGGGCGGGGGCGATGCGCACCTTCTTCAAGATCCGCCTGCCGGCGGCGCTGCCGCAGATCTTCGTCGGCTTCAAGTACGGCGCGATCAATGCCACGGTGGGCGCGGCGATCGCCGAGTTCATCGGCTCCGACAAGGGGCTCGGCTTTTATATTCAGATCGTTACCGGCAACATGCGGCCCGAGCTCGCCTTCGCCGGCATCTTCTTCCTGACACTGGTTGGGCTTATCCTGTTCGGGCTCGTCACCCTCGCCGAGCGCCTGCTGATCCCCTGGCATGTATCCGTCCGCCGCAGCACCTGACCCGCGCGGCCTACCCATGGAGACGACCCCATGACCATGACCCTCGCGCGCGCCCGCGACATCGCCGGCGCCGTCCGCATCGAGACGCGCGCCTTCATCGACGGCGCCTATTGCGATGCGGCCGGCGGCGAGACCTTCCTCAGCATCAACCCGGCCACCGGCGAGACGGTGGCGGCGGTGGCGCACTGCCAGGCGTCCGACGTGGACCGGGCGGCGGCGGCGGCGCGCCGCGCCTTCGGCGGCGGCGCCTGGTCGCGCGCCGCACCGGAGGCGCGCAAGGCGGTGCTCCTGAAGCTCGCCGAGCTGGTGCGCGAGAACGCGGAGGAGCTGGCGGTGCTGGAAAGCATCGACAGCGGCAAGACCATCACCGACTGCCTCAACGAGATCGGCCACGAGGTGCCCACCTTCTTCCAGTGGTACGCCGAGCTCGCCGACAAGACGTTCGGCAAGGTGGCGCCGACGGGCGAGGACGCGCTGGCGCTGATCGTGAAGGAGCCGGCCGGCGTGGTGGGGCTGGTGCTCCCCTGGAATTTTCCGCTGCTGATGGCGGCCTGGAAGCTCGCCCCGGCGCTGGCGGCGGGCTGCTCGTGCATCGTGAAGCCGGCCGAGCAGACGCCACTCACCGCGCTGCGCCTCGCCGCGCTCGCGGCCGAGGCGGGCCTGCCCGACGGCGTCCTCAACGTGGTGCCCGGCGAAGGGGAGACGACGGGCGCGGCCATCGGCAGGCACGACGACATCGACATCGTGTCCTTCACCGGCTCGACCGAGGTGGGCGGCTATTTCCTGCGCTACGCGGCCGACAGCAACCTCAAGGTCATCGGGCTGGAGATGGGCGGCAAGAGCCCGTTCATCGTGCTGGAGGACGCCGTCATCGACGACGACCTCGTGGAGCATGCCGCCATGTCCGCCTTCTGGAACGGCGGGCAGAACTGCTCGGCCAACATGCGCCAGCTCGTCGCCGCCTCGCGGGCCGAGGAGTTCGCCGCGAAGGTGGTCGCGCGGGCGAAGGCGTTCGTGGTGGGCGACCCGCTCGACCCCGCCACCGGCATCGGTGCGATGGTGACGCGCGAGCACCAGGACAAGGTGATGGGCTATATCGCCAAGGGTGCGGGCGAGGGGGCGCGCCTCGCCGCCGGCGGCAACGCCATCGGCGCGCCAGGCACCTTCATCGAGCCCACCGTTTTCACCGACCTCACGCCGGCGATGACCATCGCGCGGGAGGAGATCTTCGGCCCGGTCCTCGGCGTGCTGCCGGTGAAGGGGCTGGAGGAGGCGCTCGCCGTCGCGCGCGACACCGCCTACGGGCTCCACGCGACGGTGTTCACCCGCGACATCGACAAGGCGATCTACCTGGCGCGGCGGCTGCCGTGCGGCACGGTCTCGGTCAACGGCTTCTCGGAGGGCAATGTGACGACGCCCTTCGGCGGCTACAAGCGCTCCGGCTCGCTCGCGCGCGACAACGGCGCGGAGGCGCTCGACCAGTACGTCCAGACCAAGACCGTCTGGATCAACGTCAAATCGCCGGTGGGGGCATGAAGACCTACGTCGCGCTCGATCTCGCCCCCGCCGACCGGGCCCGGATTGAGGCGGTGGCGCCGGGCGAAGTCGTCTACGGGCCGGACGAGGGCGACATACCGGCCGCGCTCGCCGGCGCCGAGGTGGTGTTCGGCAACATCGCGCCGGCCTGGCTGGACGCCGCGTCGGCGCTGCGCTGGCTGCAGCTGAGTTCGGTCGGCTTCGGCGAATATTGCGACGTGCTGGCCGGACCGGCGGGCGCCCGCGTGACGGCCACCAACCTTGCCGGCTTCTTCGACGATCCGGTGGCCGAATCGATCCTCGCCGGGCTCCTGGCGCTGCTGCGCGGCATCGACAGGGCGGCGGTGCTGAAGGAGCGGGCGGAATGGGAGGGGGACGCGATGCGTCCGACCTTCGCGCTCCTCAAGGGCGCGCGGGTGGCGATCTTCGGCCATGGCGCCATCGGGCGCCGGTTCGCCGCGCTGCTGGCGCCGTTCGGCTGCCGGCTCGACACCTTCGGCAGCGGCTGGCAGGCGGACGCGCTCGACGCGGCGCTGGGCGAGGCGGACATCGTCGTCGCCATCGCGCCGCACACGCCCGCCACCGCCGGCGCCTTCGATGCGGCCCGCCTCGCGCGGCTCAAGCGGGGCGCGCTGCTGGCCAATTTCGGGCGCGGCTCGCTGATCGACGAGGCGGCGCTCGCCGAGGGGCTGGTGTCGGGCCGGATCGGCGGCGCGGTGCTCGACGTCACCCGCAACGAGCCGCTGCCGCCGCAGGACCCCTTGTGGCAGGTGCCGCGCCTGATCCTGACCCAGCACACCGCCGGCGGCACCGGCGACGAGCGCGCGCGCAAGGTGGGCGTGTTCATCGACAACCTCACCCGATATAAAAACGGCGAACCGCTCGTCGGCCTCGTCGACATAGTCAAGGGCTACTGATGGACCGCATCGCCAACGTCCGCACCGTTCTCCTGTCCTCGCCCTACGCCGACGCGGAGGATCCGGAGATCAAGGAATGCTTCCCCAACGGTCCCAAGCGCACCATCGGCATGGTGGAGGTGACGCTGGAGGACGGCACCACCGGCATCGGCGAGGGCTATCTCGCCGTGTTCGCGCCGCTGGTGTTCAAGGCCATCGTCGACCTGTGCACGCCCTATATGGTGGGGCGCGACGGGCTCGATATCGCGGCGCGGGTGCGCGATCTGCGCAGCGTGTGCGATTACTGGTCGCTCCAGGGGGCGGCGCGGCACGTGATCAGCGCCTTCGAGATCGCGATGCAGGACGCGCGCGCCAAGCGGCTGGGCGTGCCGATCTACGACATGCTGGGCGGGGCGCAGCACGACAAGATCGTGATCTATGGCTCCGGCGGCTGCTGCGACCGCAAGGAGCAGTTCTGGCGCGAGCTCGATCTCCTCGGCGACAAGGGCATCGGCCTTTATAAGATCCGCTCGGTGAAGCACGACGTGCTGCGCACCGCCTGGATCCTGGAGGAGGCGGGCGCGCGCGGCATCGGCGTGGCCGTCGACATGTGCCAGAACCTTGCCGACCCGCCCCAGGCGGTGGACGACGTGGTCGCCTTCATCGAGGCGGTGCATGGCGAGACGAGCGAGCGCATCGTCTTCGTGGAGGAGGCGATCGGGCCGGACGATCCCGCCGGCTTCCGGGAATTGCGTTCGCGCACGGACGTGCACGTCTATGGCGGCGAGATCATCACCACCCCCAAGGAGATGATCGACCGCATCAACGACGGCGTCTACGACGCGGTGCAGCCCGATGCGTCGGTGATCGGCGGCATTTCGGCCGTGCTCGACATCTTTGCCGCCGCAAAGCCGGCCCACGTGGGCGTGGTGGTGCACGCCTGGGGCGGCGCGGCGGCGATCATGGCGAGCTATCACGCGGCCTTTGCGGCCGGCGGCATGATGGTGGAATGGCCGATGCTGGACTTCCCGCTCGCCGACGAGATGATGGGCGAGGAGGGCCTGATCGTCGACGGCCACCTGTTGCGCCCCACGGCGCCGGGCCTCGGCGTGACGCTGACGCCGGAGATCGAGGCGCGCTACCCCTTCGACGAAACCGCCGTCTACTCGTGCAAGCTGAGCGACTACGGCCCGCCGCCGGACGATTATTGGCGCCGCTGAGGCGGGGTCGCACCGGCTTGGCGCGGTAGGAAATAAACCCTCGACGGTATTTGTGCGAAGCTGCACGGAGTGATACCGATTGGCTATCGGTCCGCTCGGATATTGTCGGGCGCGGTGTTTGTGCATAGTGGATTTGGTTTATGCGTTTGATCGGCACGCCCGAGTCGGAATTTATTCAATCGCCAAGGGGACCAAGCACCGTCCGTGCCCTGGCGGGCGACGATACGGTCAAAGCGGCACCCGACTATATCGGGGACCCCTATGACTCCAGCGATTCCAGCCATCTCGATCCCGATCTTGTGTATCTGGGACCGGGGGACGACCTCGCGCGGGACTTCATGGGTCACGACACCGTGTACGGCGGCAGCGGCGACGACACGATTCTGATGGGCGCTGACGATTCGTGGGGCAACTTCTTCAGCACCGGCGAAGCCTACGGCGATGCGGGCGACGACTTCCTGTCCTACGGCCGATACATGGATGGCGGAGCCGGCGACGACACGTTGAAGGGCGATGGATCTCGCATGATCGGTGGCGCCGGCAACGATGTCTATCTGTGCGAAAACATGGCCAGCGAGATCGTCGATCGGCAGGGTGCCAGCGTCGTCGATGTCTGGGTGTCGGTCGACCACTACCGTCAACCTCGCGACCTGCGGGTGGTGACGGGCGACGGCCGGGATGTCATCACGATCAGTGAGATGCACCATCTCGTTGTCAGGAGCGGGGGGCGTGGCGACGAGATCGAAGTCTATGGCTACAAAAACCGGATCTATTCGGGCGACGGCAACGACTCTGTCACAAGCTCGTCCAACGGCGACGAAATCTGGACCGGCAATGGGCGTGATTCGGTCGAGGGAGGGTCCGTCGTCCACGCGGGGCAGGGCGATGACACTGTGCAATGGGCCAGCAAAGTCTATGGCGGCGGCGGCGATGACCGCATCGACGACTGCCGATGGGTCGATGGTGGTACTGGCGACGATACCATCACAGACTCGCGCAACGCTCGGGGCGGGGAAGGCAACGACAGCCTGGAAAATTGCTATTCGCCGCGCGGCCAGGCGGGCGATGATTTCGTCGGCGGCAAAGGGCTGGTGCGGGGCGACAACGGCAACGATACGCTCGAAGGCCGGTTCAACAATGCCCAGAGCGATGATGTCCTGGAGGGGGGCCGGGGCAACGATACGCTGCTGTTTGCCTACAAGGAAGGCGACGACGTTCTGCGAGGCGGCGAGGGCGCCGACACCTTTGCGCTGCGCAGCTACCTGCCGGACCTGCCCTACTACCTCGTGCTGAGTGCCGACATCATCGCCGACTTCGAGCAGGGGATCGACGTGATCGATCTGTCCGCCGATGCCGACCTTGCCGTGCCCGGCGGCTTTACCGGCCGCGAGGGCGTCGCCGCGTTCGAGGACCTGACCATCACCCAGGCGGGCGACGACGTGACGATCCGCGATCAGGAGGGCTACGTCCTGGTGGTCCTCGCCGATCAGCTCGCGGGCGACTTCGCGGCCGACGATTTCATTTTCTGACCCGAGCGCCTAGGCCCGGTCGGGCGTGAGGCGCAGGCCCGCGGGGCCGAACAGGTGGCAGCGCTCCGGTGACAGGCTCACCGTGAGGGGGCCGGCGGCGAGCGGGCCGTCGCCGCGGCTTTCGATCACCATCGCGCCGGCCGGGTGGGCCGGGGCGTGCAGGTAGCGCGTGTTGCCGAGATTCTCCACGAACGCCGTTTCGACCTCGATGCGGACGGGGCCGTCCGCGTTGGCTTCGATGTGCTCGGGGCGGATGCCGACGGTGACGGTGTCGCCCGGCGCCAGCGTGTCCGGCGCGACCGGCAGGCGCAGCGACACGGGGGCCGGCCCGTCGATCAGGATGTCCGCCGTGCCGGCGCCGAGCGCGGTGACGCGGGCGGCGAGGAGGTTCATGCGCGGCGAGCCGATGAAGCCGGCGACGAAGAGGTTGGCGGGCCGCGCGTAGAGCTCGCTCGGCGGGCCGATTTGCTCGATGCGCCCGGCGCGCAGGACGACGATGCGGTCGGCCATCGTCATCGCCTCCACCTGGTCGTGGGTGACGTAGATCATCGTCGCCTGCATCATGCGGTGGAGGCCGGCGATCTCCTGGCGCATCTGGACGCGCAGCTCCGCGTCGAGGTTGGAGAGGGGCTCGTCGAACAGGAACACCTTGGGGTGGCGCACGATGGCGCGGCCGATGGCGACGCGCTGGCGCTGGCCGCCGGACAGCTGCTTGGGCAGCCGGTCGAGCAGGGCCTCGAGCTGGAGGATGCGCGCGGCTTCCTCCACGCGCGCGCGCCGCTCGGCCTTCTTCACCCCCTCCATGCGCAGCGCGAAGCCCATGTTGTCGGCGACGTTCATGTGCGGATAGAGCGCGTAGGACTGGAACACCATGGCGACGCCGCGCCGGGCCGGGTCGACCCGCTTCATGGACATGCCGTCGATCTTCACCTCGCCGCGCGACAGGTGCTCCAGCCCGCAGATCAGCCGCAGCAGCGTGGACTTGCCGCAGCCCGACGGGCCGACGAACACGACCAGCTCGCCCTGTTCGATCGAAAGGTCGACATCGTGGATGACATCGACTTCGCCGAACGACTTGCCGGCGCCGATGAGCTCAACCTGGGACATGGGGTTCTGCCAATCGTTGAAGGACGGTGCGGGGCACGATGCTTTGCTGGATCGTGGTGATGCCGCCGCCGCCGGGCTCGCGGCCATAATAGACCACCAGGAGGTCGCCGTCGGTGCGCAGGAGCGCGGCCGGGTAGCCCAGATCGATGTCGGGCAGGTCGGCGCGGATGAAGAACGGCCCCCGCCAGCGCCGCCCCGAGGGGTTGCCGAGATAAAGCGTGATGCCGAAGGGCGGACGCCGGCAGCCGGCCACCAGCGCGATCGAGCCGCCCGGCAGGCGGACCGGCGCGGCCGGATAGTCGGGGATCGGCAGGCGGCGCGGCGCGCTCCAGGTGGCGCCCTCGTCGTCGGAGCGCACGGTGTGGAGCATGCGCGTTTCGTTGTCGCGCAGGAAGAGGATGATGGCGCCGCCTTCGAGGCGCAGCGGGGCGGGCTCCTCGAAGGCGTGACCGGGCCCGCCCGCGGCCAGCACCGGCGGGCCGAGCTGGCGCCCCGCCCGGTCGAGGCGGACCACGAACACCTGGCGGTAGTGCGGCACGTCGCTGAGGGGCAGGAGGATGTCGCCGTTGTCGAGGACGGCGCCGCCGCGCATGCCGTAGCCGCCGGCGAAGGGCGCGACGTCGAGCGTGGCGGCGGGGCGGAAGCGGGCCGTGCCGCTGTCGGCGCGGCTGACGAGGGCCTGGCCGCCGCAGCGCGCGAGCGGGAACAGGCCCGCATCGGCCGGCGCCCCGTGGAGGCCGGCGAACTCGTGCGAGGCGGCCCAGCCGGCGGCGAGCTGGGCGGGCAGGCAGCAGGCGGGGTCGGCGGGGTCGCACGCGTCCGGCGGCACCCAGCCGAACTGCCACTGGTTGAGAAGGACCGCGCCGTCGTCGAGCGCGGTGAGGCCGGCACACTCGACGCCGGCGGTGGCCGCGTCCGGCACCGGCTCGGGCGCGCTCCAGGTGCGGCCCTCGTCGGCGGAGCGCATCAGGCGGTTCTGGAAGGCGGGGTCGAGCGGGGGGTGCAGCACCACCTCCCGGCGCGGTGCGGTGTTGAAGACGAGCAGGAACGTGCCGTCGCCCGCCGCCGCCATGTGCGGGTGGGCGCAGTAGAGCCCGTCATCGGCGAAGACGCGTCGATGGTCCTCGCCGATGGGGTCCGCGATGGCGGCTCGTGCGCTCATGTCACGCGGAAGCGGGTGCAGCGCACGTATTGCAGCGGCACCTCGTCGTCGGTCCACTCGTGGTAGGCGCACACGACGGTGCCGTCCGCCACCTGCACCACGGTGGGGTAGCCGATGTGCT
>JAUIJH010000184.1 GCA_030431335.1 Alphaproteobacteria bacterium
CCCACCACGGTGTTCAACCTGTTCGGGCTGCTGCCGTTCGATCCGACCACGGTGCCGATGATCGGCTCGTTCCTGGCGCTGGGCGTGTGGCCGCTGATCATGGGCGTAACCATGTGGGTCCAGATGAAGATGAACCCGACGCCGCCGGATCCGACCCAGGCGATGATCTTCAACTGGATGCCCATCTTCTTCACCTTCCTGCTCGCCTCGTTCCCCGCTGGCCTGGTGATTTATTGGGCCTGGAACAACACGCTGTCGGTGCTGCAGCAATATGTCATCATGCGGCGACAGGGTGTGAAGGTGGAGCTGTGGGACAACATCTCCGGGGTGTTCAAACGCTCGAAAACGAAGAAGAAAACGACCTGACCGACCAGGACGCAGACGCGGCCGCCAGCGAAGCGGCCGCCGCCGAGGCCGCCTCGCTCGAAGCGGGGCGGCTTCTGTTCGCGGCGAACTGGGGCTTTTTGCGCTCCTGCCTCGCGATCTCGCACCTGCCGCCGGCCGGCCCGCCGGAAGTCGCCTTCGCGGGCCGCTCCAACGTCGGCAAGTCGACGCTTCTCAACGCGCTGGTGGGGCAGAAGGGGCTGGCCAAGGCCTCCAACACGCCCGGCCGCACCCGCGCGCTCAACCTGTTTCAGCGCGAGGACGGCACCGGCCCCCTCGTCGTCGACATGCCCGGCTACGGCTACGCCAAGGCGCCGAAGACGGAGGTCGCGGCGTGGACCTCGCTGGTGTTCGACTACCTGCGCGGCCGCCCGGGATTGAAGCGGGTCTATCTGCTGATCGACGCCCGGCATGGGCTGAAGCCCATCGACGACACGGCGATGGACGCGATGGACGAGGCGGCCGTCAGCTACCACGTGGTGCTGACCAAGGCGGACAAGGCGCTGCCGGCGGGGCTGGTGGCGGAGACGGAGGCCAAGCTGGCGCGCCGCGCGGCTGCGTTTCCGGGCGTCCTCGTCACCTCCGCGGCCAAGGGCACGGGGATGGACAAGCTGCGCGCCGCCATCGCCGACCTCACGCTTTAGCTGGCCGCGGGGCCGGCTCCCGCGCCCACGCTGGCGCGGGCCTTGCGGGCGGTGCCGCCGCCGCGGGCTGACGGCGGCTGCCGGCTGGGATTGCGGCCGTGGCGATCCAGTGTCGCGCCCTGGGGCGAATTAGCGGCTGTTTCGGCCTCGCGTTCGCTCGTTCTGCCGGCGATAACGGCCGAGGCGGTCGCTGGCGGTGCGCCGGTGCCGGCTGGCCGCTACACACAGCGCGCTTGCCGTGGGTTGGTGACAGGAGGGCGCGGCCATCGCGGGCGGGCAACCGGCACGGCGGCTTCATTCGGGAGGGGCGGTCTGGCACACTGGGGCGGGGGTGTTGGAGGAGGCGTTCGGTGCGGACCTTTGGCTTGATGCTCGCGCTGTGGGCCGGAATTGCTGCCGGCGGAGCGCAGGCGACCAGCGGTTTCGGCTGCTACCGGGTGAACGTGGGGCCGGACGATCCGCTGGCCGTGCGGATGGAACCCAGTGCGAAGGCGCCCCTCGTCGTGGAGGTGGGCTGGGCGGATCAGCCGATCATCGCGCTGGACGGGGTGCCGCGCGAGCGGGAGCCGACGCTGCTGGACGTCCACCGCACCGAGATGGCGCGATGCGTGCCGCAATCGGTTCCGCTCGGAGCGCGGTGGTGCCCGGTGAGCCTTTTTGCCGGCGGGCATTCCGACCACGGCTGGATCAAGCGGCGCTTCGTCGACCACAGCGAATGTCCCTGACCCGCGCGGAGCCGGGCCGGGTCGGCGATGCCGCGCGCGGGGCGCGGCACACGCATAGCGTGTCCGGCCCGGTGGCGGCGCCGCAACAATCGCCCAGACGCGACGAAACCTCGCAGGCAAGCGGCGAGGCCCGGTCGGCGCAGACGAACGCGCGGTGCGGTCGGCCGACGCGCGGCCGTGCCTTGCCGGGGGTGGCCATGCTCAGCTCGGCGGCAGTTCGCCGTGCATGACCAGCGGCGACTGGTTGGACGAATCGCAGTGCAGAACCGCCTCCTCCCGCGCCACCTCCAACAGGTATCCGAGGAAGCCGAGGCCCCCGCGATCCGCCAATCCTGCGAGTTCGGCGCACATGCGCTCGATGTAGTGGGCTGCTTCGGGGGCCGTGACGACCAGCGGATCGATCCTCGGAGTCTCGCTCGACGCCACCGGCTTTTGGTCTTGCGTGCTCATCACTCGTACCTGACCTCCCATTCGAGTCCGCAACGTGAAGGGCGGGCGTTGCCGCCTTCGCGGCCAAACTCGCAATGCAACCTGTGCTCAACCTTGCAGGGAGTTCATGTATCCTTTTGGTTGCAGCAACAGCTAGTGCCAAAATGCCGACTCTGGCGCAATTTGCGTTCTCCCCCTTTGAAGGGCGGCCATAGCTGTCTATGTGCGGTCTCCGAAAAGGGGGCCTGTGCAGATGAATGTCGTCGTGGTGGAATCGCCAGCCAAGGCCAAGACCATCAACAAATATCTGGGAAGCGACTATCACGTGGTGGCCTCCTACGGGCACATCCGCGATCTGCCGCCCAAGGACGGATCGGTCGATCCCGACAACGATTTCGCGATGATCTGGCAGCTCGACGCCAAGGCGCAGAAGCGCATCAACGAGCTGGCCAAGGCGGTGAAGGGCGCCGACCGGCTGATCCTCGCCACCGACCCCGACCGCGAGGGCGAGGCCATCTCCTGGCACGTGCTGCAGGTGCTGATGGACAAGAAGGCCATCAAGAGCCAGCCGGTGGAGCGCGTCGTCTTCAACGCCATCACCAAGCAGGCCGTGCTCGACGCCATGGCCGCCCCGCGCGCCATCGAGGGCGACCTGGTGGACGCCTACCGCGCCCGCCGCGCACTCGACTATCTGGTGGGCTTCAACCTGTCGCCGGTCCTGTGGCGCAAGCTGCCGGGCGCCCGCTCGGCCGGGCGCGTCCAGTCCGTCTCGCTGCGCCTGGTCTGCGACCGCGAGGCCGAGATCGAGCGCTTCGTGGCGCAGGAATACTGGTCCGTGCTGACCCGCCTCGCGACGCCGCGCGGCGACGAGTTCGACGCCCGCGTCGCCGTCCTCGAGGGCAAGCGCGTCGACCGCCTGGGCATCAAGTCCAAGGACGAGGCGGACGCCATCGTCGCCCACCTGACGGGCGCGGACTTCACCGTCGCCTCGGTGGAAGCCAAGCCGCAGAAACGCAATCCCGCCCCGCCCTTCACCACCTCGACCTTGCAGCAGGAAGCCTCGCGCAAGCTCGGCTTCTCCTCCGCCCGCACCATGCAGGTGGCGCAGCGCCTCTACGAGGGCATCGACATCGGCGGCGAGACCGTCGGACTCATTACGTATATGCGGACCGACGGCGTGCAGATGGCGCCGGAGGGCATCGCCGCGATCCGCAAGATCGTCGGCGCCGAGTACGGCCAGGATTTCCTGCCCGAGAAGCCGCGCCACTACGCCACCAAGGCCAAGAACGCGCAGGAGGCCCACGAGGCGATCCGCCCCACCGACGTCGCCCGCAAGCCCGCCGAAATGCGCCGCCGCCTCAACGACGACGAGGCGCGCCTCTACGACCTGATCTGGAAGCGCGCGGTGGCGAGCCAGATGTCCTCGGCCGAGTTCGAGCGCACCACGGTGGACATCGACGCGGCCAACGGCGGCAAGACCATCGGTCTGCGCGCCACCGGCTCGGTGATGGTGTTCGAGGGCTTCATCAAGGCCTACATGGAAGGCGCGGACGAGCCGAGCGACGACGACGACGACGCCCGCCTGCCGCAGATCGGCAAGGACGAGCGGCTGGCCCGCCGCGCGGTCACCCCCTCGCAGCACTTCACCGAGCCGCCGCCCCGCTACACCGAGGCGACGCTGATCAAGAAGATGGAAGAGCTCGGCATCGGCCGCCCGTCGACCTATACTGCGACGCTGGCGACGCTGGTGGACCGCGGCTACGTCTCGCTCGACAAGAAGCGCCTGGTGCCCGACTCCAAGGGCCGCATCGTGACGGCGTTCCTGGAAGCCTTCTTCGAGCGCTACGTGGAATACTCCTTCACCGCGGACCTGGAGGAGAAGCTAGACGCCATCTCCGACGGCCGGCTCGACTGGCGCGTGGTGCTCAGGGAGTTCTGGGTCGATTTCTCGCGCCAGATCAGCGAGGTCCTGGAGGTGCGCACGGCCGACGTGCTGGACGCCCTCAACGAGGAGCTGGCGCCGCTGATCTTCCCGCCCAAGGCCGACGGCAGCGACCCGCGCGTCTGCCCGCTGTGCCACGCCGGCAAGCTTTCGCTGAAGAACAGCCGGTTCGGCGCCTTCATCGGCTGCTCCAACTATCCGGAGTGCAACTTCACGCGCCAGCTGGGCGAGGACCCCAACGCGCCGCCGGCCAACGACCAGCCGCGCGTGCTCGGCCTCCACCCGGTGCACGGGCTGGAAATCTCGCTGAAATCAGGCCGCTTCGGCCCCTATGTGGAGATGGCCGCGCCCGACGAGGGGGAAAAGCCCAAGCGCTCGTCCCTGCCCAAGGGCTGGGAGCCGGCGGAGCTGACGCTGGACAAGGCCGTCGCGCTGATCGATCTGCCGCGCACGGTGGGTGTCCACCCCGAAACCCAGGGGCCGATCCAGGCCGGCCTCGGCCGCTACGGCCCATTCCTGCTGCACCAGGGCAAATATGCCAAGCTGGAGAGCATCGAGGACGTGTTCGAGGTGGGCCTCAACCGGGCGGTGACGCTGATCGCCGAGCAGTCGGACAAGTCGCGCTTCTCGCGCACCCCGGCCGCGCTCAAGGCGCTGGGCGACCACCCGAGCGGCGGCGCGGTGACGGTGCGCGAGGGCCGCTACGGTCCCTACGTCAACCACGGCAAGGTCAACGCGACGCTGCCCAAGGGCACCGATCCGCAGGCCATCACCCTGGAAGACGCGCTGAAGCTGATCGAGGCGAAGGCGGGCAAGCCCGGCGGCAAGGCCAAGAGCACGGCCAAGAAGCCGGCCGCCAAGAAGACCGCGGCCAAGAAACCCGCAGCCAAGAAGGCCACCGCCAAGGCGGACGGGACGGCCAAGAAGGCCGCGCCGAAGAAGAAGCCGGCGCCGGCCGCGAAGGACGGCGAGGCGGACTAGCGCCGTTCGGGCCGCGCGCCTTCGCTGGTCGCGTTCTTCCGGGTTGCTCGTCGATCCCGACCCGCAGGCTTTTAAAGCCTCCGGGGCGCGCGCTCGCCCGCTTCGGCGGGCGCGGGCGGGGCGGAGCGCGGCCGAACGGCGCAGGCGGCGGCCGTTTTTTCGCCGCTGCATGAGTGGCGTGCGTCCAGTGTGGCCTCAACGCTCTCGACGAGCGGGGGCAAAGGGCACACATTCAGGCGGTGAACAAACACTCACTTCCCACCCGCGAAGAAATCCTGCGCTTCCTTGCCGATGCGCCCGGCCGTGTCGGCAAGCGCGAGATCGCGCGCGCCTTTAACGTCAAGGGCGGCGACCGCATCGGGCTGAAGAGCCTGCTCGCCGAAATGGCCGACGAGGGCCTCCTCGACAAGGCCGGCAAGCGGCTCAAGCGCAAGGGCGAACTGCCCCGCGTCACGCTGCTGGTCGTGACCGATCGCACCGCCGATGGCGACCTCCTCGCCGAGCCGACGAGCTGGGAGGACGACAGCGATCCGCCCAAGGTGCTGCTGGTCGCCAAGGGTCCCGCCCCCAGGCTGGGCGACCGCCTCCTCGCCCGCATTTCCCAGGACGAGGGCGAGATGCCCACCGGCCGGGTGATCAAGCTGATCGAGCGCCGCCCGTCCGCCACCCTGGCGGTGCTGGAGCGGATCGGCGGCCGCCCGCAGCTCACCCCCGTGTCGAAGAAAGAGCGCGACGTGTTCGCGATCGACCCCGACGCGGTGAAGGACATCGCCGACAACACTCTGGTGCGCATCGAGGCGGCGCGCGGCCGGGCGGCGCGGGTGGTGGAGATCGTGGGGCCGATGGGCACCGAGCAGGCCGTGTCGCTGCTGGCCATCCACGCCCACGGCATCCCCGACCGCTTCCCGCAAGGGGTGATCGCGGCGGCCGAGGCGGCGACGCCCGCGACCCTTTCGGGCCGCGAGGACTGGCGCGACATCCCCTTCGTCACCATCGACCCGCCCGACGCCAAGGACCACGACGACGCCGTGTTCGCCGAGCCCGACCCCGGCAACGAGGGCGGCCACATCGTGACGGTGGCGATCGCCGACGTCGCCCACTACGTCACACCCGGCTCGGTGATGGACGCGGAGGCGCGCCTCAGGGGCAACTCCACCTATTTCCCCGACCGCGTGGTGCCGATGCTGCCGGAGCGGATCTCCAACGACCTGTGCTCGCTGCGCGAGGGGGAGGCGCGCGCCGCCATCGCCATGCGCATGGTGTTCGGCCGCGACGGGCGCAAGACACGCCACAGCGTGCACCGGGTGATGATCCGCTCGGCGCGCAAGCTGGCCTATGCGCAGGCCCAGGAGATCGCCGACGGCGCGCCGAGCGACATGGCCGAACACGTCAACGCCCTGTTCGCGGCCTACGCATGCCTCAAGCGCGGCCGCGACGCGCGCCAGCCGATGGAACTCGACCTGCCCGAGCGCAAGATCGCGCTGACCCCCGATGGCGGCGTGGAACGCGTGGTGGTGCCGCAGCGCCTCGACGCCCACCGGCTGATCGAAGAGTTCATGATCCAGGCGAACGTGGCCGCCGCGGAGACGTGCGAGGCGGAGCGCGTCCCCCTCCTCTACCGGGTGCACGACGCACCGAGCCTGGAGCGCATCGACGCGCTGCGCGAGTTCCTGGCGACGCTGGACATCAAGCTCGCCAAGGGCACGCGGCTGCGGCCGGAGCATTTCAACGCGATCCTGGCCCAGGTGGAGGACACGCCCAACGCCCAGCTCGTCAACGAAGTGGTGCTGCGCAGCCAGTCCCAGGCCGAGTATGCGCCGGACAATCTGGGCCATTTCGGCCTCAACCTGCGCCGCTACGCGCACTTCACCTCGCCGATCCGCCGCTATGCCGACCTCATCGTGCATCGCGCGCTGATCGTGGCGGAAAACCTCGGCCACGACGGCCTCACCGACGGCGAGATGGCCGCGCTGGGGCAGATCGGCGCCGACATCTCCGCCACCGAACGGCGCTCCATGGTGGCCGAGCGCGAGACCATCGACCGGCTCATCGCCGGCTGGCTGGCCGGGTCCATCGGCGCGACGTTCGCGGGAAAGATTGCCGGTGTCACCAAGGCGGGGTTATTCATCAAGCTCGTCGAGTCCGGGGGCGACGGTTTCGTGCCGATCTCGACATTGGCGGACGAGTACATGGTCTACGACGAGATCAGCCATTCCCTGATCGGGGAAGCGTCCGGGCACACCTTCCGGCTCGGCGACATGGTCGCGGTGCGCCTGTTGGAGGCGGCGCCGCTGTCGGGCGCGCTGCGCTTCGAGATCGTGGAGCACGACGCTGGTCCCAAGCGCCGTGCACCGCGCCGCGGCGCCCGCCCCGGCCCCCACAGAGTCCACAAACCCCACAAGCGAAAAGGTCGGCGATGACGGACCGGTCGATACTCCATGCCCTCAAACACGGCGCGCTCGCCCGGTGCCCCAGCTGCGGCGAGGGGCCGATCTTCGACGGCTACCTCACGGTCCGGACCGCCTGTCCGTGCTGCGGGGAGGACCTGTCGCACCAGCGCGCCGACGATGCGCCGCCCTATATCGTGATGATGATCGTGGGCCACGTGGTGGTCGGGCTGATGCTGGGCTTCGAGATCGCCTTCAAGCCGCCCATGTGGGAGCATGCGGCGATCTTCCTGCCGATGACGGTGATCATGTCGCTCGTCCTCCTGCGCCCCATCAAGGGCGGATTGATCGCCTTCCAGTGGGCGAGCGGGATGCACGGTTTCGGACCCGACGCCGAGCGCTGGTCGTGAAGGCGGACCCGCCCGACCGGGGCGAGGCGCTGCGCGCGCAACTGTCGGAGGCCGAGGGCGGGCAGGAGCGCGCCGCCAAGACACCGGTCAAGGTGCGCGACGCGGCGAGCCTGATCGTGCTCGACGCCAGCGGGGAACCCAGCGTGCTGATGGGCCGGCGCAACGCGCGCCACGTGTTCATGCCCAACCAGTTCGTGTTTCCGGGCGGACGGGTCGACGCGGCCGATTCGCGGGTGACCGTCGCCCGCCCCTACGACCCGCAGACGGCCCAGAAGCTGACCGCCCACACCAGCACGCGCCACACCCCCACCAGGGTGCGCGCCTTCGGCGTGGCGGCGCTGCGCGAGGCGTTCGAGGAGACCGGCGTGCTGGTGGGCTGCAAGGGCCCCAAGCGCATCCCCACCTCGCCCCCCTTCGCCGCCTTCGCGGTCCGCGCCCTCGCCCTCGATCTCAGCGCGCTCACCTTCGTCGCCCGCGCCATCACCCCGCCCGGCCGCCCGCGCCGCTACGACACGCGCTTCTTCATGGTGCCGCGCGAGTGCGTCGCCGACATCGACGAGACCATCGTCGGCGACGATGCGGAGCTGGAGGAGATCGCCTGGGTGCCCATCGCCAAGGCGCTCCAGATGACGCTGCCGACCATCACGGTCACGGTGCTGAACGAGTTGACCGCGCGCCTCGCCGCCGACCCCAAGCTGCGCCCCGAAACGCCGGTGCCGTTCTACCGCTGGCAGGGCAAGGCTTTCACAAGGCAGCTCCTCTAACCTCCCCGCCGTCGGGGTCGTTTCGGCACTGGCGCTTGCTCATTTTTTAAGCGAAACACTGTCCGTCATGGACGCACTGCAGCCCATCAAGAAGCCGACGGAGACAGTGCGGGCGCAAGGCGCGGCACCGTCGGCGCGCGTCGACATCGCGGCGCTGGCGGCGGTGATCAGCGGCATCACGGGCGTGGGCATGGCGCTCAGCCTGTCGCTGCCGCTCCTTTCGGTGGTGCTGCACGAGCGCGGCGTGTCGCCGAGCATGGTGGGCGTCAACACGGCGACGGCGGGCGTCGCCGCCATCCTGGTCCTGCCGTTCGTCACCGGGCTCGCCAAGCGCTTCGGCACCGCGCGGCTGATCATCGCCTCGTTCCTGACGATGGCGGTGACGCTCCTCGCCTTCTACTACGTGGAGGCGTTCGTCTGGTGGTTCCCGCTGCGGTTCGTCTACTCCGCGTCGATCACCATCATTTTCGCGCTGACCGAGTTCTGGATCAATTCGCTGGCGCCCGAGCATCGCCGCGGGCTCGTGATCGGCATCTATACGGCGTTTCTGTCGGTGGGCATCTCGTTCGGGCCGCTGATCCTGGCGCTGGTGGGCACGCAGGGGCTGCTGCCGTTCGCCATCGGCAGCGTCGCGCTGCTGCTGGCCGCCGTGCCGGTGCTGAGCGTGATGAACCGGGAGCCGGCGCTGCCCGACCACGGCCAGCGCAACCTGCTGCGCTTCATCGCCTACGCGCCGCTGGCGCTGTTCGCGGCGCTGGTGTTCGGCGCGGTGGAATCGGGAGGCACGGCGATCCTGCCGCTCTACGGTACCGAGTTGGGGCTGAGCGGCGAACGCGCAGTGATCCTGGTCTCGGCCATCGCGGCGGGCAACATGCTGTCGCAGATCCCCATCGGCTACCTGGCGGACCGGGTGAACCGGCGCCTCCTCCTCATCGGGTGCGGCGCGGTGGGCGCGCTGGGGGCGGCGCTGATGCCGGTGGTGGCGTCCAACTACGCGGCGCTCCTGGTGGTGCTGTTCGTGACCGGGGGCATCGTGGCGGGGCTCTACACGGTGGGCCTCACGCACCTGGGCGCCCGCTACCGGGGGGCCGAGCTCGCCTCCGCCAACGCCGCCTTCGTGATGATGTACGCCGTCGGCATGCTGATCGGCCCGGTGCTGCTCGGCACCAGCCTCGACCTCGCGCCGCCGCACGGCTTCGCCGCCGCCATCGCGGCCGTGTTCGGGATCTACGTGGCGGTGGCGCTGCTGCGGGTGCGGCGGACCGGGCTTTAAAGTCGGCGATTTCCGGTCTGCGGGACCGCCTCCGCCGTCGCTACGTCTTGACTTCGCGCCGCTGGCATCCCATCAGCAGGGTTTCGGTATTCTCACACCAGGAGCGGCCGCCACTGCGGTCCGAAAGAGGTATCCATGGCCAAGGCCGTTACCATCAAAGTGAAGCTTCAGTCCACGGCGGACACGGGCTACTTCTACGTCACGAAGAAGAACACCCGTACGATGACCGACAAGATGGTCAAGAAGAAGTACGACCCGATCGCCAAGAAGCACGTCGAGTTCCGCGAAGCGAAAATCAAATAGGCGGCAAAAACGCCTTGATGGTCGAAATGAAGCGATCGATGGAGATCGGTTTCGACAGGTAGGCCTCGCAGCCGGCGGCGCGGATGCGTTCCTCGTCGCCCTTCATCGCAAAGGCCGTAACCGCGATGACAGGGATCGGCGCGAGGTCCGGGTCGGATTTAATCTTCTCGGTCACTTCGAGACCGGACATCTCGGGAAGCTGGATGTCCATCACGATGAGATCGGGCCGTTCGCGCTTGGCGACTTCCAGCGCGTCCGCCGAAAGGTCAACGCCATCAACCCGCGCCTCGGGAAAGTGTTTGGCCAAAAGAATCGCGAGGCATCCCGAGCCCGTGCAGACATCCACGACATTCGTGATCTTCATTTTCGGCGGTAACAGCCGATCGAGCTCTTCCGGAATCAGTTCGAGAAAATAGCTGCGCGGAATCAACACCCGCTCGTCCACGTAAAACCGTTCATCGTTCAACCACGCCTCACGCGTGAGGTAGGCCGCCGGGGTATGATCCAACACCCGTTTGCGAAACACTTCGATAAGCGCGTGGCGTTGCTGAATCGAGAGATTCTCCGCCAGAACGCTTTCGTCGCTATCGAGCGGTATCTCCAGCGTGTGCAAAATCAGATAGAGCGCCTCGTCATGCGCCGATGTGGTGATCTGCCCCAGCGCGAGATCAAATTTCTCATACAATGCCTCCGCATAGAGTAGCCACTCGCCCGGCGTGGTCAGCATGGGCAATCCTCACGCGATCTTTTTCGTCGAGGACGTGGAGGCGATTGAGCTCGACCGCATCGGGTCCATGCTGGAGCATCATCCGCTGTTTCCCGAGCGCGCCAATATCTCGATCGCGCAAGTGGCGAGCCCCGCGCACTTACGCCTGCGGACCTGGGAGCGCGGCGCCGGCCTCACCCGTGCTTG
>JAUIJH010000185.1 GCA_030431335.1 Alphaproteobacteria bacterium
GGAGTTCGTGCACAAGAACACCATCGGCTCGGGCGCCTTCAAGGTGACGCGCTGGGATCCGGGCCAGCAGCTCGTCTACGAGCGCTTCGACGGCTGGGTGGGCGGCGACGGCGACCTGCCGCCGGTGCAGCGCGTCATCCTGCGCGAGGTGCCGAGCCAGGCGACGCGCCGCGCCCTCATCGAGCGCGGCGACGTGCAGATGTCCTTCAACATCCCCAACAAGGACGCCGCCGAGCTCGACGAGAACCCGAACGTGGAGGTGTTCTCCACTCCCATCGAGAACGCGATCTACGTCGTCGGCCTCAACAACAATTTCGAGCCGTTCAAGGATCCGGACGTGCGCAAGGCGATCGCCTACGCCATCCCCTACGAGGAAGTCTTCCAGACGGCTGCCTATGGCCGCGGCAAGCCCATGTGGGGCGGCTCGCCGGAGATCACCTCGCTCGATTGGCCGCAGCCCTCGCCCTATTACACCGACCTCGACAAGGCCAAGGAGCACCTTGCCAAGTCGGGCTACAAGGACGGCTTCGAGGTGCCGTTCTCCATCGACCTCAACCAGGCCGACTGGATGGAGCCCACCGCGCTCCTCATCATCGAGAATCTCGGCAAGCTCGGCATCAAGTCGCAGCTCGAAAAGATCCCCGGCGCCAACTGGCGCACCGCCTCGCTGGTGGAAAAGCGCCTGCCGCTGCACCTGGAAGGCTTCGGCGGCTGGCTCAACTACCCCGACTACTATTTCTTCTGGGCCTACAAGGACGGGCACCTCTTCAACTCCTCCAACTACCGCAACGAGGAGATCGAGAAGCTCGTCGACGAGACGCTCTACATCCCCGTCGACGATCCGAGCTGGGCCCCGAAGATCAAGCGCATGTTCGAGATCGCATTCGAGGACCTGCCGCGTATTCCCCTGTGGCAGCCGGCCCTGAACGTCGCGGCGAACGGAGCGGAGGGATACCAGTACTGGTTCCACCGCCAGCTCGACGCACGCGGCCTCGCGAAAAGCTGAGCCATGGCCGCCGCGCCGCTCGCCCTGCCACGCCTCGGCTTTCTGCGGCGCGGCCGTCCCATCCTCATGCGGATCGCCCAGGCGATCCCCGTGGTGGTGGGCGTCGTGATCATCTCCTTCGTCCTCACCCGTGCGCTGCCCGGCGATCCGGCGGTCTACTTCGCCGGTCCCACCGCGGACGAAAAATCCATCGCCGAGGTGCGCGCCAAGCTGGGCCTCGACAAGCCCTTGCCGACACAGTTCGCCATCTACGCGCAGGACCTTTTGAAGGGTGACCTCGGCACCTCGCTCACCACCGGCCAGCCGGTGATGGAGGACCTTGCCCGCCGCCTGCCGGCTTCGCTGGAGCTGACCTTGGCGGCGCTCCTCCTGTCGTGCGCCATCGCCGTCCCGCTCGGGGTGCTGGCGGCGACGCGGCCGGGGTCGTGGGTCGATCACCTGTGCCGGGTGCTGGTGACGGCGGGCGTCTCGATGCCGACCTTCTTCACCGGCATCCTCCTCATCTACATCTTCTACTACCTGCTCGGCTGGGCGCCGTCGCCACTCGGCCGGCTGGATTTCATCTACTTCGAGCCGTCTCGCGTGACCGGCTTCTTCCTGGTCGATGCGGTTCTCGCCGGCGATTGGGAGACCTTCTTTGCGGCACTGCGCCAGCTCGCCCTGCCGGCGTGCACGCTCGCCCTCTTCACCCTCGCCCCGATCGCGCGGATGACGCGGGCGGCGATGCTGTCGGCCCTGTCGTCCGACTTCGTGCGCACGGCGCGGGCCGCCGGCCTCACCAAACGCAAGGTGGTCTACGGCTACGCGCTGAAGAACGCGCTGCTGCCGGTCGTCACCACGCTGGGCATGGTGTTCTCGTTCACGCTGGGCGCCAACGTGCTGGTGGAGAAGGTGTTCGCCTGGCCCGGCATCGGCTCCTACGCGGTGGAGGCGCTGGTGGCGTCGGACTATGCGGCGGTGCAGGGCTTCGTGCTTGCGATGGCGCTCCTCTTCGTCGCCCTCAACCTCGTCATCGACCTGCTGTACGCCGCGATCGATCCGCGCATCGGGTTCAAGGCGCGATGAGCACAGCGGCAGCCAAGTCGGGGCAGACGGCCTTCGGCCACATCCTCTATGTCCTCAAGGACAATCCGGTCACGCTGATCGCGTTCTTCATGTTCGCGGTGCTCATCGCGATGGCGGTGGTCGGACCCTCGCTGGTGCCCTACGATCCGCTCGCCTCCGAGGCGGCGGTAGCGCTGCAGCCGCCCTCGTGGGCGCACTGGTTCGGCACCGACAGCCTCGGCCGCGACGTGTTCTCGCGCGTCATCGTCGCCACACGGCTCGACCTCACCATCTCGGTGGCGGCGGTGGCGCTCTCCTTCGTCGCCGGCTCGGTGCTGGGCGGCCTCGCGGGCTACTACGGCGGCTGGCTCGACGCGGGCCTGTCGCGCATCCTCGACACCATCATGGCCTTCCCGCTGTTCGTGCTGGCGATGGGCATCGTTGCGGCGCTCGGCAACAGCGTCGAAAACATCATCTACGCCACCGCCATCATCAACCTGCCGTTCTACGCCCGCCTCGTCCGCGCCGAGGTCAACACGCGCCGCGAGGCGGGGTTCGCGCTGGCGGCCAAGCTCTCGGGCAACCGCGACCTTTCGGTGCTGGCGCTGCACATCTTTCCCAACGCTCTGCCGCCGATGATGGTGCAGGTCTCGCTCAATCTCGGCTGGGCGATCCTCAACGCGGCGGGCCTGTCCTTCATCGGGCTGGGTGTGCGCCCACCCACGGCCGAGTGGGGCATCATGGTGGCCGAGGGCGCCAACTTCATCGTCTCGGGGGAGTGGTGGCTGGCGCTGTTCCCGGGCCTCTTCCTCGTCATCGCCGTGTTCACCTTCAATCTTCTGGGCGATGGTCTGCGCGACATCGTGGATCCCAGGAGGCGCACCTGATGCTGGCCATCGACAACCTGCGCATCGGTTTCCGCACCCGCAACGGCCATGTGGAGGCGGTGAAGGGCATCTCGCTCGCCGTCGGCTCGGGCGAGACCATGGGCATCGTCGGCGAATCGGGCTCGGGCAAGTCCGTCACCGCCTATGCGCTGCTCAGGATCCTCGATGCCGGCGGGCGCATCGAGGCGGGCACTTGCGTCTATAGCGGCATCGACCTCGCCCACGCCCCCGAGCGCCAGATGGCGGACGTGCGCGGGCGCGAGATCTCGATGATCTTCCAGAACCCGCGCGCCGCGCTCAATCCCATCCGCAAGGTGGGCCATCAGATCGAGGACGTGCTCGTCCGCCACAACCGCGCCGGCCGCAACAATGCGCGCAGCAAGGCCATCGCGGCGATGGAGGCGGTCAAGATCCGCGACGCGGCCGCGCGCTACCATGCCTACCCGTTCGAGCTGTCGGGCGGCATGTGCCAGCGCATCGTCATCGCGCTGGCGCTCGCCTGCGACCCGCGCCTGCTGATCGCCGACGAGCCGACCACGGGGCTCGACATCACCACCCAGAAGGCGGTGATGGACCTCGTCGCGGCGCTCATCCGCGAGCGGGGGATGAGCTCGATCCTCATCACGCACGATCTCGGCCTCGCCGCCCAATATTGCGACAAGATCACGGTGATGAAGGACGGCGTGGTGGTGGAGACGGGCGATGCCGTCGACGTTTTCGCCCGGCCGCAGCACGCCTATACGCGCCGCCTCGTCGACGCGACGCCGCGCGAGGGCGCCACGGTGCGCTCGCTGCTGCCGGCCGAGGCGCGCGGCCCGGATCCCGCCTACACAGTGCGCGACACGGCGCTGTTGCGCGTGCAGAACCTGGAAAAGACCTTCGCCGGCAAGTCCGGCCCGGTGCACGCGGTGAAGGGCATCTCCTTCCGCGTGCGCGACGGCGAGACGCTGGGGCTGGTGGGCGAATCGGGCTGCGGCAAGTCCACCACCTCCGCGATGGTGGTGCGGCTCGCCGACCCCACCTCCGGCAAGATCCTGTTCGACGGCGAGGATATCGGCGCGGTGCCGGCCAAGTCGTTCGCGCGCGACAAGCGGCGCGGCAAGATCCAGATGGTGTTCCAGGACGCCACCGACAGCCTCAACCCGCGCCACGCCGCCGGGCGCGCCATCGAGGAGCCGCTGCGCCGCCTCACCGACCTGTCGGCCCGCGCGCGGCGCGACCGCGTCGCCGAGCTTGCCGACCTCGTGGGCCTGCCGCTCCACCTGATCGACCGCTTCCCGCACCAGCTCTCGGGCGGGCAGAAGGCGCGCGTGGGCATCGCGCGCGCGCTCGGAACCGACCCGCGCTTCCTCATCCTCGACGAGCCCACCGCCGCGCTCGACGTGTCGATCCAGGCGGTGGTGCTCAACCTCCTCGCCGATCTGCGCGCGCGGCTCGGCATCTCGTACCTGTTCGTGAGCCACGACTTGCAGGTCGTCCGGCTCCTGTGCGACCGCGTCGTCGTCATGCGGGCCGGCGAGATCGTGGAGGAGGGGGAGGCCGATCAGGTGATGCACGCCCCCTCGCACCCCTACACGGCGGAACTGATCGCCGCCGCGCCCCACCCGCCGACCCTGAAAAGCTGACGCCATGCACGATCTGGAATTCACGCTCACCGGCCTCGCCGATGCCTATGCCAAGGGGGCGAGCCCCGCGGACGTGGTGGCCGAGGTCTACCGGCGCATCGCGCGCGTCGACGACCCCGGCATCTTCCTCCTGCTGCGCGAGGAAGCGGACGTTAAGGCCGACGCCGCGCGCCTCGGCGCGCCCGACCCGAGCCGGCCGCTCTGGGGCGTGCCCTTCGTCGTGAAGGACAACATCGACGTGGCGGGCCTCCCCACCACCGCCGCCTGCCCCGCCTTTGCCTATGTGCCGGACGAAACCGCCTTCGTGGTGGAGCGGCTGCAGGTGGCCGGCGCCATCCTCATCGGCAAGACCAATCTCGACCAGTTCGCCACCGGCCTCAACGGCACGCGCACGCCCTATGGCGCGCCCAAGAACGCCGTGGATCCCCTGATCGTGCCGGGCGGCTCCTCCAGCGGGTCCGCCGTCGCGGTGGCGCACGGCCTCGTCGCCTTTTCGCTGGGCACGGACACGGCCGGATCGGGGCGCGTCCCGGCGGCCCTCAACAACATCGTGGGCCTCAAGCCGACCCTGGGGGCGCTGTCGACGCGTGGCGTGGTGCCGGCCTGTCGCTCGCTCGACGCCGTTTCCATCTTCGCGCTGACGGTGGCGGACGCGCATGCCGTCTACCGCGTCGCGGCCGGCTACGACGCTGGCGACCCCTATTCCCGCCCGGTCGCCACGCCGGCCCCGGCATTGCCGGCGCCGCTCACCGTCGCGGTGCCGCGCATCGAGGGGCTCGAGTTTGCCGGCGACGCGGCCCAGCGCGCCTCCTTCGAGGCGGGCATCGCGCTCCTGGAAGAGGCGGGGGCCACCTGCATTCCGTTCGACTTCGCGCCGCTCGGCGAGGTGGCGCAGATGCTCTATTACGGCCCGTGGGTGGCGGAGCGGCAGATCGTGGTGGAGCCGGTGATCGCGCGCGATCCCGACGCCATTCTGCCGGTGATCCGCGACGTGGTCGGCGTGGCGCAGGGGCAGAGCGCCGCCGACGCCTTCCGCGCGCAATATCGCCTGCGCGAGCTCGCCCGCGCGATGGCGCCGGTGCTCGATGCCGCCGACATCCTGGCGGTGCCCAGCATCCCCACCTTCGTCAGCGTGGCCGACATCGAGGCCGATCCCATCGGTGCCAACTCGCTGCTCGGCATCTACACCAACTTCGTCAACCTGCTCGATCTGTGCGGGATCGCGGTGCCGCTGCCGCCGCGCGGCGATGGCCGCCCCGGCTCCATGACGCTGCTCGCCAAGGCCGGGCATGACGGAGCCGCCGCCGCCGCCGCCGCCCTGCTGGAGCGCGCCGGCAGCCGCACCCTGGGCGCCACCCCATGGCCGCGCCCGGCACCGTCCGTGTCCACCGCGCCCGCGCCCGTCGCGGCGGACGAAATGGAGCTCGTCGTTTGCGGCGCGCACATGTCGGGCCTGCCGCTCAACGGCGAGCTGACGCGCCTCGGCGGCCGCATCCTGCGCAAGACCGCGACGACGCCCGACTATCGCTTCTACGCGCTCGCCGGCAGTCCGCCCCGTCCGGGGCTCGTGCGCCAGGGCGATGGACAGGGCGGCGCCATCGCGGTGGAGGTGTGGGCGCTGCCGTCGGCGGCGGTGGGCGCCTTCCTCGCCGGCATTCCGGCGCCGCTCGGGCTCGGCACCGTGCGGCTGGCCGACGGCACCGCGCCGAAAGGCTTCCTGTGCGAGGCGGTGGCCACCGAGACGGCCCGCGACGTGACGGCGCTCGGCGACTGGCGCGCGGTGGTCGCAAAGCCGGTCGCCTGACCGCTCACGCGCACTCATATCGTTCGGCAAAGGCGCGGGCCAGCTGGTCGGCGAAGCGGGCCGGCGCGATGGGCAGCGACCGCCCGCGAAGCTGCCCCATGTAGACGAGGCCGACCGGCGCATCGCGTGGGTCGATGGGCCGGGCGCAGCCGGACGCGAGATCCTCGTCCGGGATGCCGAGCGGGATCTGGAAGGTCACGAGCTGCGACACGCGCGCCAGCCCGCGCAGGAACTCGAAGCTGTCCGACTCGGTGCCGGGCGACAGGGCGAGCGAGGAGTTGCGCATGGCAAGCTCCAGGATGTGGCGCACGCCGTAGTCGGCCGTCGGCAGCGCGACGGGGTATTCCAGGCATTCGCGCAGCCGCACCGGGCCCGCGCCGACCAGCGGGTGCTGCGGACCGACCACGGCATGGAGCGGCTGGCGCACCGTGAGCAGCGTGTGGAATTCCGACATCCGCACCGGCTGGAACACCACCGCGATATCGGCGAGGTGATCGCGCAGCGCCCGCTCGGCGGCTTCCCGGTCGCGCCGGCTGACCGAGAAGGTGACGGCCGGCTGCTCGGCCTTGTAGGCGGCGATCTCGCGCGGCAGGAAATAGGGCAGGAGCGCCTGGCTCGAGGCAATCGCCACATGCCCGCGCCTGAGGCCGGAGAGGTCGGCGATCTGCGCCTTGACGCGCTCCATCCCCGACAACTGCTCGCGGATGTGCTGGATCAGGATCTCGCCGGCCGTCGACAGCCGCACGCCGCTCGCGAGCCGCTCGAAGATCGGCACGCCCAGCTCCTCCTCCAGCGCCAGGATGCGCCGGTTGAGCGCCGTCGAGGTGATGGCGAGCGTATCGGCCGCCTTGCGGATGGAGCCGGCCCGCGCCACGGCATCGATGAATATGAGGGTCTGGAGATGGCGCATGGCCAGCGACGCTAGCGCGCTTTCCGCCCCGGTGGAATCACCCGATCGCAGAGAATGCGCACCAATCTTGGCGCGTGGCGCAGCTTGACAGACGGAGCCTCGGCGTGCGTATTAGATCTATTAGACCGATCGGTCTAGTTGAATCAATACTGAAAAAAATGGGAGAAACGCTATGCGCGTCGCAAAAGAGCAAGTGGAAATCAAAATGGAAATTCCGGGCGCTGTTATCCGGCAGCGCAAGGATTTCGGCGACGCGTCCGGATTCGGGAAGATCAGCGGCGAATATTTCACGCTGTCGGCCGGCGTCGATACGACGCCGCTCTTTCAGGGGCTGGAAGGCAACCTTTGCCAGAGCCCGCATTGGGGGTACGTGCTGCGCGGCCGGATCACCACGACCGATGCGGCCGGCAAGCAGGAAACCGTCAACGCCGACGACCTGTTCTATTGGCCGCCCGGCCACAACGTGAAGGTCGACGCCGACGCGGAGATCATCATGTTCAGCCCGCAGCACGAGCATAGCCACGTCATCGAACATATGATCAAGATGACGGCCGCCTGAGCTCGGTCGGCGGCGAAGGGCGGCAAAGGCCCCGAGCGGAGACGTCGATGAACTCGGATTTTTGGCCCGCGGCAGAAAGCGATGTTCCGTGCATTCGACCAAGCAGCGCCTGATCGGCGCGGGCCTGCCCATGCTGTTGACCCATGGCTACAACGACCTGGGCATACAGGCTCTGCTGAGCGAAACGGGAATTCCGAAGGGCTCGTTCTACCACCATTTCAAGGACAAGGAGGACTTTGCCCTCCAGGTCCTCGACACGTACATGGCCAGCGTCCACGAGGGGCTCGACGCCTGCCTGGGCGACACATCGCATCCGCCATTGACGCGCGTGCGGACATTCTTCGCGATGACGGAGCAATCGTATCGCGCCGAGGGTTACATGGGCTGCCTCATCGGCGGCCTCGGTCAGGAATTGTCGGGCATCAACGAGGTCTTCCGGCTCAGGATCGAAGCTTGCTTTTCCGGGATCGCCGCCCGAATGGCTGCCTGCCTGGAAGAAGCACGGCAGTGCGGGGAGATCCCAGGCAACTGCGATGTCCAGCAGCTCGGAGACCTGTTGGTCAACTGTTGGGAAGGGGCGGCCTTACGCAGCCGCCTTCGGCGAACCCCGGAATCGCTGACCGAGATGATCGATTTCTACATCAAATCCGTGACCGCGAACTGAAACGCTCCGCAGCTTGGGGGGGGGGGGGGCGGCCGGGAATTCCGGCCGCGCCATTGGTGGTTGTTCAGGTGGCGGCAGGCAGGTGGGCCGCGGCGATCCCGGCCTGTTCGAGGTGGTGGGCGGCGGCGAGCGCCAAATCCTCGCGCCACGGCGGCGCGATGAGCTGCACCCCGATGGGCGCCTCGCCGGGCGCGAACACCGGCACCGTGACGACCGGCAGGCCGACGCACGAGAACGGCTGCGCCAGGAGCCCCAGATTGGGGCGCAGCAACACCTCGCGGCCCGCCAGCTCGATGGTCTTCTGGCCGATCCGGGGCGCGGAGAACGGGGTGGCCGGGCACACCAGGAGGTCCACGTCCTGGAACGCGCGCATCAACTGGCCGAGCCACCACCGCCGCACTCGCTGGGCTTTGGCGATCCATGCCGCCGGCAGCAGCGCGCCGGCGAGGAAGCGGTCGCGGGTGTCGGGGTCGAAGGCGCCGGCGTCCGCGCGCAGGCGCGGCAGATGCCAGGCCGAGCTTTCCGCGTTGGTGATGAGATAGGCGGCGGCGCGCCCGGCCTCCACCCCTTCGAGCGACACGTCGCGGGCCGCCGGCAGGGCCGTCAGCACCCGCGCACACCGCGCCTTCGCGTCGTCGTTCTGCTGCGCCTCGAACCAGCCGCGCAGGACGCCGACGCGCACGTCGCCGCCTTCGAGGCGGTCGCCGGTGGGTTCGGTCGGGCGGGCGGCTTGCGCGTGGTCGCGCGCGGAGGGGCCCTGCATCGCATCGTAGGCGAGGGCGAGGTCGGCGGCCGAGCGGGCGAGGGGGCCGAGATGGTCGAGGCTGTCGACGAACGGATAGGAGCCGCCGCGCGACAGGCGCCCATAGGTGGGCTTGAGGCTGAAGACGCCGCACAGCGAGGCCGGCACCCGCAGCGACCCGTTGGTGTCCGAACCCAGCGTCAGCGGCACGAGCCCGGCGCCCACCGCCGCGCCCGAGCCGGACGAGGAGCCGCCCGTCATGCGGCTCGTGTCGTGCGGATTGCGGCAGGCGCCGTAGTGCGCGTTCTCGCCGGTGAAATCGTACGCGAATTCGCCCATGTGCAGCGCGCCGACGCAGATCGCGCCGGCGGCGCTGAGCTTGGCCACCAGGTCCGCATCCTTGGCGGCGGGGGGATCGCTCTGGGTCAGCTTGGCACCCGCGAGGGTGGTGATGCCCTCGAGGTCGAACAGGTTTTTCACCGCGAACGGCACCCCGGCGAGCGGACCGGGCGCGACGCCATCCGCGCAGGCGGCATCGACCGCGTCCGCCTCGGCGAGGGCGCGCGCGGCGGTGACGGCGGAAAAGGCGTTGATCCGGGCATTGTCGGCTTCGATCCGGGCCAGCGCGGCCTCGGTCACCGCGCGGGCGCTGACGGTGCCTGAGTTGACGGCCTCGGCGATGGCAAGGGCGGTGGCGCCCGGCTGCAACGGATCCATCTCAGCGCTCGGGCGGGCAGTAGACGGGGGCGTGGGCCTGGTGGTCGTCCGCCACCGGCGCGCCGTCGAGCGCATCGGCGAACTCGGCGGCGAGTGCGAGGAAGCGCAGCACGTTCTCCCGGTATTCGGGCGCGACGGTGAGACCCACCACGGCCGATGCGGCGTCGAGGTAGGCCGCGTCGGGTTTGTTCGTCTCGCTCATGTCGCTCGCTCCGCCTGGCACGTTTCTTCGGATCCGGTCGTTTCCGATCCGCCCGTTCGATGCAAGCTTCTTGCCGGGGCTCGGCGCTTCGGCGGCCTCAAGCTGCTGCGGCGGACAAGGCCGACGCGAACTTCGCGCTGTCGGAAACCCAGCCGAAGATGCCGCCCTGCGCCTTGATCATCTCCAGGCCCACGCGGTGGAACTCGGGGAAGTAGCTGGCGCAGGCATCGGCGAGGGCGACGCAATGATAGCCGCGGTCGTTGGCCTCGCGGATGGTGGTGTGCACGCACACCTCGGTGGTGACGCCGCACACGATCAACGTGTCGATGCCCCGATTCTGCAGGATCTGGGCGAGATCGGTCTGGTGAAAGGCGCCCTTGCCGGGCTTGTCGATGACGATCTCGCCGGCGACCGGGGCGAGCTCGTCGATGATGTCGTGGCCGTACTCGCCGCGCACCAGGATGCGGCCCATCGGCCCGTCGTCGCCGATCCGCTTGGCCGGGTCGCCGCGGGCGATCTTGGCGGGCGGCGCGCAGGCAAGGTCCGGCCGGTGCCCCTCGCGAGTGTGCACCACCAGCACCTTGTGCTCGCGGGCGGCCGCGAGCGCGTCGCGGCAGGGGCCGATCGCGGCGCGCAGCAGGCCGACGTCGTTGCCCAACGCTTCGCCGAAGCCGCCCGGCTCCAGGAAGTCGCGCTGCATGTCGATCACGAGGAGGGCCGTTGCGGCGGGGGCGAAAGTCAGCGCCTTCGGCTCGGCGTCGAGCGTCGCAGTGTGCATCATGGCCTCATGGTTGCAGGTGAGGGAGAGCAAAATTGATCGCGGAAAAGGCAGTGACGATGGACGAGGCGATGCGCAGCAAGGTTGAGGCCGAAGTGAGGGCCGCGTTCGACGCATACGAGACCGCGCTCGTAACCAACGACGTCGAGGCGCTGATCGACCTGTTCGCCGACAGCCCCCAC
>JAUIJH010000186.1 GCA_030431335.1 Alphaproteobacteria bacterium
CGGCCCATCACGGCCGGCACGTCACCGATCCGTCCCTCGCCGCTGCAGGGGAGGTGCAATCTTCCCTGCAGCGCCTTCTCCCTGCCCGGAAAAGGCAAAGACATCATGAGACAAGCAGCTTGCCCTAGGCCGGGTCGAACAGGTTCAACGCCGCGTACTGGAGCAGCATGATCGTCTTGGCATCGCGGATCGTCCCGGCTTCCACCATCGCCATGGCCGCGTCGAAGCCGAGCTCCAGCACCTCGATGTCCTCCCCTTCCTCGAACGTTCCGCCGCCCGCCCGCTGCCGGTCCCGGGGCGTATAGCGGCCGACGAAGAAGAACAGCCGCTCGGTGACCGAGCCGGGGCTCATGAACACGTCCCACAGCGGCGTGATCGCGCCGACGGTGTAGCCGGTCTCCTCCTCCACCTCGGCGCGGATCCGCGCTTCCGGCGACGCCATGTCGAGGAGGCCCGCCGGCGCCTCGATCAGCAAGTCGTCGTGGCCGTTCACGAACGCCGGGTAGCGGAACTGGCGGGTCAAGACCACGGTGCGCCGGTCGGGGTCGTACAGCAGGATGACGGCGCCATTGCCGCGGTCATAGGTCTCGCGGCTGATCGTTTGCCATTCCCCTGCCGCCCGCCTGTAATCGAGCGTCGTCTTCTTCAGGACGAACCAGTCGTCCGCGAGGGTGCGCACATCCTGGATGCGAATACGGTCGGCAATGCTCATCGGGAGGCTCTCGGTTGATGTCGCCCCAATTTCGTGCAACTTCGTGCAGTGTCAAGAATTTTCGTGCAACGAACGAGGCCCCCCGATGCTGACCGACGAACGCAAGGCGCTGATGCTGGCCCGCCTGGCGCGCGACGGCCGGCTCGTCGCGGCCGACCTGGCGCGCGAGTTCGCCGTTTCGGAGGACACGGTGCGGCGGGACCTGCGCGAGCTCGCGGCCAGGGGAAAGCTCCAGCGCGTGCACGGCGGCGCGCTTCCCGCCTCCCCCGCGCTCGCCGATTTCCAGGGCCGCGCCCGGGTATCGCCCGAGGCCAAGGCGGTGCTGGCCGCGCGGGCCGCGCCCCTCCTCGCGTCCCACCAGGTGGTGTTCCTCGATGGCGGCACCACCAACGTCGCGCTCGCCCGCGCCCTGCCGCCCGACCTCGCGCTCACCGTGATCACCCACAGTCCCAGCATCGCGGTGGAGCTCGCGTCCCACCCCGCCATCGATGTCGAGCTGATCGGCGGGCGCCTCTTCAAGCACTCCATCGTCGCCATGGGCGCCACCGCGGCCCGCGCCATCGCGCGGGTCCGGCCCGACCTCTTCGTCATGGGCGTGACCGGCCTCCACCCGGACGCCGGCGCCACCACGGGCGACGCGCAGGAGGCCGAGATCAAGGCGCTGATCGCCTCGCAATCGGCGGAGACCCTGGTGATCGCCAGCGCCGACAAGCTGGGCGCCGCGTCCCCCTACCAGATCGTCCCGATCGAGGAGATCACCACCGTGCTGGTGGAACGGTCCGTCCCGCCCGCGCAAAAAGCCGCCTTCACCCAACGCGGCGTGGAAGTCCTGACCGCCTAGGCCGTGGCGGGGCCCCAGCGGCACGCCTCAAGCTCATGCCCTCGCACGCGCCTGGCCCCGGAGCCTGATCGTCGGAGCCGCCGTCGCGCCCCCGACAGGGCGGCGGAGGAGGTGGGGCGCAAGGGGCCGAAGGCCGGCGAAGCCGCTCGCCCTTGCGGCTCGCCTTCTCCGCTGCCAGGGAGAGGAAGCGACGGCGGCTCCGGCGATCGGGCGGCCCTGATCGTTGGTGAGACCCGAGCCCGCCGGAGGCCCTCCCCCCAAATTCAAGCGAAGGCCGCTAGACGCACCGCCCGCCATCCACCTCCAGGTTGACGCCCGTCACCAGCGAGGCCTCGTCCGAGGCGAGGTAGAGCGCCGCGTTGGCGATGTCGTCCGGCCGCGACAGGCGCCCCAGCGGGATCGTCGCCAGGAAGCGCGCGCGGTTTTCCGGCGTGTCCTTCATGCCCATGAAGGTTTCCAACAGGCCCGTCTCGCCCATCACCGGGGCGATGCCGCACACCCGCACATTGTCCGGCGCCAGCTCCACCGCCAGCGACTTGGTGAGGAGGTTCACGGCGCCCTTGCTGGCGTTGTACCAGGTGAGCCCGGGGCGCGGCCGCAGCCCCGCCGTGGAGCCGATGTTGATCATCACCCCGCGCCCGATCGCCCGCCAGTGCGGCACGAAGGCATGGCACGCGTGGTAGATCGACTTGACGTTGACGGCGAAGATCTTGTCGAAGGTCGCCTCGTCCACGCCCAGCAGCGGCCCGTTGGCGTGGCTCACCCCGGCGTTGTTGACCACGATGTCGATCTCGCCGAAGGCGCCGATCGCCGCGTCGGCCGCCTGCGTCACCTCGCCGGCCTTGGACACGTCGCACCCCAGCGCGATCGCCGCCGCGCCGATCCCCTTGGCGACGCGCTCGGCGCCCTCCGCGTCGATGTCGAGCACCGCGACGCGCGCGCCCTCCGCCGCGAAGCGCTCCGCGATGCCCTGGCCGAAGCCGGATGCCGCGCCCGTAACCACCGCGGTCTTGCCGGCCAGACGAGCCGATTGAGACATGGGCCTCTCCTCACGATCAGTTGTTTTTCTGCCGCCACCCTGGCCCCGCGCGCACGGCGCCGCAAGCGCCGGCGGCTTTTGCGTCCGGCGTTCCCGCGCCTGTTTCGGCCCGCGGAACATGGCGCGCGCCGTGCCGCGGCCGGGGGGCCTTCACAACGGCGGGGCGACGGTCTGATATGGCCCCGTCGGGCAGCGGGGGAAACGTCGATGGTGCTCAAATTCATGACGGCGGCGCTCCTGGCGATCCTGTCGGTCGCCAAGGCCGCGGCCTGCGACGCGGACACCGACTGCGCCCTCGGCGAGCGCACCTACCGCATCGCCCTGCCGCCGGGCGAGGGGCCGTTCGGCGCCATCGTGTTCATGCACGGCTACCGCGGCACCGCCGCCGGCGAGATGGCCAACGCCGCCATCCGCGCCCTCGTCGACGAGCTCGGCGTCGCGCTGATCGCCCCCCAGTCGGGCGACCTCGACTGGCTCATCCGCAACGCCCCCCGCAAGGGCCTGCAGGACGACAGCCGGGAGCTCGCCTATTTCGATGCCCTGCTCGACGACGTCACCCGCCGCTACCCCATCGACCCCCGGCGCATCCTCGCCGCCGGCTTTTCCGCTGGCGGCATGATGACGTGGACCCTCGCCTGCCACCGCGCCGAGCGGTTCGCGGGCTTCCTGCCGATCTCGGGCACCTTCTGGGCGCCGATCCCGGCGGCGTGCCCCAACCCGCCGGTCAACCTCATCCAGATCCACGGCACGGCCGACACCGTGGTGCCGCTCGCCGGCCGCGCCATCGCCGACACGCGCCAGGGCGACGTGCGCGACGCGCTCGCCCTGTTCGCCGCGGCCGGCGGCTACCACCCGGTCGCCGACACGGGGCTCACCCCGCCCGGCGGCCTCGCCTGCGAGGCGCAGGAGAACGACGACGGCAAGCGCCTCGCCCTGTGCCTCCATGCCGGCGGCCACACCATCGCCGCCGACTGGCTGCGCTTCGGCTACGAGGCGCTGGTTCCCCCGCGCTGAGGACACCGGCGCGCACGCCACCCATTGTCTCGCGCACGATCGGCCCCACCTCACGCCAAGGGGGCCGACGGCCGAAGGAGGCGCAATGCTGACCAAGCTGTTTCATGGCCTGCGGCAGGAGGGTGTGCCGGTCTCCCTGCTCGAATACCTGACGCTGCTGGAGGCGCTGGAGGCGGACCTCGCCGAGCGCGACGTCGAGACGTTCTACCACCTCGCCCGCGCCATCCTCGTCAAGGACGAGACCAAGATCGACGCCTTCGACCGCGTCTTCGCGCACGTCTTCAACGGCCTCGAGATCCTGGCCGAGGAGGACGACGCGCTGGCCCCGCGCGAACTGCCCGAGGAATGGCTGCGGGCGCTCTCCCAGAACCTCCTGTCCGAGGAGGAGAAAGCCCGGATCGAGGCCCTGGGCGGCTTCGACGCGCTGATGGAGACGTTGCGCCAGCGCCTCGCCGAGCAGCGCAAGCGCCACGAGGGCGGCTCGAAATGGATCGGCACCGCCGGCACCAGCCCGTTCGGCGCCATGGGCTACAACCCCGAGGGCGTGCGCATCGGCCAGCCCGGCTCGCGCCACCGCCGCGCCGTCAAGGTGTGGGACCGGCGCGAGTTCCGCGACCTCGACGACCATGTCTAGATCGGCACCCGCGCCATCCGCATCGCGCTGCGCAAGCTGCGCCGGCTGGCGCGCACCGGCGCCGCCGAGGAGCTCGACCTCGCCGAGACCATCCACGCCACCGCCCGCGAGGGCTACCTCGACGTCAAGACCCGCAAGGAGCGCCAGAACGCCATCCGCCTCCTGCTGCTCCTCGATATCGGCGGCTCGATGGACGACCACATCAAGGTCTGCGAGGAGCTGTTTTCGGCCGCCCGCTCCGAGTTCCGCTCCCTCACCCACTTCTATTTCCACAACTGCGTCTACGAGGGCCTGTGGCGCGAGAACCGCCGCCGTCTCGAAGGCCGCATGGCGACGCGCGACCTCATCAACACCTTCGCCCCCGACACCCGCCTCGTCATCGTCGGCGACGCGGCGATGAGCCCCTACGAGATCGCCATGCCCGGCGGCTCGGTGGAGCACTGGAACGAGGAGGCCGGCGGCGTCTGGCTGTCGCGCCTCCTCGCCCGTTTCCCCAAGGCGGTCTGGATCAACCCCGTCCCGGCCGACCATTGGCGCTATACGCAGTCGACCCAGATGATCGCAGAGCTTATGAACGGGCGCATGTTCGAGTTGAGTCTCGCCGGCCTCGACGGCGCAATCGACGCCCTGCGGCGATAAAAAGGACGATCGGGAGGAGGGCGGTGGACGCCAACGTCACAGAGCCGCAAGGCCGTGCAACGAGCCGGTTCATCCCGCTCACCCGCCAGGCCGTGATCTCGGATCTGTGCGCCGCCCTCGACGGCGGTGCCGATGCCGACACCTTCCCGACCCTGGCGCTGCGCCTGCAGAACTATCGCGGGCGCGGATACCGCGCGCTCGCCGCCGAGATGCGGCGCTGCTACCTCCCCTTCAGTCCCGACCGGGACACCGTGCGCGTCCTCTCCTTCTCCGAGGAGGAGCTCCACGAGATGGCCGCGCGCCTGTCCACGCTCACCCGCCACCTGCTCGGCCGCGCCAACTACGCCGAGGTCGGCACCGACACGCTCAACGCCATCCTCAACCAGCAAACGCCCTATTCGCTGCGCATCGCCGTCGACCTCGCCGAGTACGACGAGCTGCAGCTGTTCGCCCGCGAGACCTACACCAAGCGCCACAGCGTGCGCCGCCCCGAGACGGCCTACCTCCTCAAGGCCCACTACGAGGTGCGCATCTTCCGCCGCCTCTTCGTGCTCCTGAAGATGAAGTCGGACGAGGACCGCGCGGCCGAGCTCGCCAAGGCCGAGAACCTTTCCCACGACAAGGCGCTGAAGCAGGTGCGCCGCAAGCGCAAGAACCTGCCGCCCACCGTCACGCCGCAATACATCTACATGAAGGTGTTCAAGGATCTGCCCGAGCACGACCTGCAGATCCTGTTCCCGCTGCGCACGGTGCAGTTCCGCCCGTTCGACAAGATCAAGTTCTTCGCCACCGCCGGCGGCGGCACGCTGTTCGGCGTGTTCACCACCACGGGCAAGGTGCTGGCGGCCTCCAACCCGCTCACGCTGGTCGGCGCGCTGATCGGCTTCATCGGCCTGCTGGCCCGCCAGATTACCACCTTCTTCAACCAGCGCACGCGCTACATGATGGAGCTGGCGCAGAAGCTGTTCTTCCACAATCTCGCCAACAACCGCGCGGCGCTCACCCTCCTCGTCGACCGCGCCGAGGAGGAGGACGTGAAGGAGGACCTCATCGCGCTCGCCTGCAACGCCGGCCAGTGCGTGCCGGCGAGCGAACTGCCCTCGCGCAAGGCCAGGATCGACGCCCTCGTGCTGGAGCGCTACGGCACCGCCATCGATTTCGAGATCGACGACACCGTGGCGCGCCTGGAGGCCGACGGCGTGGTCACCCGCGAGGGCGACAACCTGCGCTTCGCCACCCTGGAAGAAGCCGCGGCCATCTACGGCGACCTCCTCGCCGCCGACGACGAGGACGAGCGCCGCCACATCTGCGACCCCGCCCCCCGCGCCGAACTGATGGAGGCGTAAAGCGTTATCGAGCTTGCCCGAATCGGCAAGCGGCCCGGAAGAACGCGACCAGCAGAAAAACTTGAGCGGTTTGGGCGCAACCGACTGAGCCTAATCCGCTCCAGCGCGTTTTCAGTGAACGTCGCGCCCGATGCGCGCGCAACGAGATCGCCACGGCCGTCGGCCTGTCACGGGAGCGAAACCATGGAGCAATTCACCGGCGGCTGCCTGTGCGGCGACGTGCGGTTCGTGGCGTCGGGACGCCCCTACCGGGTCGGCCTCTGCCATTGCCTCGACTGCCGCAAGCATCACGGGGCCCTGTTCTACGCGGCCGCCATCTTTCCCCGCGATGCGGTGGCGATCGACGGCGAGACGCGCGAATACGCGGGCCGGTTTTTCTGCCCCCGCTGCGGCTCGTCCGTGTTCGCGCGCAGCGCCGACGAGGTCGAAGTGAACATCGGCTCGCTCGATGCCCCGGACCGGCTGACGCCGAGCTACGAAAGCTGGACCGTCCGCCGCGAATCCTGGCTGCCGCCATTCCCGCTCAAGCACCGCTACCCGCGCGACCGGGAGGCGACGGGCCGCTCCGAGGATTGAACCGCTCGCCCCGCCCGCCGGCCCCGCCTCAGACGAGGCCGTCCAGCACCAGCCCCGCGAACAGGATCCACCCCGCATAGCGGTTCGACTTGAACGCGGCGAGGCAGGAGGCCGGATCCTCCGTCGCCACCTTGCGCAGCTGGAAGAAGAGATGCGCCGCGAAGCCCGCCAGCCCGGCGAAGGCCAGCGCGCCAACCCCCGCGCTCACCAGCGCCGCGGCGAACAGCACCGTCGTCAGGGCGTAGGCGATGCCCACGGCGAGCTTCGTGTTCTCGCCGAACAGGCGCGCGGTGGAGCGCACGCCGATGATGGCGTCGTCGCGCTTGTCCTGGTGCGCGTAGATGGTGTCGTAGCCGACGGTCCAGGCGATGGCGCCGGCGTACAGCAGCAGAGGCGCCGTCGCCAGCGCGCCCGTCACCGAGGTCCACCCCACCAGCGCGCCCCACGAGAAGGCGAGCCCCAGCACCACCTGCGGCCAGTCCGTCACCCTTTTGGCCAGCGGATAGAGCGCCACCACGGCGAGCGACACGAACGCCGTCACCACCGTGAAGGCGTTGAACATCAGCACCACCGCGAGCGCGCACATCGCCTGCGCGATCATGAACAGCATCGCCCCCTCGACGCTCACCTGCCCGCTGGGGATCGGGCGCGAGCGGGTGCGCTCCACGTGGGCGTCGAAGTCGCGGTCGACGATGTCGTTGTAGGTGCAGCCGGCGCCCCGCATCAGGATCGCGCCGACCATGAACAGGGCCAGCGACAAGAGGCTCGGCATCACGCCCACCGAGGCGGAGGCGAGCGCCACCGACCACCAGCACGGCCACATCAACAGCCACCACCCGATGGGCCGGTCCCACCGCGCCAGCCGCGCATAGGGCCGCGCCGCCGCCGGCAGCAGCGTATCGACGAAGTTGCCCGGCGGCGCGTCGGCAACGCTCGCGCCCTTGGCCGCACTTTCGGATTGCATCATCGTTATCCTCAGGGCCGCGCGGGGGACGTGGCCTCCCAGCGCGGCGCTTGCTATTCACGTCCTCGGCCGCGACAGCGACCGTTGCCCGGCCACTCTAGCAACCTTCCGCCCGACCGTGAAACGAGAGACCGTTCGATGCCTTCATCCCGCCGTGCCAAAGTCCTCGTCGTCGGCTCGGGTGGGCGCGAGCATGCGCTCTGCGTGGCGCTCGCGGCCTCGCCGCAGGTGGGCGAGATCGCCTTCGCCGGCGGCGAGAACGCGGGCCTGGAGGCGATGGCCGAGCGCATTCCCGCCGAGGCGGTGCTCGACCGCGCCGGCGCGTTCGACCTCGTCGTCATCGGCCCAGAAGCCCCGCTGAGCGAGGGCCTCGCCGACCGGCTGCGCGCCGCCGGCCTCAACGTCTTCGGCCCCTCCGCCGCCGCGGCCGAGGTGGAGACGTCCAAGGCCTTCACCAAGGCGATCTGCGAGGAGGCGGGCATTCCCACGGCCCGCTTCACCGTCTGCGACAGCGAGGCCGACGCCCTCGCGGCGCTGGCGCGCATGGGCGCCCCCCTGGTGGTCAAGGCGGACGGGCTCGCGGCCGGCAAGGGCGTCATCATCGCCGACACCGAGGCGGCGGCGCGCGAGGCCATCGGCCTCTGCTTCTCGGGCACCTTCGGCGCCGCCGGCGCCCGCGTGGTGCTGGAGGAAAAGCTCGAGGGGCCGGAGGTGAGCCTGTTCGCCCTGTCGGACGGCAACACCGTGCGCGCCCTCGCCAGCGCCCGCGACTACAAGCGCGCCTTCGACGGCGACCACGGTCCCAACACCGGCGGCATGGGCGCCATCTCGCCCGCCCCCGGCGTGTCCGACGCGGTGCTCGACGAGGCGATGGACACCATCGTCCGCCCCGCCATCGCGACGCTCAAGGCGCGCGGCATCGACTATGTCGGCGTCCTCTACGCCGGCCTGATGCTGACGGCCGAGGGTCCCAAGCTGATCGAGTTCAACGCCCGCTTCGGCGACCCGGAGTGCCAGGCGATCCTGCCCCGCCTCACCAGCGATTTCTACGAACTGTGCCTCGCGACCGCCACCGGCCGCCTCGCCGACGCCCCGCTCGCGTTCTCGCCGGACAGCGCCGTCGCGGTGGTCGTCGCCGCGGCCGGCTACCCCGGCCCGGTCGCGCGGGGCGAGCCCATCGGCGGCCTTGCCGCCATCGAGGCGGCCGGCGCCACCGTCTACCACGCCGGCACCCGCCGCGAGGGCGACGAGGTGCTCTCCAACGGCGGCCGGGTCCTCGCCGCCGTCGCCACCGGCCCCGACCCCCGCACCAAGGTCTACGAAGCCCTCGACCACCTCGACTGGCCCGGCGGCCGCCTCCGCACCGACATCGCGAGCTGAGAAAAGGGTTGCGGCCGTGTCAATGGGCCGTCCCCCCAAAATCCGCGCCGCGGATTTTGGCGTCCTTCGATGCCCAACAGCGGAACACCACTGTTGGGTGCCACGCGCAGCCGAAGGCGAGCATGGCGAGGACGGGGGCGCAGCCCGCATCCCTTGACGTCACCGCAACCCGCCTCATCCTCGATCAGGGTTTCAAGTCAGTCGCCCGAAGGGCTCTGATCTTGGAACCCTGGTCATCGCCGAGATCCTATGTATCAACAGCACCAATGTCTTGCTGCTCTGGAGATGCATCTCCGTGCGCTCGACGGCTTTGGCGATGAATAGGCGCGTTGTCGATCTCCGGAATTCCGGTGTAAGTAACGAAAGGCAATCCAAGTTGTGCAAGCTGGGCCGCCCCATGCGGAGGCACTAAAATAGTAACGCCAAATATTGCACCTCTATGCATTTCAAAGTCCTTGATAATTGCGGCTCCTCCGGTATAAACACTGCCGTTATTGTCAGGGCGCAGAACAACCCCTACGCAATCGTAGAAACGAACGCCAAAAAAAGAGCAATTCTTGTATAAAAAAAGATTTGCTGGGCCTACAAGCTCGCAATCATAAACCCGTTTTTGGGAGATAAGTCGCGTGAATGGATTCATAAGATCAATAACTTTGAATCGAGTCTTTTTCAATTCATCAGCTAAAGGATTTATATTTTCTGTTTCTTTGGCCCATCTAGTTCTCGATGAAAGAGCGACCAAAGCGTACCTTACCAAAACAAGCGTAAGTAGGATCAAACCTGCAACCAGCGTTCCGAATAAGAAAGCAACGAACCAACCGAACGCGCCATAGTGATCTATCCAAGCCACCCCGGATGATAGCCATCCCGAGATCAATCCAAAAACGGTTGGCCCCCCGAGCGATGCCCAAAGTGCGAGCCGTGACTCGAATCTGTCGAGAAAACGTTGGATGCGCTCAGCCATGCTGAAGTGCATGCCAGATCACTTTCGGATGCGCTAGTGAGCACCGTATATCTTTGGGGTGACAGGCCGCCCCCTTGGTGCGTTTACTACCTAACACCGCATCGACGAGATGGAGGGAGCGCGGGGGGGGGGAAACCCCTCGCCCTAACAAACAAAGCCGGCGCGCAGCGCCGTCCGCCGCCTACCGCTGATCGAGCCGCTTCTGCAGCGCCCGCCCGCACAAAATCAGCGCCAGCGCCGTGATGAGCACGGCCACGCCGGGGAAGACCGACATCCACGGCGCGTACAAAATGTAGTTCTTGCCCTCTTCCAGGATGGCGCCCCAGTCGGGGGTGGGCGGCTGCACGCCGAGGCCGAGGAAGCCCAGCGCCGCCTGGATCTGCAGGATCAGCGGAAAGAGGATCATGTACTGCGTCAGGATCAGCGGGGTCACGTTGCGGGCGACGTGGCGGCGCAGGATGGCCCCGTCGGCGAGGCCGATGCTGCGGGCCGCCTCCACGTAGGTGGCGTTCGCCTCCGACATCGCGCCCGCCCGCGCAATCCGGAAGAAGACCGGCAGGTAGACGATGGACAGCGCCAGGATGAGGTTGTGGGTCGCCGGGCCGAGGACGCCCGTGATGATGACGCCGAGGATGATCGGCGGGAAGCTCAGCATCACGTCGATGAGCCGGCCGAGCGCCTGGTCGATCCAGCCGCCGACATAGCCCGAGACGAGCCCCAGCGCGCCGCCGAGAAGGGCCGAGATCAGCAGCGAGCCGGCGCAGATCGACAAGGTGATGCGCGCGCCGTAGACGACGCGCGCGAAGACGTCGCGGCCGACGTCGTCGGTGC
>JAUIJH010000285.1 GCA_030431335.1 Alphaproteobacteria bacterium
GTGGGACTGCATCTCGGCCGGTCGCTCGGCGCCGTAAAGGTCCACGAAGGTCGCCGCGAGGTCCGCGTTCTGGGTCAGCGCGCCGCACCGCGTGCCGTCGGCCGCCGCGTGCGCCGGGTGGTGCACGAACAGCGGGATGTGGGCGATCTCCTCGTAGATGTTCATGCGGTTCTTGGCCCAGAAATCGTGCTCGCCGAGCAGGAAGCCGTGATCGGTGGTGACGATGAGGACCGTGTCGTCCCACATGTTGTGCTCGTCGAACTGGTCGAGCAGGCGGCCGAGCAGCGCGTCGCAGTGGGCGACGGTGGCGTAGTAGTTGGCGCGCAGCTCCTCGTTCTCCGCCGGCAGGTCCTCGACGCGGCCGTAGCGCGGCCAGTCGCGCGCGGGTCCGTTCCAGCCGGTCTCGAACGCCTTCTTGTAGGCGGCCGGCGCCACGAACGGCTCGTGCGGATCGAAGGTCTCGATCTGGACGAGCCAGTCGTCCGCCTCGCGGTTGCGCTCGATGAACTCCATCCCGGCCTTGAACACCTGCGCGGAGGGGAACTCGTCCTCCTCGTTGATGAATTGGCGGTTGATGACGTTCTGGGCCTGATAGTTGCGCCGCGTGGTGGAGAACTGGTTGGCGTGCACCTTGTTCTTGAGGCGCTCCCAGTGGGGCTCGACCATCGCCTTCCAGCGATCGCCCTCCTGGCCGCGGATGAACTCGTAGCTGTCGTAGCGGGTGTGATAGGTGGCGCCGCCGTCCTCGAAATAGTGGAAGTGATCGGTCACGAGGTGGGTGTAGGCGCCGGCCTTGGCGAGGAGCTCGGGATAGGCGTTGTCGAACGGCTCCAGCGGCCCCCAGCTCCGGTGCAGGAAGCTGAGGCGCCCGGTCATGATGTCCCGCCGCGCCGGCATGCACGGCATGGAGCCGACATAATGCTTCTCGAAAGTGGCCGACCGAGCGGCAAGCCGCTCGAAATTCGGGGTCGGGATCGAGGTGCCGCCATAGGGCGAGAGCATGTGGCGGTTGAGGCTGTCGAACAGGAGGAAGACGGTTCGCATGGGCGGGTCCTACTTGACGGCACCCGAGGTCAGCCCGCGGACGATGAAGCGTTGGGCGACGATCAGGAGGATGAAGGCGGGGACGATCGAGAGGGTCGAGGCAGCGGCCATCTCGGTATAGGCGATGGTGTTTTCCTGCGCGTATTTGCCGATGCCGAGCGGCACGGTGGCGGTGGCGCGCTGGCTGAGCGTCAGCGCCACGGGGAATTCGTTCCAGGAGAAGATGAAGCAGAGGATGCCGGTGGCGGCGAGGCCGGGGCGGACGATGGGAATGACCACGTAGCGCAGCACCTTGGGCGTCTTGGCGCCGTCGATCTGGGCGGCCTCGACCAGCTCCTTCGGCACGTCGCGGATGAAGACACCCATCATCCACAGCGCCATCGGCAGGTTGATCGTCGTATGGGCGAGGATGATGCCGGCATAGGTGTTGTCGAGCCCGACGGAGCGGAACATCGTGTACCACGCGCCCGCGAGCGTGATCGGCGGCACCATGTGGAAGATCACCGACCAGGCGAGCAGCACGCGGAGCACCCAGTCCGCCCATTGCAGCCGGTAGAGCGAAAAGGCCGCGAGCGTGGCGACGGACAGCACGATACTGGTCGAGGCGATGGCGATGATGCTGGAATTCTTGAAATTGGTGACGAAGTCCGAGGTCTTGCCGTTGATCACCGAGTCGTAGCTGAAGAGCGTCGGCGCGAAGCGCCACTGCCCCATGAGCAGCGCGATCTGCGTCTTGAAGCTCGCCATCACGATCCAGACGAAGGGGAAGAGCACGATCAGCGCGAAGCCGATCAGCACGGCATGGCGCAGGGCGGGGCCAGTTCGGCGATGTTCGATCATGCTTCCGGCCCTTTTCTGGTCGCGAAACGCGAAGCGAGAATGATCATCGTGGCAATGACGGCGATGGTGGCGAGCGACATGGCGGAGCCGTAGCCGGATTGGTCCTCGGTGAAGAAGCGCCGGTAGATGGTGAAGGAGATGACCTCGG
>JAUIJH010000009.1 GCA_030431335.1 Alphaproteobacteria bacterium
CTCGGCTTCGAGGCCGTCGTGCGCGGCGCCCGGAAGAGCTGAGCGCCACGCTGCGAAGAGCTCGCGACGCCATGCGCCCGGCGTGTTCTCGCGGAGCGCAGCGCAGAGGCTCGTCAGCTCGCGCAGCGCCGCGGAGCGCGCGGGAGGCGTGCGGATGCGTCCGCTCGACACGTCGATGGTCAAGGGGCCGCCCGGCAGCTCGACGGTGACCCGCGGCGCGGCGAGACCGAGCCGGTGAGCCAGCGCGCCGATGGCACAAGCCGCCGTACCGCAGGCGCGCGTCGCGCCGGCGCCGCGCTCCCACACGCGGGCGCGAATGGTGCCCCGATCCACGATCTCGGCGAAGGAGATGTTGGCGCGCTGCGGAAACACGCCGTGGCGCTCCAGCGCCGAGCCGTCGCGCGCCAGCGGCACGGCGTCCACGTCCGCCACGAAGAACACCGCGTGCGGATTGCCCACATTCACGCACGCCGCCGGCCCGTAGCGCTCGCTAAAACCCTCGATCACCAGCGCCTGCGGGTTGCCGGCGTCGGGCGCCAGTGGGATCTCGGCCGCCGCGAACCGGGGCACGCCCATGTCGACCGCGATCAGCGCCCCGGTGCCGCGCCGCGCGCGCATCGGCCCGCCGGCGCTTTCGATCGTCACCTCGGCCGCGCCCGTCTCGTCGAGCAGCAGCGCGGCGACGCAGCGCGCCGCATTGCCGCAGGCCTCCACCTCGCCGCCGTCCGGGTTGAAGATGCGCATGCGCGCCGTTGCCGCCGCCTGCGCCGGCGCGATGACGATGAACTGGTCGCAGCCGATGCCCGTGCCACGATCCGCCAGCGCGGCGATGCGCGTCGCCGGCAGGTCAAAGCCGTCGCGGCGGGCATCGACAACGATGAAATCGTTGCCGAGGCCGTTCATCTTGCGAAAGGGGATCATCGGGTTCTCGTGCGGCGCCTGCGCTTGGGACGGGGATCGGTGCCGATGAGATAGTCACCCACCGGCACGATGCCATGGTGCCAGTCCGCCGCGCCAAAGGCGAGGCATCCCAGCGTCGGCGTGAGGCCGGGGCGCGCCACGTGGATGAAGATCGCCGAACCCGCCCCGCGCACACGCGGCCTCTGGTTGTGATCGGTCGCAAATATGTTATCGTAGATTGAATCCGAGCGAACGAGGATCTCGTGGCTCCACGGGCTGGGCCGTCTCACCGCCGCGTTGTAGCGGCCACTGCGCGGGTCGTCGCACCAGCCGTCGTCCGCGCGCAGCACACGCCAGGGCAGCGGCGCGGGGCGAGGCCGGCGGCGCAGGCACGCGCGCGGCCGGATGCGTGCGCGCGGCGTCGCGCGGTCGCCCTCGCGCTTCACGGCACGGATCCCGCCGCTGCCGATCGCCGCGATCAGCACCCGCCCGCCGCACGACACCAGCGCCTGATTTGTGCCCAAGGCCCGCGGCCGCACGAGGGCCGGCGGACCCCTCCGCCCCCGGCCCCGCTGGAGCGGACCCCGCACTTCACGGCCGATCACATCTTTTTTCACACCGTAACTCAAGGTAACGCTCGTTTGTTCGCCAACGCGTGAACACTTTAAGAGGATGGCGCGGACGGAACCAGGGAGAGCGCGGTGAACAAGCGGACGATCCTCATCATCGACGACGATGATGACCTGCGGGAAGGGCTGATGGAGCAGATCGCCCTTTATGACGAGTTCGACGTGTTGGCCGCGACCCGCGCCAGCGAAGGCATGGCGGCGGTCAAGGCCAACGACGTCGCCCTCGCCATCGTCGACGTGGGCTTGCCCGACCTCGACGGGCGCGAGGCCGTGCGGCTGATGCGCGCCAGCGGTTTTCGCGCGCCCATCATCATGTTGACCGGCCACACGACGGACGCCGACGCCATCGTGGGGCTGGAGGCGGGCGCCAACGACTACGTCACCAAGCCGTTCCGCTTTGCGGTCCTGCTTGCGCGGATCCGGGCACACCTGCGCCAGTTCGACCAGAGCGAGGACGCAACCTTCGCCATCGGCCACTACACCTTCAAGCCCGCGGCCAAGATGCTGATGCAGGAGGATGGCCGCCGCGTCCGGCTGACCGAGAAGGAAACGGCGATCCTCAAATATCTTTACCGCGCCGGCGAGCGCCCCGTGACGCGAGACATTCTCCTGCACGAAGTTTGGGGCTATAATTCGGGCGTGACGACGCACACCCTCGAAACCCACATCTACCGGCTGCGCCAGAAGATGGAGCGCAACCCCGCTTCGGCCGAACTGCTGGTCACCGAAGGCGGCGGCTACAAGCTCGTGCCCGGCGTGGCGGTCGCCGAGTGAGCCTCGCCCGCACATTGGCGGTGATGCGCAACGCGCCGTTCCTCGGCGTGTTGGGCGACGAGGCGCTGAAGCTGCTGGCCTTCGGCAGCGACCCCATCAACCTCAAGCCCCGCGAAGGACTGTTCGATGCGGGCGACCAGGCCGACCATGCCATTCTGGTGCTCGGCGGCCAGCTCCGCCTCATTCCCGAGGCGGAAAACACCGGCCCGCGCGTCTATTCCGTGGGCCAGCTGATCGACGAGCTCGCCCTCATCGTGCCGATCAAGCGCTCGGCGACGGCCATCGCGCAGACCTCGTGCGAGGTCATTCCGCTCGCCCGCACGCAGATGCAGCGCATCCTGGCCGAATACCCGCAGGCGGCCGAACGCCTGCAGCAGCGCATCGCCGGCCGGACGCAGGCCTTTGTCGAAGAGCTGTCGGCCCTCGGCGACCGGTTGCGGGACTGAGCGGGCCGGGGGTGCGCTTTTGTAAGCGTGACCAAAGCCAACCAGCTTTTAATGCGGGCACAGGTGGACTGTCCTCGCTTCGGCGCGATACGGATCACCCATTCCATTGCGCACAAAGACTTGCAATCCGAGTGCAATGAAGGCCTTAAAGCATGTTATGCTCGCAACGAAGGGCCGCCGGTCCTGAGTTTTTCCAAATCGCGATGTGTTCGGGAAGCACGACCAAGGCCGTGTCCTGCCCGACCATATGTTCGAGGGTATTGTAATGACGCAATCGCGAGGCTTTTCCGAGGCCGTCGCCGCTGCGCGCAAAGTTTTTACGACGGTTCTGCTGTTCAGCTGCGTCATCAACCTTTTGATGCTCACCGGCCCCTTGTTCATGCTGCAGGTCTACGACCGGGTGCTGACGAGCCGCAGCGTGTCGACGCTGCTGGCGCTGTTCCTCCTGGTCATCGCGCTCTATTTCTTCATGGGCGTGCTCGACCTGGTGCGCTCGCGCGTTCTCACCCGCGTCGGCCACAGGCTCGACGCCGCGCTGGGGCGCGACGCGTTCCTTAGCGCCATCGCGGCGCCCGCCGCCCGCTCCACCGGCCCCAAGTCCGACCCGGTGCGCGATGTCGACCAGTTGCGCAACTTCCTGTCCTCGAGCGGCGTGACGGCACTGTTCGACATGCCGTGGCTGCCCATCTACATCGGCATCGTATTCCTGATCCATCCGGCGCTGGGGCTTCTGGCCTGCGCCGGCGCGGTGGTGCTGTTCATAATCGCGCTGTTGACCGACCGCGTGGCGCGTCCGCTGCTGCGCTCCTCCGGCAGCCTGGCGGTCGAGCGCAACGGCATCATCAGCGCGGGCGCGCGCAACAGCGAAGCCGTCGTCGGCATGGGCATGCACAGCGCCATGGGCGGCGTGTGGGACCGCACCAACGACAAGTTCCTGGCCGCCAACGCCAGGGCGGCCGACACGGTGGGCCTGTCCTCCGTCGCCTCCAAGGTGTTCCGCCTGTTCCTGCAGTCGGCGGTGCTGGCGCTCGGCGCCTACCTCGCGGTGCAGGAGCTGATCACCCCCGGCGCGATGATCGCCGCCTCCATCATCATGGCGCGCGGGCTGCAGCCGGTGGAGAGCGCGGTGCAGAACTGGCGCCAGATGCTCACCACCCAGCAGGCCTATCGCCGCCTCAAGGAGGCCGCGAACCGTCCGCCGCCGCCCGTCCTCCTCGACCTGCCGACGCCGACCCGCTCGGTGCAGGTCGAAAACCTGTCCGTCGTGCCGCCCGGCTCGGTGACGCCGACCCTGCTGGACGTGCGCTTCACCGCGCGGGCCGGCGCCGCCGTCGGTGTCATCGGCCCCTCCGGGTGCGGCAAGTCGACCTTGGCGCGGGCGCTGGTGGGCGTGTGGCCGGCCGCACGCGGCGCGGTGCTGCTCGACGGTGCGCCGCTGGTCCAATGGAGCGACGACGCCCGGAGCCGCCACATCGGCTACCTGCCGCAGGACGTGGAGCTGTTCAACGGCACCATCGCCGAGAACATCGCCCGCTTCCGCCCCGACGCGACCGACGAATCCATCGTGACCGCCGCCCAGACGGCGGGTTGCCACGAGCTGATCCTGTCCTTGAAAGACGGTTACACCACGATGATCGGCGACGGCGGGCGCGCCCTGTCGGCCGGCCAGCGCCAGCGCATCGCCCTCGCCCGCGCGCTTTATGGCGACCCGTTCCTCATCGTGCTGGACGAGCCCAACTCCAACCTCGACGGCTACGGCGACAGCGCGCTCAACCGCGCCATCTCCATGGCCAAGGCCCGCGGCGCGGTGGTCATCGTGGTCGCCCACCGGCCCTCGGCCCTGTCGGCGACCGACACCTTGTGCCTGTTCGAGAACGGGCGCCTCGTCGATCATGGCCCGCGCGACGACGTGCTGCAGAAGGTGATGCGCCGCGAAAAGGTATCGAACGTGCGCCCGGCGGCCCAGATCAGCGGCACCGCGCAGGCCCAGCAGGGCGCCACGGTGACGGCGAGCGTCACCGCCGGCGAGGGCGGCGGGCCCAACGAGGGCGGCACCCCGCCGGCGCCGAACAAGAACGCGGAGGCCAAGTCCAATGGCTGACGGAAAGAAGAAGGAGCCGAAACCGCCGGCGAGCATCAGCTCCGGCTCGCTTCGGGCCTACGTGACGCTGGGCGTCGCGACGTGCGTCCTCTTGATCGGCGTCATGGGCGGCTGGGCGGCGACGGCCAAGCTCGCCTCCGCCATCATCGCGGGCGGCCAGGTGGTGGTCGCCTCCAACGTCAAGCACGTGCAGCACCCCGACGGCGGCATCGTCGGTGCGATCGATGTGAAAGATGGCGACAAGGTGGTGGCCGGCCAGGAGCTCGTGCGCCTCGACGAGACGCTGGTCGCCGCAAACCGCGCCCTGATCGACGGCGAGATCATCGCCAACGAGGCGCGCCTCGCCCGCCTCGTCGCCGAGCGCGACGACGCGACGGCGTTGGAAGTCCCGGACGAACTCGTCAAGCGGCAGAACGACCCCCTCGTGAAGGATGCCCTGGAGGCGGAAAAGCGCATGTTCGGGGCGAGGCGCGAAACGATGAAGGGCCAGGTGAACCGCCTCGAGGAGCGGCGTCACCAGCTCGAGCAGCAGATCGACGGGCTGAACGCGCAGCGCGAGGCCAAGGAGGGCGAAATCTCCCTCATCGACGAAGAGCTCGAGGTGCTCGGCGGCCTCTACGACCGTGGCCGCACCACCCGCGACAAGATCGTCAACCTCAAGCGCAACCGCATGCGGCTCGAAGGCGAGCGGGGCGATCTCGTCTCGCAGGTCGCCATCGCCAAGGGCCGCATCGCCGAGACCGAGCTGGAGATCCTGCAGCTCACCACCGACCAGCGCGAAAAGACGTTCGGCGAAATCAGCGAGATACGGCCGGAGATCGCCAACCTGAAGGAGCGCCGCGCCGCGGCCGATTTCCAATTGCGGCAGATGAACATCACCGCCCCCGTGGATGGCACGGTGTTCGAGCTGATGGTCCACACGGTCGGCGGCGTCATCAAGCCGGGCGAGACGATCCTGAGCATCGTGCCCGAGGCGGACGTGCTGGTGGTGGAGGCCAAACTCGCCCCCACCGACGTCGACCAGGTGCATGTCGGCCAGGACGCGCAGGTCGCCCTCCACGCGTTCGACGCGCGCACCACGCCGCAGCTCAAGGGCAAGGTGGCGTTCGTCGCGGCCGAGGCGAGCGAGGATCAGCGCACCGGGCTGACCTACTATCAGGTGCGCGTGACGCTCAACGAGGGGGAGCTGTCGCGCCTGCCCGACGATCTGGCGTTGTTGCCGGGCATGCCGGCGGAAGTGTTCATCGCCACCGGCAGCCAGACGGTCGCCAATTATCTGATCCGCCCGCTCGTCAACCAGATCCGCCGCGCCTGGCGCGAACAGTAGCGGCGCGGCCGTCTATTCGGCCGCCGCTTCCGCCGGATCGGCGCGCCGTGCCTCCTGCTCCAGGTCGAACGGCTCGGGCGTGACGTCGGCCCACTTGCGATGGCCCTCCACCAGCCCTTCCAGGCGCTGGTACTCGAGCCGCTCGCGGTCGTGCCGGCGCACCACCACTTCCGCGCCCTTCGCCTGACCGGCGGTCAGCCCCAGCGCCACCAACGCGTCGCGGCCGAAGCGCACCGCGCTGTCGAAGGTCTCGCGGCGCTGATAGTCCACCTGGCGGTCGAACAGCGTCAGCGCGTGGCGCCGGTCGTAGGCGCGGGCATAGACGACCGCGTGGGGAAACTCCGCCTTCACCAGCTCGACGATGGCCGTGGCCGCCGACGCCGGCGCGGCGCACACCGCGATCATGCGCGCCCGGTCCGCACCGGCGGCGCGCAGGAGATCGAGCCGCCGCCCGTCGCCGTAGTAGACGCGGGTGCCGAAGCGGCGCGCCTCCGTCACGCGCTCGGCGTCGTTGTCGAGCAGCGTCGGCTGGTAGCCGCCGGCCAGCAGCACCTGCGACACGAGCTGCCCGAAGCGCCCGAACCCGATGATCAGCACCTCGCCGCCCGCGCCCTCGAAATCCTCCTCCATCGCCTCCGCCGGGGCGGCGCGGATGAGGAGCGGCGGCACGATGTGCACCAGCAGAGGCGTCGTCGCCATCGACACGATGACGACCGCGATCAGCAGGCTCGCCGTGTCGGGCGAAATCACGCTGGACGCGGCCGCCGCCGAGAACAGGACGAAGCCGAACTCACCGCCCTGGGACAGCAGGACGCCGGACTTGACCGCCGTGACGTGGTCGCCGCCGAACAGGCGCACCAGCGCGTAGACGGCCGCGGTCTTCACCACGACAAGGACGAGGACGCCGCCCACCAGCACCATCAGGTTGTCCGCGATCACCGGCAGCTGCACCGACATGCCGACCGAGATGAAGAACAGGCCCAGCAGCAGCCCGCGGAAGGGCTCGATGTCGGCTTCCAGCTCGCGGCGGTAGTTGCTTTCGGCGAGCAGGACGCCGGCGAGGAAGGCGCCCATGGCCATCGACAAGCCAGCCGCCGTCAGCGCGAGACCCGCCGCGAGCACCACCAGCAGCGCCGCCGCGGTCATGATCTCGCGCCCGCCGTGCCGCGCGAGCAGCCGGAAGAACGGCGACAGCAGGTAGTGCCCCACCGCGATGACGGCAGCCACCGCGCCCAGCGCGATGGCAATCTGGAGCGCGACCTCGATGCCGCCCATCTCCTCGGGCGCCGGCGCCAGGAGCGAGACGATCAGCAGCAGCGGCACGATGGCCAGATCCTGCATCAACAGGATGGCGAAGGTCTTCTGCCCGTAGGGCAGGCGCATCGACCCGCGCTCCTCGATGATCTGCATCACCAGCGCCGTGGAGGAAAGCGCGAGGCCGAGCCCGGCCACCAGCGCGCCCTCCCAGGGCCGCCCCAACGCCAGCAGCGGATAGAGCATCAACAGCGCCGCGCACACCACCACCTGCATCAGGCCGAGGCCGAAGATGTCGCGCCGCATCGCCCACAGCCGGCTCGGGTTGAGCTCCAGCCCGATGAGGAACAGCAGGAACACCACGCCCAGTTCGGCAAAGCTGAGGATCTGCTCGGGCGATTCGGTGATCTCGATGACGGAGGGGCCGAGGATGACGCCCGCCGTGAGGTAGCCCAGCACCGCGCCAAGTCCGAACCGCTTGAACACGGGCACGAAGATCACCGCCGCCGCCAGGAAGCCGACGATGATCAAAAGCTGATGATTGATGTCGTGTTCCACCGGCCCACCTTGTTCTACGCGCCCGCCGGAGCGGACGCGCCCATGCTTCGCCGTTGGCCCCGATGGGTGCGCGGCGGCGGTCTAGTTGAGCTCGGCGTCCAGATCGATGCTGTCGCAGACCCCGATATACTCGTAGTGCGTGTCCAGCCAACGGCTCGCTGCGTCGTGACCGATGGTGTAGAGGTGGGTGAGGAACGGCCACTCCGCGTTCATCTTGGAGGAGGCCGAGAGCGGGCGCAGCGCGTCGCTCGAAATCCGGTGCAGGCGCACGTGGGAATATTCGTCCGCGCTGAGCCGGCCTGCCGCAATCAGCCGCTTCACGAAGCGCACCGCCCGCAACTCGCCCAGCAGCGAGGAGTTGAAGGTGATCTCGTTGACGCGGTTGACGATCTCGCGCGCCGTAAACGGCACCTCGGCCCGCTCGATGGGGTTGATCTGCACGATCACCGTATCGTCGGTGTCCGTGTCGTAGAACAGCGGGAAGAGCGGCGGGTTGCCGGCGAAGCCACCGTCCCAATAGGACTCGCCGTCGATGTTGATGGGCGTGAACATCATCGGGATGCAAGCGGAGGCGAGCAGCTCCGGCACGTCGATGTCGGTGTGCGGAAACACCTTGACCTTGCCCGTGCGCACATTGGTGGCGGCAACGAACAGGCGCAGGTCCGTACAGCTGCGCAACAGGTCGAAGTCCACGTGCTTGCGGATGATCGGCTCGAGCGGGTTGAGCTCCAGCGGGTTGACGAGGCCCGGCGAGACCACCCGCGAGGCGATATCGTAGGCGATGTAGAGCGGCGAGCCGTCGAGGCTCCAGTTGCCCATCAGCATGTCGAGCGCGGAACGGCGGAACGGGCTGTAGGCCGCCGCCTCGCTGACCTCGCGCCAGAACGCCTCCAGCGCCTGGCAGGCCGACCGCTCGCCACCGCGCATGTAGCCCGACATCAGGACGGCCGCGTTCATGGCGCCGGCCGACGTGCCGCTCACCCCGTGGATGGCCACCTCGTCACTCTCGAGCAACGCGGCCAGGACGCCCCAGGTGAAGGCGCCGTGCGCGCCCCCGCCCTGCAGCGCGAGATTGATCTTTTTCTTTGCCATTCGCGCTCTATTCGGCGGTCCAGCCGCCGTCGATCGGCAGGATGGCACCTGTGATCGAAGCGGCCGCGTCCTGGCACAGGAACACCGCCAGCGCGGCGACCTGCTCGACTGTCACGAACTGCTTGGTGGGCTGGGCGGCCAGGAGCACGTCGTGCTTCACTTGCTCCTCGGTGATGCCGCGGGCCTTGGCGGTGTCGGGGATCTGCTTCTCGACCAGCGGGGTCAGCACGTAGCCGGGGCAGATCGCGTTGACGGTGATGTTGTCCTGCGCAACCTCCAGCGCCACGACCTTGGTGATGCCGGCGATGCCGTGCTTGGCGGCGACGTAGGCCACCTTGTCCGGCGAGGCGACCAGCGCATGCGCCGAGGCGGTGTTGATGATCCGGCCCCAGCCGGCCTTCCTCATCAGCGGCACGGCGTGCTTGATGGTGTGGAAGGCGGACGACAGGTTGATCGCGATGATCGCGTCCCACTTGGCGTCGGGGAAATCCTCCACCGGCGAGACGAACTGGATGCCGGCGTTGTTGATGAGGATATCGCAGCCGCCGAGCTTGCTCTGCGCATCGGCGATCATGCCGGCGATCTCGTCCGGCTTGGTCATGTCGGCGGCCGAGTAGACCGCCTTGACGCCCTTCGCCTCGAGCTTCTGGCGTTCGGCCTCGATGGCGTCCGCGTCGCCGAAACCGTTGATCATGATGTTGACGCCCACGTCGGCGAGCGCGTGCGCGTAGGCAAGCCCGATACCCGAGGTGGAACCGGTAATAACGGCGCTTTTATCCTTAAGCATCATGTGTCTCGATCAGCTGGATTTGTTGCACTGCGACATAGCATGTGCGGCCGTAAGCAGGAAATGACAAGCTGCTTAAAGGGATGTGTCAATCGCACACGCGCCGGCGCCGCGCGCGGCCCCTATATTGCCGGCTAGCGAGGGAGGCGAACGATGGCGAGCGACGCGGAACGCAACAGGTTTTCGGGGCGTGCGAGCCGCTACGCGCGGGTCGGCGGCAACATGACCGGCGTCGCGGCCAAGATGATCGGCACCCGCCTGTTCGGCGGCGAGATGGACCACGACCGCAACGCCGTCGAGATCGCGCGGGCGCTGGGCAATCTCAAGGGCCCGTTGATGAAGGTGGCGCAGCTCCTGTCCACCATCCCCGACGCGCTGCCGCCCGAATATGCCGCCGAGCTCGCCACGCTGCAGTCCGACGCGCCGCCGATGGGCTACCCCTTCGTCAAGCGCCGCATGGCCGCCGAGCTGGGGGCCGACTGGCGCAGCCGCTTCGCCACCTTCGAGAAGGAGCCGGCCGCCGCCGCCTCGCTCGGCCAGGTCCACCGGGCGACGAGGCACGCCGGCGAGACCGTCGCCTGCAAGCTGCAATACCCGGACATGGATTCGGCGATCGAGGCGGACCTCAACCAGCTCGGCCTGATCTTCCAGCTGCACAAGCGGATGCGCTCGGGCATCGACACCTCCGAGATCCGCCAGGAGATCGCGGCGCGGCTGCGCGAAGAGCTCGACTATGGGCGCGAGGCCCGCGCCGCCGCGCTCTACGCGATCACCTTCGCGGACGATCCGACGGTGCGCGTGCCGGCGGTCCATCCGGACCTGTCGACCCGCCGCCTCCTGACGCTCGAATGGCTCGACGGCCGCAGGCTCCTGGAGTTCAAGGATGCGCCGATCGCGGTGCGCAACCGGATCGCGACGGCGCTGTTCCGCGCCTACTGGCACCCCTTCGCCGACATCGCGGTGATCCACGGCGACCCGCATTTGGGCAACTACACCGTGTTCGCCGACGCGGACGGCGAGCCGGCCGGCATCAACCTGCTCGACTATGGCTGTATCCGTATCTTCCCGCCCAGCTTCGCCGGCGGCGTGCTCGACCTTTACGAGGGCCTCCTCCAGGGCGACGAGGCGCGCATCGTGCACGCCTACGAGGTCTGGGGCTTCAAGGGCCTGTCGCGGGAGCTGATCGACATCCTCAACATCTGGGCGCGCTTCATCTACGGCCCCATCTTGGAGGACCGGGTGCGCACCCTGGCCGACGGCACGCGTCCGGGCGAATACGGCCGCCGGGAGGCCTTCAGCGTGCACAAGGCGCTCAAGGAGAAGGGGCCGGTGACGGTGCCACGCGAGTTCGTGTTCATGGACCGCGCCGCGATCGGGCTGGGCGCGGTGCTGCTGCACCTGGGCGCCGAGCTCAATTTCCATGAGATCTTTCAGGCCGAGCTGGCCGCTTGTCCGCACGAAGGACAGGCCGCGCGTCAGGCGGCAGCGCTGGAGGCCGCCGGCCTCACCGCCTAAGCGGGGCGTTTGGCGGAAGTGTGCAGCAGTCGGCCGAGCGTATCGAGATCGACCGACGACGGGGCGGCGCTGTTGCCGAACACCAGCTCCACGCTGAACATCGGCCAGCAGCCGCGATTGAACTCGATGATCCGCCCCGCGGGATCGGTGTTGAGGGAGCGGGAACGGATCAGCGGCGCCGCCGGCTCCAGTTGCAGGAGCGCCGCCTCCGCGGTGCTGGCCGCATCGGCGAAAATGCGCGTCTCGATGCGCGAATAGGTCTCCACCCCTCCCGCCGCGTAGGCGCCCAGGATCGTCCCGGTCTCGCGGTAGGCCGCCTCGAAGTCGGGGAAGACCGACACCGGAAACTCCTTCACCGCGAGATAGAAGGGCGCGGTGCTGACGGCGCTCAGCGTGCGCAGCTCGACGATTTCCTCGCCCGGATCGAGGCCGAAGATCCGCGCCGACAGCGCATCGGCGGGGCGGCGGACCAGGGATAGCGTCTCGCTGCTGAACCCGTCTTCGTTAATCGGCGAGCTGAAGGCCTCGTCGGGATGGACCACGTAGCGCACCGAGATCGAGCGCACGAAGACGCCGACGCCCTTGCGCGCCAGGAGCCGGCCCTCGCGCTGGTGGCGGGCCAGCGCCCGGCGCAGCGTGATGCGCGTCACCCCGAACAGCGCGGCGAGATCGTCCTCGCCCGGCAGGCGGCTTCCCTCGGTGAGGACGCCCGAGCCGATGGCGCGCCCCAGCCGGTCGTAGATCTGAAGCCAGATGGCGCGGATCCGCTTGTCCACGAACGGCTCGGCGGCGAGCGCCTTGAGGCGGTCGAGCGCGCTGGGGCCGATCGCGTTCAACGGACGGTCCGCGGCGAATTCGGGTTCGGCGCCATCGTTCGGCCTCTCGTCTCGGTCCCCGGTTGCCGTCCTGGCGACCCCGCCATCCCCACGGCGATGCGCCTGGCGGCGCTGCGGGGCGGCGTCACAAATCTATCGCGCGCGGATGGTAGCACACGCCCACGCCCTCCTGTGTACACAGGAATGGGCCCCCGACGCCAACCCCCGCCGGAGACCTCCCGATGAAGTCGCCCTACATTTCCCGACGCCTTTTCGTGGGCGGTGCAGCCGCCGTCGGCGCCACCACCGTCGTGCCCGCTCGCGCATTCGCCCGTGACGACGTGGTCGTCACCATTTCCAGCCCCTGGGGGGCCGACCGGCCGTTCCAGAAGGTGGTCGACGCCTACAACGCCAAGGCCACCGGCGTGTCCGTCGTCAATCGCCTCGACGGCGACTACCAGGACATGGCCACCAAGGCGCTCGCCGGCGTCGCCGCCGGCCGGCCGCCGGAAATCATGGTCACCGGCTGGAAGTTCGGCTACTTCGCCCGCCGCACCCTCGGCGCGCGCGATCTCGCCGAGGTCGATTCGGCCAAGGCCGACGAGATCATGTCCCGCTTCAAGCCGCAGGTGAAACCGCTGGTGACCATCGACGGCGCGCTGATCGGCGTGCCGTGGTCGCTGTCGACGCCGGTCACCTGGATCAACATGGATCTGTGGCGCGAAGCCGGGCTGGACGACGACATCCCCCTCGATATCAGCCACGAATGGCTCATCGAGAAGGCCACCGCCATCGACAAGGCGCTGGCCGGCAAGAACCACCCGACCTACCGCTCCGCGCTCGACCTCTCCAACAACGAGTGGACGTCGCAGGCCTACATCCAGAACGCCGGCGGCTACATCCTCGACGATCAGACGCTCACCTGCGACAGCCCCGAGGCGATCGCCGGCATGACCGCCTTCGCCGAGCCCGCCCGTGCCGGCATCTGGACCAACATGGACTACCGCGCCCAGCAGAAGGCGCAGTACGCCGGCAACATCGCCATCGTGGCGACGTCCTCCTCGCGCGCCGGTGCGCTCGCCAAGCTCGACACCGAGTTCAAGGATGCCATGTTCCCCAGCCTCGGCCGCCCGCGGAACATGAACTCCGGCGGCAACTTCCTGGCGATCTACGCCCGCGAGGACGAGCTGGCGCAGGCGTCGATGGACTTCCTGTCCTTCTGCGGCAGCGAGGAAGCCCAGGCGATCTGGTCCGAGATGGGCTACCTCAACGCCTCCGTCTTCGACCTCGGCGAGAAGCCGCTGCAGACCGCGGCCACCGCGCAGCTCGACGCGGGGCTGACGCCGGAGACCATCTGGCCCGGCAGCCGCGGCCTCGAAGGCCAGGACGTGTGGCGTCAGTGGGTCGCCCGCGTCGTGGAAGGCGTCGTGACGCCCGAGGAAGGCATGGCCCGCGCCCAGCGCGAGCTCGCGCCGCTCGTCAGCATCGACTGACCAGCCACCCCCATGTCGGCGCGCATCAGAATGGCGAAGCTGGCCCCCTACCTGTTCGTGGGGCCGGCGATCGCTTTCGTTCTCGTCTTCCTCTACGCGCCGGTGGTCTTCTCGGTGGGCCTGTCGCTGACCGACTGGAACTTCATCAGCCCGACGATGAACTTCGTCGGGCTGGAGAACTACCGCCGGATCTTCGCCGATCCGAATTTCCGCGATGCGGCGGTCAACACGCTGCTCTATTGCGTCGTGCTCATCCCGGCGCAGATCATGGTGCCGCTCGCCCTCGCGGCCCTCATCCTCAGGGTGCGCAACCCGTTCCTGGCGGGCTTCTATAAATCGGCGCTCTTCCTGCCGACGATCCTTGCCTATTCCACCGCGGGCATCGCGTGGCTGTGGCTGTTCGACCCGCTGAACGGCTTCTTCAACGCGGCCCTGTCCGCGCTCGGCATGCCGACGAGCCGCTGGCACAACGACCCGTCGCTCGCCATCTGGTGCGTCACCTTCGTCACCTTCTGGAAGAATTTCGGACTCAACATGCTGTTGCTGCTGGCGGCGCTCGTCAGCATCCCGAAATCGCTGCTGGAGGCGGCGGCGATCGACAATGCGGGCCCCTGGCGGCGCTTCTTCACCATCGAGCTGCCGCTGATCTCGCCGACGTTCTTCTTCGTCGCCGTCACCACCACCATGAACGTGCTCGACGATATCGTCGGCGTGATCGACGTCCTCACCGGCGGCGGGCCCTACGGCCAGTCCTCCAACATCCTCTACTACATGTACGAGCGCGGCCTCAGCTTCTTCCAGTTCGGACAGGCGAGCGCGGCCTCGGTCATCATCATCGTGCTCGTCCTCGTCGTCACCCTCGCGCAGTTCCGCATGTTCGAGCACCGGGTCCACTATGAGAGCTAAAGCGTTACCGAGCTTGTCGGACGGGTCGACAGAGCTGGCGCGGTTTGGGCGGACACGAGCGCGCACAAACGGCTCCAGAGCCCGCCGCGCGCCGCCGATCCTCGCGCACACGGTCCTCGCCCTGATGGCGATCCTGTCGGTTTTCCCGCTCCTGTGGATCGTGACGACGGCCTTCACCCCGAACGATCTCGTCCTCACCAAGGCGTTTCGCCTGCTTCCCGAGAGCCCGACGTTCGACAACTTCCGCATCGCCTTCACCCGCTTCCCGGTGGCGGCGTGGATCTGGAACTCGCTCGTCATCGCCGGGCTGGTCACGGCCGGCAAGCTCGCCATCGCGGTGCCGGCGGGATTCGCCTTCGCGCACATGCGCTTCGCCGGACGCGACACGCTGTTCTGGGTGATCGTGGCGACGCTCACCTTCCCGACGATCATCGGCATCGTGCCGCTCTATGTCGGGATTTCGATGATCGGCTGGTACGATACGCTCGCCGGCGTGATCGTCCCGTCCATCGCCTATATCGGCTTCTACGTCTTCTTCATGCGCCAGGCGTTCCGCTCGCTTCCGGCCGAGATGTTCGAGGCGGCGCGGCTCGACAAGGCCGGCCCGCTGAAACAACTCCTGGAGATCGCGATCCCCAACGTCCTGCCCGCCATCGCCTCGCTCGGGGTCATCAGCTTCCTCGGCGCCTGGAACATCTACCTCTGGTCGCTTCTCGTGCTCGATTCGCCGGAGAAGCGGACGCTGACCATCGGCCTAAAATCGTTCATCGTCATCGACGACTTCGAACCGCTGTGGGGGCCGATGATGGTGGTGGGACTCTTGTCGATGCTGCCGGTGATGCTCCTGTTCCTCCTGGCGCAGCGCTTCGTGATGGCGGCCTTTACCGGCCGGGTCGGCGAATGAAGCGCATCGCCATCGTCGGCAACGTCTCGCTCGACATCCTGTTCAGGGTGGAGCGCCTGCCGCACGACCACGAGAAGCTGGCCTCGGAGGAGATGGTGATCGCCGGGGGCGGCGCGCCATCCAACGTCGCCCACTGGTTGGCGCGGCTCGGGCACGCGGTCGACCTCTTCTCCATCACCGGGACCGACCCGTTGTCGGGCGTCGCGGTGGACAGCCTGCGCGACGTCGGGGTCAACGTCGCCGGCGTGCGCCGCCTGGCGGGGTTCGGCCCCTCGATCTCGGCGATCTTCACGAACGGCCGGCACAAATCGATGGTCGGCGGGCGGCCGCGTGCGGCGGCGCCGTGGGCGGAGCTGGTCGGCGACCTCGACCTTTCCCCCTACGATCACGTCCACACCATCGCCCGCATCCACCCCCTGCTGTTCGCCGGAGGCCGGCGGGCCGATCTCGTGGGGCGCACCGTATCGGCGGACCTCAACGGCGCCTACGGGCCGGACCTCGTCGCCGACCTCGACTACACTTTCACCAATCACGACGAGATCTCGGCGGGAACGGGCGCGCCCGACATCGAGGCGCTGGTGGCTGCGGACCTCGACGGCCGGCCGCATCACCTCCTCGTCACCCGCGCGGCGGACGAAATCGCCTGCCTGCGCCCGCAGGGCACCGTGCGGGTCACGCCGCGCGCCGTCGACGCGGTGGATCGCACCGGCGGGGGCGACGCCTTCTGCGCCGGCTACCTCCACGCCACCTTTGCGGGGGCCGATGCCCGGCAGGCGATTGAAGCGGGCCTGCTTCTGGCGCGCGCCACGCTCGGCGCGCTCGGCTGCCGCCCGGCGACACCCGAGGTGGACGCCGCCCTCGTCACGCTCACCCACACCCCAGGACACGAGGCATAGCATGGCCGAAGTCTCCCTCCGCGGCGTCTCGAAGACGTACAAAGGCAGCACCGCGCCCGCCGTCGACGACGTGTCGCTGTCCATCGTCGACGGCGAGTTCCTCGTCCTCGTCGGCCCCTCTGGCTGCGGCAAGTCCACCCTGTTGCGCATGGTGGCCGGGCTGGAGGCGCTGTCGTCGGGCGAGATCGCCATCGGCGGGCGCCGGGTGGACGGGCTCGACCCCGCCGAGCGGGACATCGCGATGGTGTTCCAGAACTACGCGCTCTATCCGCACATGACGGCGCGGGACAACATGGCCTACGGGCTGAAGAACCGGGGCTTCGGCCGGGCCGAGATCGCCGCGCGGGTCGAGGTGGCGGCGCGGATCCTGCAAATCGAGCCCTACCTCGACCGCAAGCCGCGCCAGCTGTCCGGCGGCCAGCGCCAGCGCATCGCGATGGGGCGGGCGATCGTGCGCGAGCCCGCCGCCTTCCTGTTCGACGAGCCGCTCTCCAACCTCGATGCCAAGCTGCGCGTCGACATGCGCGGCGAGATCAAGTCGCTGCAGAAGGCGCTCGGCGTCACCTCCATCTACGTCACCCACGACCAGGTGGAGGCGATGACATTGGCCGACCGCGTGGTGGTGCTGAACGAGGGCAAGGTCGAGCAGGTGGGCGCGCCGCTCGACGTCTACCGGCGCCCGGCGTCGGCGTTCGTCGCCGGTTTCATCGGCTCGCCGGCGATGAACCTGCTGCAGGTGACGGCGAGCGACTGCGCCATCCATGTGGGCGGCCAGACCCTTCGCGGCTCCGGTGCCCTGCCGGATGGTGCCCTCACCGTGGGGTTGCGGCCGGAGGACCTTCGCCTCGCCACCTTCGAAGGTGCCGCGCGGCTGGAAGGGCTGCGGGTGACGTTGGTGGAGGAACTCGGCGCCGAACGGCTGGTGCACATGCGCCTCGCCGACACCCGCCTGGTGGCGTCGGCCCCCTCCGGCGAACCGCTCGGCGACACCGCCGCCGTCTATCTCGACCCCCGCAAGCTGCACTTTTTCGCGACGTCCGGTGAGCGCATCTGACGCCTGGCGCGGATCGTCATCACCGCGTCGCAAACTTATAGCAAAATTCATCCGAATAACTTACTAAAGATCCGAATGACATCGGGGCCGGGGTGCATCGGCCCAACCAAGGTGATTGATCGTGAGTGGTAATGACAGCGGTGCCGCGCCCGCCGCACAAAGGGGCCGCGCACTCGGCGACGCGCGCAAGCTCGAAATCCTCGCCCGCGCGGAGCCGGCGGGCCTGAAGAAGGCCGCCGAAGCGCTGTTGGTTTCGCTGGGCGACGTGGAAGTCCTCGCCAGCCGCACGGGCCTCGCCCTGCTGCCGCGCGAGGACACCGTCACGGGCACGCTGTTCCACCTCGGCGAGGTGATGGTCGCCGAGGCCCACGTGCGGCTTGCGAGCGGCACCGAAGGCTACGGCGCCATCGTCGGGCGCGACCTGGAACGGGCGATGGCCATGGCCGTGATCGACGCCGCCATCGCGGACGACCGCGCGCCGGCCGCGATCTTCGCCTTCCTCGCCGGCGAGGACGACCGCCAGGCCGCCGAGGACGCCGCGCGGCTGACCAGGGTCGAGGCGACCCGCGTCGAGATGGAGGCCTTCTGATGGACGCGCTCGTCACCCCCACCGCGGACGACATCCGGACCAGCGAGGCCTTCGAGGCGCTGATGTGGGCGCTCACCCGCCCCGGAACGCGCGAGCCGCTGGCAGCGCCCGGCATGCTGCCGCTCGCCACGAACCTCGTCGACCGCGAGACCACGTTCCACGCCACCGACGCGACACTCGCCGCCGCCCTCGCCGCGACCGGCGCGCGCCCGGCGCCGATCGGCGCGGCCGAATACGTCTTCGTCCCGCTCGCCGACGACGGCGACGTGACCCGCGCCGCGAGCGCGTCGGTCGGCGATCCGCTCTACCCCGACACCGCGGCGACGATCTTCGCCCCGGCAAGTTTCGGCGCCGGCACGGCACTCCGCCTGACCGGGCCCGGCATCCGCGGCGAAGCACGCCTCGCCGTCGCCGGCATCCACCCGTCGTTCTGGGCCGCCCGCGCCAAAGCCGCGCGCTACCCGCTCGGCTGGGATCTCTATCTCGTCGGCGAGGGCGAAGTCGTCGGCCTTCCCCGATCCACCTGCGTGGAGGTGATCTGATGGCGTACGCAGCAACGCGCGGCGGCGAAGAGGCGATCGAACAGGCCGAACGCCTCTACCGCGAGGATCTCGCCCCCCTCACCGCGGAGCGGGTCGCCGAAGTGCGCCGCACCATGCCCTACCTCGTCGACCGCGTGATGGGCGAGGCCTCGCTCTATGAGCCCGACCTTGCCGCCCTCGCCCTCGTCCAGACCGGCGGCGACCTCTACGAGGCCGTGCTCCTCCTGCGCGCCTACCGCACCACGCAGCCGCGCCTGTGGATCGCCGAGGCCGTCCGCCACGCGGACATCCTCACGGTTCGCCGCATCTCGGCCGCGTTCAAGGACATCCCGGGCGGCCAGATCCTGGGCCCCACGCTCGACTACTCCCACCGCCTGCTCAAGGTCGGCGTCCTGGACGGCGAGCCCGATACCGTCGCGCCGGTGACGCCCAGCGAGACGCCCGCGCCCGCCACCCAGCCCGCGCTGGCCGACTGGCAGCGCGAAAAAGGGCTCATCGAGGATGCGCGCGCCGAGGCCGTTCCGCTCGAAGAGATCCCGGACGTCACGCGCGACGGCCTCCTGTTCCCCGCGCCCCGCGCCCACCGCCTGCAGACCCTCGCGCGCGGCGACACCGGCGGCATGCTCGCCCTCGGCTACGCCAACATGCGCGGCTACGGGCCGACCCATCCGACCGTCAACGACCTCCGGCTCGGCGAGGCGGAGGTGCGCCTGCGCCACCCGCGCGGCACCGTCTTCAGCGCCGGCCGCGTGCGCGTCAGCGAAGCCGAGATGGTGTCGAAGGCATCCGAGGGCGGCAAATTGCAGCTCGGCTTCTGCGCCACGTTCGGCTGGAACGAGGTGAAGACCATCGCCGGCGCGACGCTGGACCTGTCGATGCATTTCGAGAACGACTATCCGGCCGCATCGGAGGAGTTCGTGCTCTACCACACCGAACCGACCGAGGCGTCCGGCTTCTGCATCCACTTCAAGATGCCGCACTACGTGACCTTCCAGTCGAGCCTCGACGCGCTGCGCGATGCCAACGCCAAGCGCGAGGCGCACCCGGCCACAGCGCCCGAGACGCCGGAGACGCCCGACGCGCCGGCCCCTGCACCCGAGCTCGAGGAGATGCCCTCATGAGCCTCGCCGAGCTCACCGCGCCCTGGCAGCGCTTCAACTACGGCTTCCTCGACGAGTCGGCCAAGCGCGAGATCAGGCGCAAGACGCTGAAGGCGATCGCCGTTCCGGGCTATCAGGTTCCCTACGCCAGCCGCGAGGTGCCGATGGCGCGCGGCTGGGGCACCGGCGGCCTGCAGGTGACGTTGACGCTCCTCAAGCCGTCCTCGGTGGTGAAGGTGATCGACCAGGGCGCGGACGATTCCGTCAACGCCGTGAGCATCCGCAAATTCCTGCGCCGCGTCGGCGGCGTGGCCGAAACGCTCGACACCACCGCGGCAACCTTGATCCAGTCGCGCCACCGCATCCCGGAGGAGAAGCTGCGGGCCGACCAGGTGCTCGTCCTGCAGGTGCCCGATCCGGAGCCGCTGCGCGCGGTGGAGCCCGACATCTCCGAGGCGCGCCACATGCACGCCGACGCCGATTACGGCCTCCTGTGGCTCAAGCTCTACGAGCAGATCGTGCGCTCGGGCCGCATCATGGAGGGGGCGAGCTATCCGAGCCTCGTCAACGGGCGCCACGTGATCAGCCCCTCGCCGATCCCGCGCTGGGACGTGCCCAAGCTCCACCAGGCGGACAACCTCACGATCCTGTCGGCCGGCCGCGAAAAGCGCATCTACGCGGTGCCGCCCCACACCGACGTCGCCCCGCTCGCGTTCGACGACATCGCCTATCGCGTCGAGGACCACGCCGGCATCGCCTGCGAGCGCAGCGGCGTGAAGGGCTACTTCCTCAACGAGTTGCCGAAGGGAGGCGGGGCGTCGGTCTATGAAATGTCCGACACCCACTTCGCCACCAAGCACATCCAGAAGCGCGAGGGCGAAGCCGTCTCCTTCGGCGCCACCTACTACCGGAAAGGGAGCCTCGCCCGATGAGAGCGACACCTTTGCCCCTCGCCCGCAACGCACCGCAGCTCGTCACCGCGGCGCCGCTCCTCGCCATGACGGGCGTCGCCAAGCGATACGGTGACGTGGCGGCGCTGACGGCCGTCGACGTCGCCGTGCACGAAGGCGAGGTGCTCGGCATCGTCGGCGAGTCGGGATCGGGCAAGTCGACGCTGCTGCGCATGATGAACCTCGAGGAGATCCCCGATGCCGGCCGCTACACGCTGGACATCGCGGCCCATCGCGGCGCCAACCTCTTCGGCCTCGACCGCTACGAGCGGCGCATGCTGCGGGTGCGCGAAATCGGCATCGTCTACCAGAACCCGCACGACGGCTTGCGGATGCGCCACTCCTCCAGCGGCAACGTCGCCGAGCGGCTGGTGATCACTGGGGAGCGCCGGTTCGGCGAGCTGCGGCGCCGGGCGAAGGATGCGCTGATCGCCTCGGACTTCCCGATCAAGCGGATGGACCGGCCGCCGGCGGAATTGTCGGGCGGCATGCAGCAGCGCGTGCAACTGGCCAAGGCCATCGCGCTGGAGCCGACCTTGCTGCTGCTCGACGAGCCGACCACGGGCCTCGACGTCAGCGTGCAGGCGCTGGTGCTCGACACGCTGAAGCGATTGCAGCGCGAGCGGCGCATCACGATGGTGCTCGTCAGCCACGATCTCGGCGTCATCCGAACGATGGCCGACCGGGTCATGGTGATGCGGCGCGGCGCGGTCGTGGAGGAAGGCCTGGCCGACCAGGTGTTCCAGGATCCGCAACACCCCTACACCCAGCAACTGGTTCACGCGAAGCTATGAATCTCGACACCACGCCCGGCCGGGCCGCGCCCGCGGCCGTCTCGCCGGCAGCTGCCGCCGTCCTCGCGGTGGAGGGGCTGACGAAGACCTTCACGATGCACCATCTCGGCCGCCTGCTGCCGGGCTTCGACAACGTCAGCCTCACCCTCGCCGAGGGCGAGTTCCTGTTGCTGACCGGCGAGAACGGCGCCGGCAAGTCGACGCTCCTGCGCACCATCTACCGCTCCTACCTGCCCGATGCCGGCACCGCGACCTTCCACATGACCGATGGCCGGACGATCGACCTCGCCCGCGCGGCCGATGTGGACATCGTGCAGCTGAGGAAGGGCGAACTCGGCTTCGTGACGCAGTTCCTCAATGCACGGCCGCGCGTTTCGGCCGAGGAGCTGGTGGCCGAGCCGCTGATCCTCGCCGGCCGCAGCGCGGGCGAGGCCCGCGAGGAGGCGCAGCGGATGCTTGGCGCGTTCGGCCTCAAATCGGCGCTGTGGGCGGCCTACCCGTCGACCTTTTCGGGCGGCGAGCAGCAGAAGGTGAACCTGGCTCGCGCGCTGGTGCGCCCGCCGCGCCTGCTCCTGCTCGACGAGCCCACCGCCTCGCTCGACCGGACCGCGCGCGCCGCCCTCGTCGCGCGGCTGGAGGCCATGAAGGCGGCGGGGGTCGCCATGATCGGCGTCTTCCACCACCCCGAGGACGTCGCCCGCCTCGTCGACCGCGAACTGAAGCTGCTGCGCCACCGCGACACGCGGGAGGCCGGCGAGGAAGCGGCCGCCTAGCCGGAACCGGCCCCCTACGCCCCTTCCGCGACGCCGGCCGCGGCGAGGGCGCTCAACAGCTCACCGGTGTTGTCGATGGAAAACTGGACCCGCTCGCTGGCCCAGAGCGTCTCCGAATAGGTGATCGGCACGCCCTTCATGTCGACGTCGATCTTTTTCGTCACGATGATCGGCACCGACATGGCCTGGTCGAGCCGGCGCGCCTCCTCGGCCGTCGGCATCCGCACCGAGAGGTCCGTCTTGAGCCGGATGTAGTCCGCGACGCCGTATTCGGCGAGGACGGCCGACGTGCTGCGGCCCGCCCGCCGGGCTTCGTTGAGGCCCGGAAACCGGTGCACCGGATAGTAGGATTTGGAGAAGTTGACGACGTCCTCGTCCGCCAGGCCCCGCCGGACGATGTGATACACCCTCTCCTCGGCGGGCAGGCGCAGCGCCTCGGCCACATGGGCGGGCGCCACGATTTCGTCCTCGCGCAGCGTCTCGCCGGATGGCTCGCGGCCCTGGCCCAGGAGGTTCTGCGAAAAGCGGGTCCGGTTGGAGAGGCGATAGTCGATGCGGTCGGCGCGCACGAAGACGCCCTTGCCATGGCGCACGTCGACGAGGCCGCGCCGTTCGAGCTCCGCGACCGCGCGCCGGACGCTGTGCCGGCCGACCCCGAAGCGCTCCATCATCGCGCTTTCGGTCGGCAGCTGCATGGTTTCGGCGAACGTGCCGGCGGCAATGTCCCTCGCCAGCTCTTCCTGGACCGCCTGCCACTGCCCCCGCATCGATCCGCCCTTGTCCGCCATCCGCGTACGGCCCGGCGATCCGCTCGGGCCACACTCATTCGAATGACCAGTAGTCGGATGCCCGCGGCCTGGCAAGAAAAGCCCGGCCCGCGCCGCTACTGCGTGTGCGGCAGCGCGTAGTTGAGAAGCGGCTGGCCCTTGGAGCTGTCCCGCCAGGCGCCCTCGACGGCCAGGTCCTCCAGAAGCGCGAAGCGGATGCCGAGGTCCTTGGCGCGGGCGAGCGCGGTCCGGGTGCGCTCGGCGAAGATCGGGATCGGCGAGGACGCGTCGTAGGCGAGGATGATCTGCCCGGCGGGAATGCCCGCTTCGGCCAGCGGGATCAGCGTGCCCGAAACGCAGAAATTGATCGCCTCGCCGAACGCGATGATCACGCCGCCGGCCTCGGTGAAGTCCTTCAGCTCCGCAAGCCACAGGTCCTGGCGCTGCGTCGCCTCGTCGCCGGTGGGGCAGAGCGCCTCCACGGCGCCGAACGCCTCGGTGTGGGGGTTTGCCGCCTTCATCACCATCATCGGGTCGGGCGCGCGGGCGGTCAGCGGCGCCCAGTGGGCGGTGTAGTCGTCGAACAAGGTCTCCATCACCGGGTCGAGCGTCCACCCGGCGGTGCCCTGCTCGCCGTGGTCGGGCCACACGTTCCAGCTGAGGCCCTTGCCGGCGAGACAGCGCGCATAGCTCTCCGCGTTGGCCTGGTGGTTCGGGTTGGCCGCCTTGAACTTGCCCGCCAGCACGTCCGCCGGGTCGATGTCGACGAACATCGGGGCCGGCGCGCCGGAGGCATCGACGAGGTAGAGTTCCGACCCCACATAGTACCGCGGGTGGGTGTCCATCGTGTACCAGGCGTTGGTGATCCGCCCCAGATTGGCGCGGACGAAGGCGTCGACGGTGGCGATGTCGCTCTCGGCGCCCGGCACGTAGAGCGCCTCCCCCGCGTCGGTGAAGGAGCGCTGGACGTCGACCGCGAGCAGCCCGATATCGGCGTCGGCCGGAATCTCGGCGACGAACTCCAGGCCGAGTTCCGCGGCCAGTTGCGCGCGCACCGCATCGCGCTCGGGGAACGCGGGCTGGGCGAGGGCGGCACCGGCCGTCGCCGCCATCGAAAGCGAGATAACCCAACGGGCGAGTGAAGAGATCATGTCGCGGCGACCCTCGTGTCGGTGTTTTCCATCGCCGGCACGTTAGCCTCGACGGGGGTCAGGCCGCGACTCTTTCTCGCTGGCTGGTGGCGCTAAACGCCGTCGAACACCTCGAGGGCGTCGCACTCCTTTTTGGAGAAGCGCTTGAGTGCCTTGTCGCGCAGCTCGATGAACTCATCGTCTTTGCGGAGCTGATAAGATCGGTTGAGCAGACGCAACAAGTCGAGATCGTCGTTCGATAGCGTGTTGACGCATTCTTTGAACGCATCTGGAATATTTTTTCCCGATCGCGAACTATACTCGCCCGCATATTGGGGACGCAGGGACCCAATGAGCTTCTTGCCGCCGCCCGCATGGTCGGGAGCCAAGACGAAACCATAGCGCGGTGCTTTCTTCGGCATAAAACCTCCTAAAAAATAACTCTGAAGAACAATATGCGCAGGTTAGCCAACCCGGCTCGGAGGTGGCAAGAGGGACGTGGTGCCGGGTTGCCTCAAGTCGAGGACAAAGGCCCGAGGCGGGGTGCTATGGTTGCGCATATGTTCTATTGTCGGCGCGCAGCGAATCGGGTGATGTGATGAGTCGAACGCAGCGCGAGAGCGTGAATCAAGTGTCCATCGCCGCGCGGGCGGCAGCCGCCTCGCGGCCGGTGCCCGACTATCTGACAGCGCTCAATCCCGAGCAGCGCCGTGCCGTGGAAGCGGTGGACGGGCCCGTCCTGGTGCTCGCCGGCGCCGGCACGGGCAAGACGCGCGTGCTCACCACCCGCATCGCCCACATCCTGGCCCTCGGCAAGGCGCGGCCGGCGGAGATCCTCGCCGTCACCTTCACCAACAAGGCGGCGCGCGAGATGAAGGAGCGCATCGCCGCCGTCGTCGGCGGGCAGGCCGAAGGGATGCCCTGGCTCGGCACGTTCCACTCCATCGGCACGCGCATCCTGCGCCGCCATGCGGAGCTGGTCGACCTCGAGCCGTCCTTCACCATCCTCGACACCGACGACCAGATCCGCCTCGCCAAGCAGATCCTCTCCGCCGAGAATATCGACGAGAAGCGCTGGCCGGCGCGCCAGCTCCTCGGCGCCATCGACGGCTGGAAGAACCGCGGCCTCACCCCCGAGGAGGTGCCAAAGAGCGATGGCGAGTGGTTCGCCCACGGCAAGGGCGTCCACCTCTACAAGCTCTATCGCGACCGGCTGAAGGCGCTCAACGCGGCCGACTTCGGCGACCTGCTGCTCGAGCCCATCCGCCTCTTCCGCAACAATCCGGATGTGCTGGAAAGCTACCAGCAGCGCTTCCGCTACATGCTGGTGGACGAGTACCAGGACACCAACGTCGCCCAGTATCTGTGGCTGCGCCTGCTCGCGCAGAAGAACCGCAACCTGTGCGTGGTCGGCGACGACGACCAGTCGATCTACGGCTGGCGCGGCGCCGAGGTGGACAACATCCTGCGCTTCGAGACCGATTTTCCCGGCGCCACCGTGGTCCGCCTGGAGCGCAACTATCGCTCCACCAGTCACATCCTGGCCGCCGCCAGCCACCTCATCGCCCACAACGAGGGCCGGCTCGGCAAGACGCTGTTCACCGACCGTGTCGACCCGGACGCGGTGCCGGTGACGGTGGCCTCGGCCTGGGACTCGGAGGAGGAGGCCCGCGCCATCAACGCGGAGGCCGAGAGCCTGCAGAAGAAGGGCGTCAGCCTCGACGAGATGGCGATCCTGGTGCGCACCACGGCCCAGATGCGCGCGTTCGAGGACCGCTTCGTCACCACCGGCACCTCCTACCGCGTGGTCGGCGGCCCGCGCTTCTACGAGCGCAAGGAGATCCGCGACGCGCTCGCCTATTTCCGCTGCGTCACCCAGCCGGCCTACGACCTCGCCTTCGAGCGCATCGTCAACGTGCCGGCGCGCGGGCTGGGGCAGGTGTCGCTGCGGGTGGTGAGCGAGGTGGCCCGCGCCAACGGCGTGCCGCTGATGCAGGCCGCCGCGGACGTGCTCGCCACCGACGAGTTGAAAGGCAAGGCGCGCAGCGGCCTGCTCGGCCTCCTCGGCGCGTTCGACCGCTGGCGGGCGCAGCTCGATGCCCTGCCGCACACCGAGCTCGCCGAGATCATCCTGGAGGAGTCGGGCTACACCGACATGCTGAAGGCCGACCGCTCGGCCGACGCGCCGGGCCGGCTGGAAAACCTCAAGGAGCTGATCCGCTCCATGGAGGATTTCGAATCCCTGCCCGCCTTCCTCGAGCACGTCAGTCTCGTCACCGACGCGCAGGGCGAAGCGGGCGAGGAGGCCATCACGCTGATGACCCTTCACGCCGCCAAGGGCCTCGAGTTCGATGTCGTCTTCCTGCCCGGCTGGGAGGAGGGGCTGTTCCCCTCGATGCGCGCCATGGACGAGAACGGCCAGGCCGGGCTCGAGGAGGAGCGCCGCCTCGCCTATGTCGGACTGACGCGGGCCCGGCGGCAGGCCTTCGTGTGGTTCGCGCTCAACCGGCGCCTGCACGGCTCGTGGCAGGCCTCCGCGCCCTCGCGCTTCATCGACGAGTTGCCCGAAGCCAGCGTGATGGTGCGCGAGGACGTCGGCTATGGCGGCATCGGCGGCTATGGCGGCTCGCGCTTCGACAAGGTCGAGACGTTCTCGTCATCCTATCACACGCCGGGCTGGGAGCGGGCGCAGCGCCGCCGGGAGGACGTGCCGCGCCGCGAGCGCATCCTCCCCACGCTGATCGAGGGCGAGCTGGTCGCGCGGTCGATCGCCAACGGGCCGAGCGCGTTCGATGTCGGCTCGCGCGTGTTTCATCAAAAGTTCGGCAACGGCAATGTCGCGGCCATCGAGGGCAACAAGCTGACGGTCGATTTCGACCGGGCAGGCCGCAAGCGGGTGATCGATTCGTTCCTCACCAAGGCCTAAATCTGCAATCGGGAAAAATTCTGTCATTTTGCAGTTGATCCACCGCCCATTTAAGCGGCTTAATGGTGGCGCGGTGCGATTGCCGCATCGGTTAATGTTTGTATCCGGCCGACTCGCGTCGGCCTATGCCCATACGGGCGAATTGCGGGAAGTGGTCCACGAGTAAGGATGGCCTCCGGCTCGACCGAGATAGCCAGCGCACCTGCGATTGAATGAGCCGCCGAGGCCGCATCGCTGGGAACGGCGAAGCGGTAGCCGCCAAGGCGGATGCGGGTTTATCTCGAATGAGCCAGAATGAGACTATAAATTGACAAACTTGTGGTCGATAGGTACTCCCGGGATTGTTCAACGAGCGGGACAGTGATGGCACCTCCAAGCAAGAAAGAGACCCTTCGCCAAGAGATGCGCGATGCGTCTTTGATGGCAATATCTGGTCGGCGTGAACTTGCGCTAAGGTATTTAAACGAACTTGAAGTTGATAAATACAGCCCGCTGCGACCGGCTCTCGATGCCTTCATCGAAATAGTCGAGCAGATCGACCCCAAGGTCAATATTCCCGTCAAAGGAAAGCGTGAGCGGGAGCGGGAAGAGGACGGCATTTCTCTCTGCTACATGGAAAAAGGCGCGCCATTGTGCGTCTATGTTTCCGGCACCGGCAGCATGGCCAGTGAAAAGCTCGTAGAAGCTTACTCGTACGGCCGCGGTTACTCGATCGCCTTCGCCAGCAACGAGAGTCGCAAGCTTTATCGGCAGCCGACCCTCCAGGCCCTGGAAGAAGCCAGCGCGCAGATTTTGGCCCGGGTCCGCAAGATCATCGAGGAGTGGGAGCCGAGCGACGTGACCGTCGTGGGTGGTTCGCGCTACGCGCTGTTCGCCGGCGCCATCGCGGCCGACTGCAACGCCGACAAGCTGCTCCTGGCCTCGCCGATGAGCCAGCTGTCGTCCGACGACCTGATCCCGACCAACAGCCCCCTCGGCCGCGACCTGGTTACGCGCATGCGCCAGATGCTGCCGGAGAAGTGGCAGGACCTCAACATCTTGCTGAAGGACTGGGCGCCGGAGCACCAGCTGCACGTGCTCTACAGCGTGTACAGGTCGGTCGACGTGGTCCACTCGACCTATCTCGAAGACCTGCCGAACGTGACGTTGTACCCGCACGAGAGCTGGCGCGACCACGACACGATGCCCCTTCTCATGTCCACCGGCCTTTTGCAGAAGGTGATTCTGGAAAAGGTGCCCGAGAAGGCGAGCTGACAACGGCCGCTCCACCTTCGCGGCGGGGCGAGCGGGCCCCAAATCTGGCGGCCCGCTGAGCGATACGACCATTTTTCGGCGACCCCCGTACTGCGGTGGGTCGCCGTTTTTGTTGGTGAGGCGTCGATCCCGTGCCGGCCGGCGCCTGGCAAGCCGCAAGCACGACGTTCCGTGACGACATGCTGGCGCTTGAGCGGTCGAAGGAGGCAGGTTTACGAGCCGCTTGCCGCTTCGACACGCTCGAAAACGCTCGGGTGGACGCCTCGAGCGGGGGGCCAGCTCGCTCCATGGATCTGGAGCGAGACGGAACCATCAAGCTGCGTGCTAGATGCGGCCCCCGCGGCCACCGCCGCGACCTCCGCCACCACCACGCCCTCCGCCGCCGCCGCGGCCGCCGCCGCCGCCGCCCATGGCGCCGGCCTTGCGCAGGAGGCGCACCAGCATCTGCTGGTCGAGCTCGGTGGACATGGGCGTCTCGTCGGTCGGCTCGGGCAGGCCGGCCTCGGACAGGGCCTGCTGGATGAAACTCGCGTCGGCATCGGTGCGCGAATGCTCGCCGCCGGGCTCGATGTGCGCCGTCACCTTGGCGCCGCGGGCGCGCAGAATGTTGACCGTGGCCGCCAGGAAGGGAGGCGGCACCTGCATGTCCATCGCGTGGGTCGTCACGACGATGGGGATGCCCGTGAGGTCGGCCGTGTAGCGGCCGGACTCGCCCTCGGGCAGCATCTGCGGGCCCGGGCCGAGCGTGCCGAGCAGCGCGCCCGTCATCGCCACCACCGCGCGGTAGTGGCGCCCGTTTCGCGCCACGTGCTCCAGCGCCAGCGCCGCGCCCATCGAAAAGCCCGCCAGCACGATCTCGCCCGGCTCGAAGCCCGCGTCCAGCGCCATCTGCACGGTGCTTTCGACGGTCTGCAACGCCGCCATCAGGTGGGGGTCGTCGGCGGTCACGGGCTGATCGTTCCGGTGCGGCCACCAGGTGCCCTCCCCGGAGCCCGGAACCAGCACCGCCACGTCACCCGGCGACAGGCGCTGGGCGTAGTTCGCGATGTTCTTCTGATTGCCGCCGCGCCCATGCAGCATGATGAGGACGTGGCGGGCTCTCGCCAGCGGAGCGCCTCGCACCAGGAGCGGCATGCCGCCGGTGGGGGTAGGCTCAGTCATACATCAACCTTTTTGCGGGCGGCATCGCCCGTCCTTCCGCTGCACCGGACAAACGCGCCGGGGCGCGATCATCCCGCGGCCTCGCGCTTGCGCCCGATGAGCATCGAACCACCCGGCCAATGTCAAGCCCGATCCCGATCAGCGTCGGCACCAGCACCAGCACCAGCACGGTGGCGAGCGCCAGCCCGAACACCATGGTGACGGCCATCGGCAGCAGGAATTGCGCCGACATCGAAGTCTCGAACATCAGCGGGATCAGCCCGCCGATGGTGGTGAGCGAGGTGAGCAGCACCGCGCGCAGCCGGTCGGCGCTGGCACCGACGGCGGCCACGTCGGGGTGCTCGCCGGCGGCAAGGCGCTCGTCGAACCGGCTCACCAGGATGATGGAATCGTTGACCAGGATGCCCGCCAGTCCCAGCAGGCCGACGAAACTCACGATGGTCAGGTTCATGCCGAGCAGCACGTGCCCGATGATCGCGCCGACCGCGCCGAACGGAATGATCAGCATGATCACGATGGGCCGCCAGTAGGAGCCGAACACGAAGGCGAGCGTCAGGTAGATCACGATCATCGCGAGGTAGGCGCCCTGCCGCAGATCCTGGAACGAGCGGCGCCGCTCGCGGTCGCGCCCGTCGAAGGTGCCGGTCACGCCATGGCGCGCCTCCAGCACCGGCAGCACCGTCTCGGCGACGATGTCGGTGATCTCCTGCGGCGTCGCGGCCCCGGCATCGACATCGGCGGTGACGGCGATGTTGGTGAGCCCGTCGCGCCGCACGATCACGGAGAAAGTGTTGCGCTCGGCGAACTCGGCCACCTCGGTCAACGGCACGAAGGTGCCGCCCGGCGCGCGCAGGAAAAGATCCGCCAGCGCCACGGCTTCGCCGCCGGAGCGCTGGCGCACGCGGATCGGCACCTCGTCGTCGCCCAAGGCGAGGCGGCGCGCCACGTCGCCCTCGAAGGCGCCGCGCACCTGTGCGCCGATGCTCTCGGCGGTGAAGCCGAGCGCCTCGCCGCGCGGCGTCATCTTCAGCGTAATCTCGGGCTTGCCCAGCGGCAGGTTGTCCTCCGCGCCGGTGACGCCCGGCAGCGTCGCGATGGCGGCGATGGCGTCGGCCGCCGCGGCCTTGAGCTTGGACGCGTCGGCGCCGCTGAGGCGCAGGTGCAGGTCGCGCCCGGGCGGGCCGCCGCGCCGCTCCGCCACCGACACGGCCCGCACGCCGGCCACGTCGGGCAGCGCCGCCCGCCACGCGCGCACGAGGTCGGGCGTGCGGACGGTGCGCTCCTCGGAGGCGGTGAGCTGCACGCGCAAGGTGGCGAGGTTGTCGCCCCGGTCGCGCCCGGCCCGGCCGATCAGCGCGTAGGCGTCCACCACCAGCGCCTCGCCCTTGGGCGGCAGCGTCGCCTCCACGGAGCGCAGCGCCCGCTCCACCGCCTCCACGCCCTCGATGGCCTTCTGGCGCGGCGTGCCGGCGTGGAACTCGATGCGCGCCTCCACGAACTCCGCCTCCGGCGAGGGGAAGAACACGAAGCGCACGTGGCCGCCGCCAATATAGAGCCCGTAGATCACCACCATGATCGCGCCGACGGCGAGCGCCAGCGTGGTGTAGCGGAAGGCGTAGGAGGCGCGCACCAGGCGGCTGAACGGGCCATCGCGAAAGGCGTTGAAGCCGCGGTCGAAGCCGCCGCGCAGGCGCTCCAGGAGCGAGGGGCCGCCGCGTCCTGCCCGGCGCGCGAGGCGGGTTTCGATGAAGGAGCCGAGCGCCAGGCCGATGAGGATGGCGAAGATGCCCAACGGCACCGGCGGAATGTCGAACAGAACGCGCAGCGCCTCGGGATCGGCCTCGCGCGCCAGGTAGATCGCGCCGCGGATGGCCCCGCCGATCAGCGCCGCGCCGATGCCGGCGATGATGGTGAGGCGCAGGAACCGGCCGATCGCGAGCCCGGGCCCGCCCCTTTCGGCGTGGGCGAGATGGCCCGGCAGCACCAGGAAGCACTCCACCAGCGAGGCGAGGATGATGGAGATGCCCACCAGCGGCATCGCCGTCATCATCTGGCCGATGACGTCGCGCATCATGAAGATCGGCGCGAAGGCGGCGATGGTGGTGACCGACGAGGCGAGCACCGGCACCAGCATTTCCAGCGCGCCGCGCTCGGCCGCCTCCTCGGGCGGCACGCCGCGTCCGAGCAGCGTGTCGGTGTGCTCGCCCACCACGATGGCATCGTCGACGATGACGCCCAGCATCATGATCAGCGCGAACAGCGAGATCATGTTGATCGTCTGCCCGGTGGCCAGCATCACGGCCAGCGTGCCGGCGAAGGCCACCGGAATGCCCGCCGCCACCCAGAAGGCGATGCGCGCGCGCAGGAAGATGAACAGCACCACCAGCACCACGGCGAGGCCCTGCCAGCCGTTGCGGATGAGGATCGAGATGCGATCCATCAGGTGCTCGGTGCTGACGTCGTAGAGCTGCACCTTGAGGCTCTTGGGCAGCGTCGGCCCCACCTCGGCGAGGTATTCGCGCACCAGGCGGTCCGATTCCAGCGCGTCGTCGTGCTGGGCGCGCTCCACGCTCAGCTCGATGGCGGGGTTGCCGTCGCGCAGGCCCGATACGGCGTTGCGGGCGAAGCCTTCGTGCACGGTGGCGACGTCGCCGACACTCAGCGCCTCCCCGGAGGGCAGCGACTTGATGGTGATGGCGGCGATGGCGCGCGGCGTCTCGTCCCCCGCCAGGACGCGGATCTGGCGGTCGACGTCGCCGTCGAGCACGCCGGAGGGGCGGTCGAGCGTGTTGCGGCGGATGGCGTCGGCCACGTCGCTGACCGAGAGATTGTGGCGCAGCAGGTCGTGCTCGCGCGCGTCGACCAGGATCTCGCGCTCGCGCATGCCGCCCATGGAGATGCGGTCGAGCCCGCGGTCGAGCAGATCGTCGCGGATGCGGCGGGCGAACACCTGCAGCGCCGCCTCAGGGAAGGGGCCCGCGATGCCGATCTTGGCGACGGGGTCGCGGATCGCGTCGGTGCGCACGTTCGGCGTCTCGGAATCTTCCGGCAGCGTGCTGAGCCCGGCCACGGCCTGCTCCACCTCGCCGAGCGCCTTCTGCATGTCGGTGCCGGGCGAGAACTCGATGGAGACGAACGCCTGGCCCTCGCGCGCGACGGAGCGGATCGATTCCACATCCGACAGGAAGCGCACCGCCGGCTCCACCGCGTCGAGGATGTTGCTGGTGACGTCTTCCGCGCTGGCGCCGGGCCAGTTGATCACCACCTCCACCTCCTGCACGTCGGCGGGGGGCCAGAAGCGCGTGGTGAGGTTGGCGAGCGAGAACGCACCCAGCACCAACATCAGCACCATCAGCAGGTTGGCGGCGTTGGGATGGCGCGTGAACAGCGAGATGAGGCCCCTCATCGGCGCCCATCCGCACGCCGGGGCCGCATCAGGAGGGCTCCTGCGCGGGCGGACCGTCGCCGCGCCGGCGCCGGGCGCGGCCGGCCGGTTCGGGGTCGGCGCTTTCGGACGCCGCGGCGTCCTTGGCGGCGGCGAGATCGGCGGTCGCGTCCTCGAGCGGCGCGGGGCGTTGCGCCGACGGGTCGACGCGGCGGACCTTGATGCCGTTGCCGGCCTCGGCGAGGCGCGTGGTGACCACGGTATCGCCGGTTTCCAGGTCGCCTTCCACGATGGCCTCGCCGTCGTCGAGCGCGAGCACGTTGACCGGCACCGACACCAGCCGCTCGTCGGCGCCGATGATGAACACCGCGTCGTCGTACAGCGCGGCCGTGGGCACGCGGGCCGATCTGTGGTGCGTGATGCCCGGCAGGTGCACCTCCACGAAAGCGCCCGGACGCGGGGCGGGCATGTCCTTGAGGTCGAGCCGGGCGAACACGTCGACGCCGCCGCGCGCGCTCTCGATGTCGGCGCCGGCGCGGGTGACGGTGGCCTGATAGGTGATCGGGATATCGCCGATGCGCCAGGTCACCTCCACGGGCGCGCCGAACAGCGCCTCGTTGAAGCGCAGGCGCCCGTAGATCTGGTCCGACAGGACGAAGCGCACGTCCAGCTCATCCGCGCCGATCAGCGAAACGGCGATGTCGTTGGCGGCGAGGAGCCGGCCGACGGCGGCCGCTTCAGACCGCACGATGCCGTCGAAGGGGGCGCGCAGCACCGTGTCCTGCAGCGCGCGTTCGGATTTTTGCACCAGCCATTCGAGCCGGGAGACGGTGGCCGCCTGCTGGTCGCGCCGGGCCTTTTCGACCTCCAGCGTGTAGCGCCCCTGGTCGAAGGCCTGCTGACGCTGGCTGACGAGCAGGCGCCGGTCGTCGACCGCCTTGTCGGTGATGGTGCCGGAGGTGGACAGCTGCTTGGCGCGTTCCAGGTCGCGGCTCGCGTAGGAGAGCTGCTCCTCGAGCTGGGTGAGGGCGCTCTCCTCCATCGCGATGCGGGCGGCGGCCTCCGCCTCGCGGGCGCGCGCTTCGGCGAGCTGCGCCTTGGCGTCGCGCAAGGCGCCCTCGTACTCGAACGGGTCGATGGTGACGAGCGCCTCGCCCTGGGTCACGCGCTGGCCGACCTCCAGGTTGTCGCTGACGGCGATCACCTCGCCGGGGGAGGCGACGCGCAGCTCGGCCGACTCGGCCGCGACCACCTCGCCGAACGCGCGCAAGGTGGCGCGGTTGTCGCCCAGCGCGATGTCGGCCGCCGTCACCGAATAGACCGTCTCCACACGCGGCGCGCTCCGGTCGCCGAAGCGGCCCGGACCGGAAACCAGCGAAACCGTGATCAGGAACGCGAGCACGAGCACCACGCCCGGCAGCACGGCCTGGCCGAGGACGCGCGCGCCCTTCACGGAGAGCGCCTCAGTGGGTCTCTCCGACCGGCTCCAGCGTGTCCGGATCGAATCGGTAGTGCGTGTTGCAGAACTCGCATGTGACCTTGATCACCCCGTCCTCGACCATCGATGCCCGGTCGTCGTCGGCGAACTGCCCCAGCATCGTCTTGATGCGATGAGTTGAACAGTGGCAGTCTGCACTCAACGTGAATGCATCGAACACCCGCACGTCACGCTCGTTAAAAAGCCGTAACAACAGCCGCTCGGCGCTGATGCCGGGGTCGACCAGCTCGTGGTCCTGCGCGCTTTTGGCGCGGGCGGCGGCCTCGACCCATGCGTCGTCCTCGGCCCGCTCGTCGCGGGCGGCACCCTCCGGCGCGTCGCCGGGGTCGATGTCGCGGATCACGATGCGGTCGGACGCCTCGGGCAGGAACTGCACGGTGACGCCGCCACCGCGCCAGACCCGGCGCGGCTCCTCGCCCGGCCGCCGCTCCAGCGTCTCGGCGACGGCGAGGCGGATCAGCGTCGGGATCTGCTCGGAGCGCATGAAATAGGCGTGCGCCACCTCTTCCAGCGTGTCGGCGTCCAGCTCCACCACGCCCTGATAGCGCCGCGACGTCATCGTCGGATCGATGGTGAGGGCCATCGTGCCGGTGCCGGCGATCTCCTTGAGGGTGGGCGCTTCGGGCAAGGCGGCGACCGCATCCTCGTCGAAGCGGGCATAGCCGCGCAGGCCGTCGGGCGTCGTGAAATCGGTGACGAGCAGCGAGACCGGCCCGTCGGACTGGAGCTGCAGGATGACCCGGCCCTCCAGCTTGAGGGCGGTGGCGAACAGGACGTTGAGCAGCACCGCCTCCCCGAGCAGCCGGGAAACGGCCTTCGGGTAGTCGTGCTTGCGCAGGATATCGTCGAGCGCGGCGCCCATGCGGGCCACGCGGCCGCGCACATCCAGCGCCTCGACGGAAAACGGCAGGACGAGGTCGTCCCCAGCTTCGATACTCAACCGGCTAGCTCCGCGAGAATGGGGTGGACGGGGCGGTCATGCGGCACTCCCAGGCGGCCCCGTCGCTTCAATATAGGAACGGGGGCGGCACCTTACAAAAAGGGCGTCCGTCAGCCGGAGGCGCCAATGATTTCGAAGCGGTCCACGTCGACGAGGCCGCGATCGGTGATCTTGAGGCGCGGGATGACCGGCAGCGCCAGGAAGGAGAGCTGCAGGAACGGCTCCTCCAGCGTCACTCCGAGGCTCTTGGCCGCATCGCGCAGGTGGATCAGCTCGTGGGTCACGGCCTCGAACGGCTCCAGGCTCATGAGGCCGGCGACCGGCAGGGCGAGCTCGGCCAGGATGGCGCCGTCGGCCACGACGACGAAGCCGCCCTCGATCTCGGCGAGGCGCCGCGCGGCGAACGCCATCTCCTCGGCCTCGACGCCCACCACCACGATGTTGTGATGGTCGTGGCACACGGTGGAGGCGATGGCGCCGCGCTTGAGGCCGAAGCCGCGCACGAAGCCGGAGGCCACGTTGCCGTTCTTGCCGTGCCGCTCGATCACCGTGATGCGCACCAGGTCGCGCGCCGGGTCGGCGGCCTTCTCGCCGTCGACGATGGGGATGCGCTCTTCCAGGAAGTCGGTGATGATGCGGCCGGGCTGGATGCCGATGACCGGGGTTTCCTCCCGGTTGGCGGCGATGCGGAAGGTGTTCGCGTCGATGGCCGGCGGCTTGACCGAGTGGCGGCCGGGCGCGAGCAGGCTCCCGCGCCGCGCGAACGCCGCCTCGTCGACCACGGTCCCGCCGTCGACGACGAGCTGCGCCCGGCACTCCTCCAGGCTCGCCAGCGCCACGATGTCGGCCCGCTTGCCCGGCGCGATCAGCCCGCGATCCTTGAGCCCGAACGCCTCCGCGCCGGACAGCGAGGCGGCGCGGTAGGCTGCCAGCGGCGGCACGCCGTGGCCGATCAGGGCGCGGATCATGTGGTCGAGGTGGCCGGCCTCGTCGATGTCGAGCGGGTTGCGGTCGTCGGTGCACAGGCAGACGTAGGGCGAGGTGCGCTCGGTCAGGATCTCGGCCAGCGCATCGAGATCCTTGGAGACGGAGCCCTCGCGGATCAGCACGCGCATGCCCTTGGTGAGCTTCTCGCGCGCTTCGGCGGCCGTGGTCGCCTCGTGCTCGGTGGTGATGCCGGCGGCGACGTAGCCATTGAGCGCGCGGCCCGACAGGAGCGGCGCATGGCCGTCGATGTGGCCGCCCTCGAACAGGGCCAGCTTGTCGAGGCAGCCGGCATCGCGGCCGACGACGCCCGGATAGTTCATGAACTCGCCGAGCCCGATGCCGCTCGGGTGGCCCATCAGCGGCTCCAGCGCGGCGGCCTCGACGATGGCGCCGCTCGTCTCCATCGGGCTCGACGGCACGCAGGAGGACAGCTCCACCCTGAGGTCCATCACCAGGTGCCGCGAAGCGTCCTGGAAGTAGCGGATGCCCTCGGTGCCGATGACGTTGGCGATCTCGTGCGGATCGCAGATGGCGGTGGTGATGCCGCGCGGGGTGACGCAGCGGTCGAACTCGAACGGCGTGACCAGCGAGGATTCGATGTGCAGGTGCGTGTCGATGAAGCCCGGCACCAGGATGAGCCCGGTGACGTCGATTTCGCGGCGGCCGGCGTAGGTTTCGCCGGTGCCGACGATGGTGTCGCCGCAGATGGCGACGTCGCCGTCGATCATCGCGCCGGTGACGAGGTCGAAGACGCGGCCGCCCTTGAGCACGAGGTCGGCCGGCTCCTCGCCGGTGCCCTGGGCAATGCGTTTTGCGATCTCGGCGCGGCTCATTGCGTGCTCCTGCTGGCGAGCCGGCGAATGCCGCCCCAATCCGGCCCGATCATGCCGCAATCGCGGGCGGCGCGCGAGCCTCGCGTCGCGGCGCACGGCCCGGCTCAGCTGCCCTCCGGCAGCTCGGCGGCGCCTGCCAGCTCGGCGCGCGCCAGCGTCGCGGCGAGCTGGTCGGCGAACTTGGCGACGCTGACCGGCAGCGTGCGCCCCCTCAGCTGCGCCAGGTGCAGCAGCCCCTCGTTGACCGCGCCGAGATCGAGCTGACGGCTGACCAGCCCCACCGTCTCGATCGCCTGCAGGCCGATCTGGATCTCGAAGCCCAGCGCGCGGGTGGCCGCCACGTAGTTGCGCAGGAAAATGTAGCTCTCGCTCTCCACCACCGGGTCGAGCCGCACGTGCAGGCGGTTGGCGAGGGTCTCCAAAACGTCGCGCACGGCATAGGGGTGGGCCGGCAGGGCGAGCGGATAGTCGAGGCAATCGGTCAGCCGCAGCCGCTCCAGCGCGGCCAGCGGGTGGTCGGCCACCATCAGCACCTGGATGGGCTGGCGCACCGTGATCATGGTCTGGAAATCGTTGAGCGACATCGGCGAGAACACCAGCGCGAGGTCCGCCGCCTCGGTGAGCAGCGCCCGCTCGGCCGCCTCGCCGTCCGCCACGTGCACCGAGAAGCGCACCCCCGGGTGGAGGTCGTGATAGGCGCCGATCTCGCGCGGCAGGAAGTTTGGCAGGAGCGCCGGGCTGCACACCACCGAGACCGTGCCACGGCGCAAACCCTGGATATCGGCGATGAAGGTCTTGATGCCCTCCGCCTCCGCGAGGTGGCGGCGGAAGACGTGCACCACCTGCTCGCCGGCCGTGTTGAGGCGCACGCCGCGCCCGGTGCGCTCGAAGATCGGCGTGCCGAGCTCGTCCTCCAGGGCCATGATGCGCCGGTTCAGCGACGAGGGCGTGATCGCCAGGATTTCCGCCGCCTTGCGGATGGAACCGGCCCGGGCCACCGCATCGATGAAGCGATAGATGGTGAGGTTGCGCATGGCCTGAGTGTTGCATTTTGCGTGCCGGACAGGCGCAAAAATAGCAGCAGATTGCAACGCAGGGCGGGGCTAGCTTCGATTTCGTCGAATTTGAGCGAGACTCCATGGCCCCGAACCCCGACCCGTCCGGCATCGAAAGCTCCGACCTCGAAAGCCTCGAAAGCAAGGTGCTCGCCTTCATCACCGAGGATCGCTGGCTGCGGCTGGCCACGGAGCTCATCGCCACGGGCCAGCCGCGCGCCGGCAACCCGCTCGATCCGGACCTGCCGGGCGGCGAGGAGGAGGCCATCGCCATGCTCGTGGCCGGCAAGCTCGAGGCGCTCGGCATGTGCGTGGAGACGCCGGCCGCCGTGCCGCACCGGCCCAACGTCATCGGCACTCTGAAGGGCTGCGGCGAGGGGCCGTCCCTCATCATCAACGACCACCTCGACACCTACCCCGTCGTCGAGCCGCACAAGTGGGACAAGACCGGCTTCGACCCCTACCGCGCCACCCGCGAGGGCGACCGCCTCTACGCCCGCGGCACGTCCGACACGCGCGGCAACATGGCCTCGTGCTTGCTCGCAGCCCAGGCGCTGAACGCGGCCGGCGTGCGCTTCGAGGGGGATCTCATCTACTGCTTCTGCGTCGACGAGGAGCGCGACGGCACCCACGGCTCGATCTACCTCACGCAGGAGCTCGGCCTCCGCGCGGACTATTCCATCACCGCCGAGCCCACCGCCTGGGGCGGCCCGGTGGACGCATCGGCGGACAGCGCCGCGAACGGTGCCGCGCCCTGGGGCATGAACCTGTCCGTCGCCAACTCGGGCCATTGCCTGATCGAGATCGCGGTCAGCGGCGAGAAAAGCCACATCTGGCGGCCGGACGTCGCCATCAACCCCATCGTGGAGGCGGCGCCCCTTCTGGCGGCGCTCAAGACGATGGCCTTCACCCACGAGGCCGACCCCTTCCCCGGCCACACCCCGCCGTGCGTGACGGTGGTGCGCATCCGCGGCGGGCTGGAGGGCGAGATGCAGTTCTCGCCGGACGAGTGCGTCATCACCCTCGCCGTGGTCGGCATCGTGCCGGGCATGACGCTGGACGGCATCGTCGCCGACATCGAGGCGGTGGCGCGCGCCAGCTTCGCCGGCGACAACCGGCTCGGCGCCACGGTGCGCCAGGTACCGGGCTCGCTGTTCGTGGAGGCGACACCGCCGGTGCCGACGGACGAGGAGCCCTGCCTCTCGCTCGCCCGCGCCTATGGCCGCCTCGTCGGCGGCACGCCGCAGCCCAACCGCAAGAACGCCTTCAACGACACCATCCGCCTGCGCGAGGCGGGCATCAACGCGGTCACCTTCGGGCCCGGCGAGGACGGCTGGGCGCCGGACAACGAGTGGATCTCGATCGCCAAGTCGGTCACGGCGGCGCGGATCTACGCGCTCGCCATCATGGACATCCTCAAGGTGCGCGAGTGAGCCAGCTTTCACCCCGATCGCGGGCGCTGGTGCTGTCCACGCTGTCGGTGGCGCTGCTCATCGGCGGCTGGATCTTCGTCACCGAGACGGGCATCGCCAACGACCTGTTCCTGCCGGGGCCGGTGGCGGTGGGCAAGGCGTTCGTCGAGGTGGCGACCGAGGGCTACCAGGGCTCGACGCTGCTGGAGCACGTCGGCACCAGCCTCTACCGCATCCTGGTGGCGTTCGGCTTCGCCGTGGTGGTGGGCATTCCGCTCGGCATCGCCATGGGCGCCTCGCTCGACGCGCACGCCTTCTTCAGCCCGCTGGTGGAGTTCTACCGGCCGCTGCCGCCGCTGGGACTCTATACGCTGCTCGTGATGTGGCTCGGCATCGGCGAGGAATCGAAATTCGCGCTGCTCTTCCTCGCCGCGCTGCCGGGCATCGTCATCACCACGATCCAGGCCGTGAAGAGCATCGACCCGGTCTATGTGCGCGCCGCCAAGGTGCTGGGCGCGAGCTGGCGCACGGTGCTGTGGGAGGTGTACCTGCCCGCCGCCGGACCCACCATCCTGGCCGGCATGCGCATCTCGCTCGGCTTCACCTACACCGTGCTCGTCGCCGCCGAAATCGTCGCCGCCACCGCCGGTATCGGCTGGATGATCTGGGACGCGGCCAAGTTCCTCCTCTCCGACGTCGTCATCATGGGGCTGATCGTGCTCGGCCTCACCGGCATGGCGCTCGACCTCGCCATGCGCGGCCTCGGCCGCCTCCTGATGCCGTGGACACGATGACGGCTCCCGACGCCCACCCCCGCCAGCAACCGAAAGGACGACCCATGAAGAACACACTTCTTGCGGCCGCATCGGCGATCTTCGCCACGGCCCTCTCCTTCGCTCCCGCCGGCGCCCAGGAAGCGCCCGAGAAAGTGACCGTCGGCTACCTCAACCTCGTCAACGCGCAGCTCGTGACCAAGCATCTCGGCCTGATGCAGAAGCACATGCCGGACGTGGAGATCGAGTACATCAAGGTGGGCGGCGGCGGCGACATGCTGCGCGCCATCGCGGCCGACCAGGTGGATTTCGGCGGCCTTGGCAATCCGCCCACCGCCATCGGCGTCACGCGCGGCCTGCCGATCAAGGGCATCATGGTGCTCAACATGCTCGACTATGTCGAGGCGATGGTCGTGCGCTCCGACGCCGGCATCAAGTCGTTCAAGGACCTGGCCGGCAAGAAGCTCGCCGCGCCGTTCGGCTCCACCACCCACTACCTCCTCCTGCAGGCGCTGACGGACGAGGGCGTCGACCCGGCCTCGATGGAAATCCTCGACCTGCGGCCCAACGACATCGCCGTCGCCTGGGTGCGCGGCGACATCGACGCGGCCTGGTTCTGGGAGCCCAACCTCGACAAGGCGGTGAAGAACGGCGGCCACATCTTCATGACCTCCGGCATCATGGCCTCGCGCGGCTACCCCACCTGGGACGTGGGCGTGGTGATGAACGAGTTCGCCGAGAAATATCCCGACTACGTGGAGAAATTCCTCGCGGCCGAGTGCGAAGGCATCGACTATTGGCTCGGCAACCCGGCCGAGACGGCGCAGATCATCGCCGACGAGCTGGAGCTCGACCTCGCCGACGCGACCCGCATGATGAACGGCACCGAGATGGTCCCCTGCGACAAGCAGCTCACCGCGCAATATCTCGGCACCACGGGCGATATCGGCCAGTTCGCCGACACGCTGGTGGCGACGGCCGAGTTCCTGGCCTCGCAGAAGCGGCTGCCCAAGGTGCTGTCGCGCGAGGAGTTCGCCGACTTCCTCAAGCCCGGCTATCTCGAAAAGGTGGTGGGCGAGTAGCGCCCCCTCCGCCCCGCCGGCCGGTCCGATGAACGCGAAATCCGCCCCCTACCCCCGCCACGCCATGCGCGGCTCCGTCGACCGGGGACACGTCGAGATCGACGGCGTGTCCATCGTCTTCGCCGGGCGCGGCGGCGAGATCGAGGCGGTGCGCGGCGCCTCGGCCAATATCAAGCCGGGCGAGTTCGTCTGCCTGCTCGGCCCGTCGGGCTCCGGCAAGTCGACGCTGCTCAACGCGGTGGCGGGGTTCATCCACCCCGCCAAGGGCGAGGTGCGGGTCGACGGCGAGCGCGTCACCGGCCCCAACCCCGATCGCGGCATGGTGTTCCAGCAATATTCGCTGTTTCCCTGGAAAACGATCCTCCAGAACATCGCCTTCGGCCCGCGCCAGACAGGCCGTGGCGGCGAGCCGCCGTTGTCGGTGGCGCGCAACTTCCTGGAGATGATCGGCCTCGCCAAATACGCGGACAGCTATCCGCGCGAGCTGTCGGGCGGGATGCAGCAGCGCGTCGGCATCGCGCGGGCGCTCGCCAACTATCCGAGCGTCCTGTTGATGGACGAGCCATTCGGCGCGCTCGATTCCCAGACGCGCGTCATCATGCAGGAGAACCTTCTCGACATCTGGCTCGAGTTCAAGACCACCGTCCTCTTCGTCACGCACGACGTGGACGAGGCCATCTACCTCGCCGACCGCGTGATTGTCATGAGCGCCGGGCCCGGCGAGATCATCGCCGAGGTGGCGGTCCCCTTCCCCCGGCCCCGCACGCCCGAGATCATGGCCGATGCCGGGTTCGTGGCGCTGCGCTCGAAGTGCCTGGAGATCATCCGGGCGGAGAGCATCAAAGCCTTCGAGCGGCAGAAATCGTGAGCGCGCCGGACATCGTCGCCGCAGCGCTGGCGGCCCACGACGCGGCCATGGCGGCAGCGGGCGAGGGCATCTTCGTCAGCCTGTGCGAACGCGCCGACGTGGAGCGAGCGGCGCGGCGGGTGGCGGAGCGATGCGCGGTGGGCGAAACGCTGCCGCTCGCGGGCCTCACCTTCGCGGTCAAGGACAACATCGACGTCGCCGGCATGGCCTCCACCAGCAACTGTCCGGGCTACGGCCGCGTCGCGGCGGCGAGCGCCCCGGCGGTGGACAAGGCCGTCGCGGCCGGCGCCATCCTCATCGGCAAGAACACGATGGACCAGTTCGCCACCGGGCTGAACGGCACGCGCGCCTGGGAGCCCTTGTGCCGCAACGCCATCGACCCCGACCTGATCCCCGGCGGCTCGAGCTCCGGCTCGGCGGTGGCGGTGGCGCGCGGGCTGGTGGACTTCGCGCTCGGCAGCGACACGGGCGGCTCGGGGCGGGTGCCGGCGGCCGCCAACGGCATCGTCGGGCTCAAGCCGACGCCCGGCCTCGTGTCGGGACGCGGCATGGTCTACTGCAACCGTACCTTCGACGTGATCCCCGTCTTCGCCCCCACCGTGGCGGACGCCTTCCGTGTTTTCGCGGCGATCAAGGGACCGGACCCCCTCGACCCCTACGCCTACACCGGGCCCGAGGAGGCGGAGCCGCTGCCGCCGGGCGCGGCGCTCGCCACCCTCGCCCCGGCCGATCTGGAATTCTTCGGCGACGACGCGGCGCGGGCGGCCTATGGCGCCAATATCGCGCGCCTGGAGGCGGCCGGCTTCACGCTGCGGGAGATCGATTTCGCTCCGTTCCGCGAGGCGGGGCGGCTGGTGTTCGAGAGCGCGCTGGTGGCCGAGCGGCTCGTCGATTATGGCGACTTCATCGCCGCGCGGCCCGAGGCGGTGGTGGCGCCGGTGCGCCGCGCCATCGAGGCGGGGCGCGCCTATTCGGCCCGCGACGCATTCGAGGCGCTGTACCGGCTCGCCGCGCTGAAGCTCGAGGCGGCGCGCGCGCTCGCGCCCTTCGCGGCGCTGGTGGTGCCCACCGTGCCGCGCCTCTTCACCGTGCGCGAGATGCAGGCCGAGCCGATGGCCCGCAACACGGCGATGGGCACCTACACCTATTTCGCCAACCCGCTCGGCCTCGGCGCCATCGCGGTGCCCGGCGGATGGTGCGCGGATGGCCGGCCCTCCAGCCTCTGCTTCGTGGGGCGGCCGGGGGCGGAGGCGGTGCTGCGCCAGATCGCCTCGGACTTCGAGGCGCGCGTGCGATGCGCCGCGCCGGTCAGCCGATAAGCAGGGGTTCGGCGAAGCTATGCGTTTCGAGGTTGGCGCGCTCGCCGACATAGTCGACCACGAAATAGCGCCCGCCGCCCGACAGCGGCGCGAGCACGCCATGCCACACGTTGCGATGGATGTTGAATCCGACGCCCGGCGCCGCGATGAACGCGCGCGGCGGCCCCGGCTCGCCGCCCGTGTCCGGCGCCACCGCGATCAGCGTGCGCGCATCGCCGATGGGCAGGAACGCCTGCGATCCAAGCGGATGCCGTTCCATCATGACGAGGCGATAGGGGAGGCTCGCCAGCGCCGATGCAAACAGGCTGATGCCGGTGCGCCCGTCCGCGACGTCGACGCGCGCGCGATCGTGAAAGCGGCCGCAGCGGCCATCATTGATCAGCCAGGACGGCTCGCCCCGCTCCTCGATCACATCGCCGAAGGGAGCGAAGGCGTCCGCCGTCAACGGCTCCGAGCCAAGCATCTGGGACAACGGCCTCTCCAGGCCGACCATCGACCCTGGAAGCATTGTTTAGCGGACGACAGAGGGGAAATGAACCGCCGGCGAACAAAGGCTGTTTTGGTTGCGGGGGCAGGATTTGAACCTGCGACCTTCAGGTTATGAGCCTGACGAGCTACCGGGCTGCTCCACCCCGCGACAGCGCCTTTGCGGCGAGGCCTTCATCTAACAAGTCGCGCTGAATTGTCAAAGGGGGGCGATGACATTTGTTTGTCATCAAGCCATCTCGCCGACCCGTGACGCGCGTCACCTTCTGGGCGTTTCGGCCGCCCCGAAGGCCGATCGGCCCTGGTGAGCGCCCGCTCCGGCCAATAGGTCACATCAGCCCGGTGCGGCCCGCCCATCGGCGAGAAACGGTTTTTGCGTCAGCGAGAAAATAATATGAATGTTCCCCTGCGAGATGGCGTCCGCTATCTGACCGACAGCGGCCTCGAGACCACACTGGTGTTCCACGACGCCGAGGATTTGCCGGCCTTCGCTGCCTTTCCGCTCCTCGACAGCGCCGCCGGCCGCCGCCGCCTCGATCGCTATTATCGCGAGCACGCCGACGTTGCCCGCGAGCACGGCATGGGCTTCGTTTTCGAGGCGCCGACCTGGCGCGCCAACCCCGATTGGGGCCGCGAGGTGGGCTACGATCTCGGCGAGCTGCGGCGGGTCAACGCGGAGGCCATCGCCTTCTGCCGGGCCATCGCCGACGACTACCGCGACATCCCGACGCTGGTCTCCGGCCAGATCGGCCCGCGCGGCGACGGCTACGTCCCCACCACCGCCATGAGCGTGGAGGAGGCCGAAGCCTACCACGCGCTGCAGATCGCGGCATTCGGCGCGCCCGACATGGTCACCGCCCTCACCATGAACTACACCGCCGAGGCGATCGGCGTCGTGCGTGCCGCGCAGGGGCTCGACGTGCCGGTGGTGATCTCCTTCACCGTGGAGACCGACGGGCGCCTGGCGACCGGCGAGACGCTCGGCGAGGCGATCGCCGACACGGACGAGGCCACGCGCGCCTACGCAGCCTATTTCATGATCAACTGTGCCCACCCGGAGCATTTCCTGTTCGCGCTGGACGGGGTGACGGCCAAGCGCGTGCGCGGCGTCAGGGCCAACGCGTCGCGCCTGTCGCATGCCGATCTCGACGCCATGGACGTGCTCGACGAGGGCGATCCGGCCGCCCTCGGCGCGAACTATGCCGACCTCGACGTGGCCCTGCCGCGGCTCGCGGTGGTCGGCGGCTGCTGCGGCACCGATATCCGCCACATCCGCGAGATCGTGCGCAAGCAGCGGGTCGACGCCCAGCACTGACGCGCCGTCGCCGCCGGGCTCAGGCGAGGGCGGCGCGGGCGGCGAGGTGGAGCTGCGCGTGGCGGCGGGCGAGCGCCTCCACGTCGTCCATGTAGCCGCCGCCCAGGACGCCGACCAGCGGCAAGCCCGCGCGCCGCACGGCCGCGATGACGCGGGCGTCGCGCGCGGCAAGGCCCGCGTCGGTGAGGGCGAGGCGGCCGAGGCGGTCGTCGCGGTGCGGGTCGACGCCGGCGTTGTAGAAGACGATGTCGGCCGGCAGCGCCAGCGCCCGCTCCAGCGTCTCATCCAGCACCGCCAGATAGGCCGCGTCCTCCATCCCGTCCGGCAACGCCCGGTCCAGCGTCGAGGTCGCCTTGCGCACGGGATAGTTGCGCTCGGCGTGAATGGAGACGGTGGCGACGCTCGGATCGCCGGCAAAGATATGGGCCGTGCCGTCGCCCTGGTGCACGTCGCAATCGATGACGAGGGCGCGGGCGATCGCGCCGTCCGCCTGCAGCACGCGGATCGCCACCGCCACGTCGTTGAAGACGCAGAACCCCGCCCCCTGCTCGGCCCGCGCATGGTGGCTGCCCCCGGCCGTGTTGCAGGCGATGCCGTGCTCCAGCGCCAGGCGGGCCGCCAGCGTCGTGCCGGCGCAGGCCGTGCGGGCACGCAGCGCCACCGAGGGCGTCATCGGAAAACCGATCTCGCGGGCGATCCGCGCCGGCACGTCCGCCGACAGCACCTGGTCCACGTAGGCCCGCTCGTGGACCAGCGCGATCCACGAGGCCGGCGCCGGGGCGGGCGTGTGGAACGGCGCGAAGCCGAGCTCGGCCAGCACCCGCGCCACCGCGCCGAACTTGCCCATCGGGAAGCGGTGGCCGGGCGGGAAGATCGCCTGATAGTTCGGGTTGTGGACGACGGGCAGCACGGCTCCTCCGCAAGATCACGAGATTTGAACGCCGTCCGCCGGCGCGCAAGTGGACGCGACGCCGCGTTGGGCGTAGTCGGTGGCGTCCCGCCGCAATGGAATTGTTTCATGGACGCCACTTCCGTCCGCCGCGCCGCGCCGGCGCGCGTCGCCGTCACGCTGCGCATGGTGCTCGCCATCGCCGTGCCGATGACCATCGCGCACGCCACGACGCCGCTGATCGGCATCACCGACATGGCCGTCATCGGCCAGCTCGGCTCGGCGGCGCTGATCGGCGGCGTCGCGCTCGGCGCGCTGCTGTTCGACTTCATCGGCGGCTCGCTCAACTTCCTGCGCATGGGAACCACCGGCCTCGTCGCCCAGGCAATGGGCGCGGAGGACCGCGAGGGCGAGGCGACCGCCCTGTGGCGCTCGCTGGCGCTGGCGGCGGCGCTCGGGCTCGTCATCGTGGCGCTGCAGCGGCCGATCTTCCATCTCTTCCTCCTCGCCATGCACCCCAGCGCGGCCGTGGCGGAGGCGACGGACACCTATTGGAGCGTGCGGGTGTGGGCGAGCCCGTTCATGCTGGCCAACTACGCCATCCTGGGCTGGCTGCTCGGCCTGGCGCGGGCGCGCACGGGGCTCGCGCTGCAGATCCTGCTCAGCCTCGTCAACATCGCCGGCTCGCTGGTCCTGGTGCTGGTGTTCGATTTCGGCGTCCTCGGCGTGGCGATGGCCTCGGTGGTGGCGGAGGCGGTCACCTTCCTCGCCTGCGCCGGACTGGTGGCACGCAGCCTCAAGGCGGCGCCGCGTCCGCCCCTGGCGGCCATCTTCGAGCGCGCCGGCTTGCGGCGGACGATGGCCGTCAACCGCGACGTGCTGATCCGCTCGCTCCTCCTGATGGGCACGTTCTCGCTGTTCATGGCCATGAGCGCGCGGCTCGGCGACGTGGCGCTGGCGGCCAACGCCGTGCTGATGAACCTCTTCCTCCTCACCGCCCACGTGCTCGACGGGCTCGCCACCGCGGCCGAGCAGATCGGCGGCCGCGCGGTGGGCGCGCGCGACCGGGCCGCCTTCGCCCGCACCATCCGCCTGACGGTGACGGCCGGGCTCATCGTCGCCGGCGTGCTGGCCGCCATGTGGCTCCTGGTCGGCCCCGCCGCCATCCACGCGATGACCACGTCGCCCGAGGTGCGCGCCGCCAGCGAGCGCTTCCTGGTGTGGGCGGCGCTGTCGGCGGTGACGGGCGTGATCGCCTTCGTGATGGACGGGCTCTACATCGGCGCCACGTGGACCGGCACCATGCGCGACATGATGCTCGCCTCCACGTTGATCTTCGTCGCCGCGCAGTGGCTGCTCCTGCCGCACCTGGGCAATCACGGGCTGTGGATCGCGCTCAACGCGTGGCTCCTCCTGCGCGGGCTGACGCTGTGGGCGTTCGTGCCGCGCATGATGGCGCGTCAGTTCCCCGCCCCGGCCGCTGCCGATCCGGCCGCCACGGGCTGAGGGCGCGCGCTCACGTCGCGGCGGCGATGTGGAACTTTCGGTCCGTCCGGCGCGCTTGTCCTGAGTGCAACTGCGAGACCCTTGATGACGACCACCCATGTCTATTCCGCGGCGGCGGTCGGCCGGCACCCCATCCACGCGATGCTGGCGCCGTTCCCGATCGTCTGTTTCACCCTCACCCTCGCGACCGACGTCGCCTACTGGCAGACGTCGAACCTGATGTGGCAGCGCTTTTCCGAGTGGCTGCTGCTGGCGGGCGTCCTGATCGGCGCTCTGGCGCTGCTGGCGGGCGTGATCGACTACGGCGCGCGCCGGCTGGTGCGGCGGCAGGGACGGGCCTGGTTGCACCTTCTGGGCAACCTCCTCGTCCTCGTCCTCGCCGGCATCAACAGCCTCGTCCATGCCACCGATGGCTGGACCGGCGTCGTCCCCTACGGGCTCGCCCTGTCGGCCGCGACTGTCTTCGTCATCCTCGTCACCGCCGGAATCGGCCGCAGCGTCGGTTTCGCACCGGCACGGGAGTCCCATCATGCGTAATCGTCCCGTCAGCACCGGCCGCGTTTTCGCCGCCGGGGCGTTCGGCATCCTTGCCGCCGCCGCGTCGGCGGGCAGCGCCCTGTCGTTCGACATTGCCGACCAGATCGGCCCCGATCCCGTGCTGCCCGCGCCGCAGCTCGAGCTGCTGCCGCAGATGAAGATCGCCGAGGTGGTGGGCTGGAAGGACGGGCAGGCGCCCACCGTGCCCGACGGCCTCGCCGTCACCGCCTACGCCACCGGCCTCGCCAACCCGCGCACCGTCCACACGCTGCCCAACGGCGATGTGCTGGTGGTGGAATCGCGCGGGCCCGCCGGCGAGCCGGTGTCGCGTCCGAAGGACTACATCCGCGGCCTCATCATGAAGATGGCGCACGGTGGCGGCGACGGCCCGCAGCGCGAGAGCAACCGCATCACGCTGCTGCGCGACACCGACCGCGACGGCACCGTCGATGAACAGAGCGCGCTCCTCACCGACCTCGCCTCGCCCTTCGGCGTCGCCTATGCCGACGGCACGCTCTACGTCGCCGCAACGGACGCGATCCTCGCCTACCCCTACACCCTCGGCGACAGCGAGATCACGGCCGAGCCCGAGGTGCTGACCCCGCTGCCGGGCGGGCCGATCAACCACCACTGGACCAAGGATCTCGCCCTCGGTCCCGACGGGCGGTACCTCTACGTGTCGGTCGGCTCCAACTCCAACATCGCCGAGAACGGCCTGGAGGCCGAGAAGGGCCGCGCCGCGATCTGGCAGGTGGACCGCGAAACGGGCGCGAGCCGCGTCTACGCGTCGGGCCTTCGCAACCCCAACGGGCTCACCTTCCATCCCGAAACCGGCACGCTGTGGACGGTGGTGAACGAGCGCGACGAGCTCGGCCCCAACCTGGTGCCGGACTACATGACGTCGGTGCGCGACGGTGACTTCTACGGCTGGCCGTGGAGCTACTACGGCGACAATGTCGACCCCCGGATGCATCCGCCGCGGCCGGACATGGTGGCCTCGGCGATCGCGCCGGACTACGCGCTGTCGAGCCACGTCGCGCCCCTGGGGCTCACCTTCACCAACGGTTCGGCGATGCCGCAGGAATTTGCGTCGGGCGCCTTCGTCGGCGAGCACGGCAGCTGGAACCGCACGGACTTCAACGGCTATAAGGTGGTGTACATCCCGTTCGAGAACGGCGTCCCGAGCGGCCAGGCCGTCGACGTGGTCACGGGCTTTCTCGACGGTGACACCGCGCGCGGCCGCCCCGTGGGCGTCGGCATCGACGGCACCGGCGCGCTGTTGATCGCGGACGATGCCGGCAACACGGTGTGGCGCGTCGCGCCGGCCGACGGCACGGTGATTCCGGCGCCCATCGGCACCGACAGCACCGCCCCCGCCGCGTCCGAGCGAGCCGAAGCCGCACCCGTCGCCCCCGCCGAAACGGCACCCGCCGAAACGGCACCGGCCGAGACGGCACCTGCTGAAACGGCACCAGCGGAAACAGCACCGGCTGAAACGGCTCCGGCACCGGAACAAGCCGAGGCGCCCGCCGATCCGGCGCCCACTGCTGCCCCCGAGGCCCCGTCGCAGACCGAGATCGCCCCGGCCACCCTGCCTCAGCCGAGCGACGACACCCCGGCGCAGTAGCCCTCCACGAAAAGAGCCGGCGCCCCAAGGCCGCCGGCTCTTCCCTATTCAGCGCTCGTAAGCACGATGCCCGCAGCAGCAAGGGCGCAGCCTCCCTGACCGCGCTCCGGCCGCGACTACGCAACGCCGCCGCGAAAGCACCCAACGGTCGCAGCAACCAGCCCACGGCCGCCCCACCGAAGCCGCCCCAAAAATCTCGGAACCTCTCGCTGCCCCCAGCAGCGCACGACCGTGCGCCGGCCGGTCAGGCCGCCCCCGCGGAGGCCGCGAAGCGATCAGCCGTGAGCGCAAAAATGGTGCGAGAGGGGGGACTCGAACCCCCAAGCCTTGCGGCGGACGATTTTGAGTCGTCTGCGTCTACCGGTTCCGCCACTCTCGCGACGGCCGCAACATAGCGGCTCCGCACGCGCGCACAAGACGGCCTTTCATTCAATGCAAGGTTGTTGTATGTCCACAATCATTGGTTGGGTTGGTTTGTGGCATACAACACGGGAGGGTGCGAGTGCTTCGCTTTGCCGTCGTGCTCTTGCTGGTCATGTCGACGGTTCCTGCCGCCGCCGGCGCGTGGACCCTCCCCGAGGGCGAAACCCGCGTCTACTCCACGTCCACCTTCACCTACGGCGACCACGGCTTCGACGATGAGGGCAAGCTGGTCAAGGTGCCGGAATATCGCAAGTTTACGTTGAACGCGGCCATGGAATACGGTATCCGTCCTTGGCTGACCGCGGTCATGCGGGGCGAGATGCGGCAGGAATACGGGTTCGGCGAAATCTATCGCGACCCGTACGACAACCCGATTTTCGTCGAGGGTCGCTCGGGCCCACGCGTCGTCTACGGGTACGATACCAAGTCTTACGGCAATATTCTGGGCGGTGCCCGGGTGCGCGTGGCGGAGGGGGCGAACTATGTGGGCTCCATCGAGGCGGTCGCCTCGACGGGAGGGTTCGACAGCCTCGGCCTGGGTGCGCCGTCCGACGGGCCGTTCGTGGAAGCGCGGGCCCTGCTGGGCGCGGGCAAGCTTTTGAGCGGACGGCAGGTTTTCGCCAATGCCGAGGCCGGCTACCGCCTGCGCCTCAAGAGCGACGACAAGGACGAGGTGGTGTTCGATCTGACGCTCGGCGCCCACCTCAAACCGCGCTGGATGGTTCTGGCGCAGACATTCTCCACGTTCGAGCTGGGCGGCGATGTGCACTACACCAAGGCAGGCGGCAGCGTCGTCTACCGCATCAACGACCGGATGCAGTTCGAGCTTGGCGGCATCGCGACGGTTCTCGGCCGCAATGCCATCCAGGAGTTCGGCGCCAAGGCCGGCTTCTGGTGGAGCTATTGAGAGGATCCGCCTCAGCCGCAAAGGATATTGCAAGGCTTGCCACCTAGCCTCGAAGCGGCTTGCACGGATATGATCGGAAATGGCTGAGCAATCGAAGGTGGCAGCATCCGGGGCGATCGACCGCGCATTCTCGCTCAATATCGCGGCACTCGTGGTCATCGTCTTGTTGTATGGCGCGACGATCCTGGTCAGCGCCAATACGATGTACGTCGAGATGGTCGCCGATGCCCGGCAGACGGCCGAGCGGTGGCTGTCCATCGGCATCGGCGCGCCGAACGCTGTCGCCAGCTTCGTCGCCGGCGAGCCGCGCACGGCCACGCAGCAGCGCGACCTGGAGATCGCCGACCGGGTCGGCGGGCTGAACGGCTACCGGATCTACGATGCCGACGGGAACGTGTCCCGCGTCCATCCGGGCCACCTGTCGTCGCCGGACGATCGAGCCGGCCAGGCCCTGGTACGGCGCGCCGTCGAGACCGGCGAGGTCCAGACGCAGATCGATCACGCCGGCAGGCGCCCCGGTGCCCGCGAGGGCGGGGGGACGGTCTACGTCAACGTCTACAAGCCCGTCGAACTGCCCAACGGCCAAGTCGCGGTGGTCATGACGCAGATCGACACGTCCGCGCTGCACAAGGCGTCCCACGTCGAATTCGGCCGTTTCATCCTGCTCGCCAGCGGGCTGGCGTTCCTGGCGCTGATCTTCACGGTGGCCAGCACGATCCTGCTGCGCCGGCAGCGCGCCTACGACCGGCGCATCGACCGGCTCCTCAACTACGACATGCTGACCGGCATCGCCAATCGCGTGCAGTTCATGGCGCGCGCGTCCTCCGCCATCGCCCGAGGCCGGCGCGGGAAGGAGCGGCTCGCCGTCTACATGGTCGACCTCGATTGCTTCAAGGCGGTCAACGACGGCATCGGCTACACGGACGCGGACGCGCTGATCGCGGCGGTGGCGCGGCGGCTGGTCGCCTGCGCGCCGGACATGCTCGTGGCCCGCATCGGCGGTGACGAGTTTGCCATCCTCGACACCCGCGTCGTCAGCGAGGAGGCCGCGCGGGACCAGGCGCAGACCATCCTCGAGGCGGTGCGCGCCTCCGATATCGCCGCCAAGCCGCTGATCGGGGTCAGCGCCAGCGTCGGCTACACCGTGCGCAGCGCCACCCATCCCCTGCCCGAGCTGATGCGCGAGGCGGAGGTGGCGCTGTACGTGGCCAAGCAAGCCGGGCGCGCCCAGGCGGTGCTGTTCAAGGACGGCATGGGCGAGGATCTGCGCCACTCCACCGCCATGCGCTTCAAGCTGCACGAGGCGGTGCGCCACAAGCGGCTGGAGCTGTTCTTCCAGCCGCTCCACCGCGCCGACGGCACGCTCGCCAGCCTCGAGGCGCTGGTGCGACTGCCCGACGGCCTCGGCGGCTATTTCTCGACCGAGATGTTCATCCCCATCGCCGAGGAGATGGGGCTGATCTCCGAAATCGGCGATTTCGTGCTGAACACGGCGTGCCGCGTCGCCATGGGCTGGCCGGCGCACATCGGCGTGTCGGTCAACGCCTCGCCGCAGGAGTTCGTGTCGGGCGATATCGTGGCGCGGGTCGCCGCCGCGCTGCAGCGGTCCGGGCTGAACCCGCGGCGGCTGGAGGTCGAGATCACCGAGAGCCTGTTCATCGCCAACACGGCGGACGTCGGCGCCAAGCTGCATGCCCTGCGCCGGCTTGGCGTCAGCGTGGTGATGGACGATTTCGGCTCCGGCTATTCCAGCCTGCAATACCTTTGCACGTTCCCGTTCGACAAGTTGAAGGTCGACCGTAGCTGCTTCAAATCGCTGGGCGAATCGGAACGCGTCCCGGTCATGTTGCGCACCATCCGCGCAATGGCCGACGCGATGAACCTGCGCGTCACGGCCGAAGGCATCGAGACGGAGGCCCACCGCGCCTTCGCGGTGACCGCCGGCTACGACGAGTTGCAGGGCCACCTGTTCAGCCGCCCCATTCCGCAGTCGGCCGTCGACGCCTACATCCGCGCCGCCACCGAGCCGCCGGCGCCGCGGCAAGGCAAGAGCGCCCCGCTCGCCGGCTCCGCCTTTTCCGCCGGACGCCCCTCGCACACCTGATCGCGGCGCATTGTTTGGCCGAGGGCTTGGTCGCGCTGTCCGATCGCGGCGCATTGTTTGACCGCGCCGTCTGACCGCGGCGCATTGTTTGACCGCGCCGTCTGACCGCGGCGCATTGTTGCGAGAATGTCGCACTGGCGCGGCACGTGGGGCCGAGGTCCGCGCGCCGTCGCGAGGCCGTTTGATCCGCCCTCCAAGGTCCTCTAGCCACATTCTGTTAGCGGCCATTACCGTATGATGGTCGCTTGTTGCGTGTTGTTTGGGGGTGGGCGATGGATCGAATCAAGATTATCGGCGGGGCTCCTCTGGAGGGCACGATCCCCATCTCCGGCGCCAAGAACGCCGCCCTGCCGCTGATGATCGCCTCTCTCCTCACCGACGAGACGCTGACGCTGCAGAACGTGCCGCGCCTGGCCGACGTGTCGCTCCTGTTCGACATTCTCGCCAACCACGGCGTCGACACCTCCTTCCAGGGCAAGCGGACGGGCCAGGACAAGCTGGCCGGGCAGACCGTCGACCTGTGCGCGCGCGCCATCGTCGACACCCGCGCCCCCTACGAGCTCGTCTCGCGGATGCGGGCGAGCTTCTGGGTCATCGGTCCGCTGCTGGCGCGCATGGGCGAGGCCGAGGTCTCCCTGCCGGGCGGCTGCGCCATCGGCACGCGCCCGGTCGATTTCTTCATCGACGGCCTCAAGGCGCTAGGCGCCGAAATCGAGATCGAGCGCGGCTACGTCATCGCCCGCGCCAAGAAGGGGCTGATCGGCAACCGCGTCGCCTTCCCGCGCCCCTCGGTCGGCGCCACCCACACCATCCTGATGGCCGCGACGCTGGCCCACGGCGAGACGGTGATCGAAAACGCCGCCTGCGAGCCGGAGATCGCGGACCTCGCCGACTGCCTGACCGCCATGGGTGCCCGCATCGAGGGCGCCGGCACGTCGACCATCGTCGTGGAAGGCGTGCCGCGCCTCACCGGCGCCCGTCACGCCGTGCTGCCGGACCGGATCGAGGCCGGCACCTTCGCCCTGGCCACCGCCATGGCGGGCGGCGACGTCACGCTGGAGGGCGCGAGCGCCGCCCACCTGACCCGCCCCATCGAGCTGATGGAGCAGGCCGGCGCGGAGATCTCCGTCACCAACCGCGGCATCCGCGTGCGCCGCAACGGCCACGGCATCGAGGCGGTGGATGCCGAAACCGCGCCCTATCCCGGCTTTCCGACCGACCTGCAGGCCCAGTTCATGGCGCTGATGACGTCCGGCAAGGGCACCAGCCACATCACCGAGACCATTTTCGAGAACCGCTTCATGCACGTGCAGGAGCTCGCCCGGCTCGGCGCCAAGATCTCGCTCAACGGCCAGATGGCCACCATCGAGGGCGTGCGGAGCCTCAAGGGCGCGCCGGTGATGGCGACGGACCTGCGCGCCTCGGTCAGCCTGGTGATCGCGGGCCTCGCCGCCGAGGGCGAGACGGAGGTGAGCCGCATTTACCACCTCGACCGCGGTTTCGAGCACCTGGAACAGAAGCTGTCGCGCTGCGGCGCGCAGATCACCCGCATCTCGGGCTGAGCGCCGGGCCGGCTGCCGCCGATGCTGGCCGACGAGGTTAAAGAACGGTCAACATGGGCATCGCCAACCGGGCGGCGTCTGCTATGTGTTGCATCGCACCAAAGGCTTCGGACCCTGCCATGTCATCCAAAGACCCCCTCAAGCTCGTCGCCCTCGACGAGGAGGACCTGAAAATTGTGTCCGCACACGTGCAGGACGCGATCGTCAAGGTGGCGGATATCCTGTGGTCGCCGCGCGAGGGCACCTTCATCGTCCCGATGAACCGCTTCGCGTGGGAAGAAACCCAAGGCTCGCGCCGCAGGAGCGGCAATCAGCGCCACCGCTCCGTGCTGCACTTCGACAAGGTGCGCGCCGCCCGCTCGATCGGCGTCACGCCGGGCGACCCGGAGGCGGTGCTGTCCGTGCTGGCCGTGCTGTTCGCGCCGGGCGACGCGCCGGCGGGCGCGATCAACATCGTCTGCTCCGGCGATGTGACGCTGCGGCTCGAGGTCGACTATATCGAAGGGCGGCTGACCGATCTCGGCGCCGCGTGGAGCGCGTCCATGCGTCCCAAGCATCGCCTGGGCCGCGTCTGATGCAGGCCTCGCGACATCATGGCCGATGAGCCGAACCAGGGGCCGCGGCGGCTGATCGCCATCACGTTCGACGAGAACTCCATCGAGCGTGGCACCCCCGAAGTCGAGCACGAGCGCGCCATCGCCATCTACGACCTCATCGAGGACAACGTCTTCGACCCGGTCGGCATCGCGGACGGACCCTACCGGCTCGAGCTGTCCATCAAGGAAAACCGCCTCACCTTCCGCGTGCTGTCGGCCGAGGACGGGGCGCCGCTGGTCACGCACATCCTGTCGCTTTCGCCGCTGCGCAAGGTGGTGAAGGACTACTTCCTGATCTGCGAAAGCTATTTTTCCGCCATCAAGACGGCCGCGCCCGCGCAAATCGAGGCGATCGACATGGGTCGCCGCGGCGTCCACGACGAGGGTTCGCGCCTGCTCGCGGAGCGGCTGGAGGGCAAGATCAACGTCGACCACGACACCGCGCGGCGGCTCTTCACGCTGATCTGCGCGTTGCACTTCAAGGGCTGAACTTTGTCGGCACCGGGCTCGGTCCTCTTCGTGTGCCGCCACAATGCGATCCGCTCGCCGATGGCCGCGGCCCTGGCCCGCGCCGCCTTTCCGGCCGTCTATTCGCGCTCGGCCGGCGTCGATCCCGGCCAGCCCGACCCGTTCGCGGTGGAGGTGATGCGCGAGATCGGGCTCGACCTGTCGCAGCGCCGCCCGCGCGTGCTGTCGGAGCTGGCCGACACGGGGTTCGACCTCATCGTGACGCTCGCCCCGGAGGCGCACCACCACATGTTGGATCTGGCGCGCACGCAATCATTTGACGTCGAGTACTGGCCAACGCTCGACCCATCGAGTACGCAGGGCTCGCGCGCGCAGATCCTGGAGAGCTACCGGGCCTGTCGCGATGCGCTGGACAAGCAGATCAGGGCGCGCCTCGGCGGTTAAGACTGGAACGGCGGCGAAAAGGCTCCACTTAACCAAAAGCGGCGCCTGCGCAGCGCCCCGCTAAGACGAACGCAAAGGGCCACATGGCGAAAGAAGAAGTACTTGAATTTCCTGGGCAGGTGACAGAACTCCTGCCCAACGCGACCTTCCGGGTCAAGCTGGAAAACGACCACGAGATCATCGCCCACACGGCAGGCCGAATGCGCAAGAACCGCATTCGCGTGCTCGCGGGCGACAAGGTGCTCGTGGAGATGACCCCCTACGACCTGACGAAGGGTCGCATCACCTACCGCTACAAGTAGCTATGGCGCGAACGCGCACGAAATCGGTGCTGGTGCTCGCCTCGGGCTCGCCACGCCGGCTGCAGTTGCTTGAGCAGATCGGGTACCGGCCGGACCACCTGTCCCCCGCGGACATCGACGAAACGCCGGAAAAGAAAGAGCGTCCGGACGCCTACGCGCTGCGCATGGCGCGCGAGAAGGCGGCCGTGGCGCGCGAGCGCGCGGCCGGGGTACTCGACCGCGAGGCGACCTTCGTGCTGGCCGCCGACACCGTGGTGGCGATGGGCCGCACCATCCTGCCCAAGGCCGACTCGCTGGACGTGGCGGAGGCGTGCCTGCGCAACCTGTCGGGCCGTTCCCACCGGGTGAAGACGGCCGTGGTGGTGATGGTGCGCGGCAAGACGCGCGAGCGCCTGGTCGAGACGCGGGTGAAGATGAAGCGCCTCAGCGAACGCGAGATCGCCGATTACCTCGCCACCGGCGAATGGGAGGGCAAGGCCGGCGGCTACGCCATCCAGGGCCGCGCCGCCGCGTTCGTGACCCACATCACCGGCTCCTATTCGGCCGTCGTCGGCCTGCCGCTGTACGAGACCGAGCAGCTCCTGGTGGGCAACGGTTTCCAGCGGGAGGAAACGGAACCGTCGACGTGAGCGGGGAGATCAAGGCCGTCTGCCCGCTCTGCGGCGCACCGCAAAATCGCGAGACCCGCCCGTTCTGCTCCAAGCGCTGCGCCGACATCGACCTCCATCGCTGGTTGAGCGGACAGTATCGCGTGCCGGTGGTGGAAGAGGACGGCGGCGACACCGAGGAAACCGACGAAGAGTAGCCCGATCTCGCTGCCGCGCACGTCGGTTCACACGACATGATTCATTGCATGTCGGTGGCACGTTCCGGGTGGAAAGAAAAAATTCACCTGTGGACGGGCGTACTCGTCGAGTGACCCGAATCAGGCGTTAACCGAAACTTTACCGCGTTGCCATTTAGATCGGCTTGACGCGGAACCGGATTAACGCTCGTGCAACAAACAACACCACCGCAGCGCTCGATCAGGTTCACCGGCCGTTCGTTCATGGCCTTTGTCCTGTCGCCGCAGCCTCCCATCTCCGACTGGCTCGAGGATTTCGATTCCTTCGCCAAGCGCAGCCCGGGATTCTTCGCCGGCCGGCCAGTGGTTGTCGACATCTCCCACATGCCGGCCTCGCGGCCGGAGCTGGTGCACATGGTGACGGAGCTGCGCCGGCGGCACATCACCATCATGGGGCTCGACGGGCGGGCACCGGGCGAGCTCGGCGCCGACGCGCGCGGCCTGCCGCCCATCCTCACCGGCGGCAAGGAAATCGGCGCCGTCGCGCAGATGAGCGCCGAAGCCGCCGCCGTGGTCGAGCCGCTCGCCAGCGGCCGCGCGCCGGACGATGGCGCCGTCACCGTCGAGGCCGCCGTCTCCCAGGCCGCCATCGCCGCGGTGGAAGCGGCCGTGGAGCCGGCGGGCACCGAAACACTCATTCTCGACCAGCCGGTGCGATCGGGCCAGTCGATCGTCCACCTCGCTGGCGACGTCACCGTGATCGGCCAGGTCGCCTCCGGCGCCGAGATCATCGCGGCCGGATCCATCCACGTCTACGGCGCGCTGCGGGGCCGGGCGATCGCCGGCTCGGCCGGCGACATGAACGCACGCATCTTCTGCAACGAGCTGCATGCAGAGCTGATTGCGATCAACGGACTCTACAAGACCAACGAGGATCTGGAGCGCGCCTATGTCGGGCGCGCGGTCCACGCTTGGCTCGAAGGCGATGCCCTCAAAATGGCCGCCCTAAGTCAGAAAGGACAGTAATATGGCCAAAGTGATGGTTGTGACGTCTGGCAAGGGCGGGGTCGGCAAGACGACGACGACCGCCGCGCTCGGCGCCGCACTCGCCCAGACCGGAGCCAACGTGGCCATCGTCGATTTCGACGTCGGACTGCGTAACCTCGACCTGGTGATGGGCGCCGAACGCCGCGTGGTGTTCGACCTGATCAACGTGATCCAGGGCGACGCCAAGCTGGCGCAGGCGCTGATCCGCGACAAGCGGATCGACACGCTGCACCTCTTGCCGGCCTCGCAGACGCGCGACAAGGATGCCCTGACCGACGAAGGCGTCGCCAAGGTCATCGAGGAGTTGCGCGAGCGCTTCGACTACATCCTGTGCGACAGCCCCGCGGGCATCGAGCGCGGCGCGACGCACGCCATGCGCCACGCCGACCTCGCCGTGGTGGTGACCAACCCCGAGGTTTCCTCGGTGCGCGATTCCGATCGCATTATCGGCCTGCTCGATTCCAAGACCGTGAAGGCCGAGAACGACGAGCGGATGGAGAAATTCCTCCTCGTCACCCGCTACGATCCCGTCCGCGCCGAGCGTGGCGAGATGCTGAAGGTGGACGACATCCTCGAGATCCTGTCGATTCCGCTGCTCGCCGTGGTGCCCGAGAGCCAGGACGTGCTCAAGGCATCCAACCTCGGCATGCCGGTGACGGTGGGCTCGCCCGCCTCCAATGCGGCGAAAGCCTACCGAAACGCAGCCCGGCGCCTGATGGGCGAGAACGTGGCGGTCGAGATCCCCGCCGACCGGCGGGGCCTGTTCGGCAAGATCTTCGCGAGGAAGGCGGCATGAGTATTATTGAGCTGTTTCGCCGCAAGCGGACGGCGCCGGTGGCGCGCGAACGCCTGCAGATCATCCTGGCCCACGAACGCGCCTCGCTGGGTGGCAACACCGACCTGGTGATCACGCTGCGGGAAGAAATTCTCGCGGTGATCGCCAAGCACATGACCATCGAGCGCGACAAGGTCCAGGTGAAGATGGATCGCGGCGACGAAGTGTCGACGCTGGAAGTCGAAATCGAGCTGCCGCTGAAGGACAATCAGGGCAACTCCATGCGCCTCGCCGCCACGGCCTGAGCCGCCCGGCGGCAAAAACAGCGCCGCCCGCTTGACTTGGGCCGCAACAGCCACCTATTAGACACCTGTCACGGCGCGGGCTTTCCGCGCCGTTTGTTTTGTTTCACGGGGCCCGAAATGAAGATCAAGAACTCGCTAAAGGCCCTGATGCGACGGGACCGCAACAACAAGCTCGTCCGCCGCCGGGGCCGTGTCTACATCATCAACAAGAAAGCGCCGCGCTACAAAGCCCGCCAGGGCTGAGGCGCGGCCTGCCCTTCGGGGCAGGCTTTCGGCGCGGCGCCTGCCGCTGCAACAGACATCCGGACCAGCTCGGTAACAGAGTTGCGACCGTGTGTGCTTTGACGGCGCGCCTCAGTGCGCCACATAATGCGCCTATGAAACAGGTCGCATGTTCGTTTTTCCTGGCTCTCGCGCTCGCAATGCCTGCCAGCGCCCAAAACGCCGATTCCGTCGTCACGGAACCGGCAATCTCCGCGCCCGAGAAGGGCGATCGGCAGGATCGGCCCACAACCAGCGCGGATGAACGCCGTGCCGTGCGGCTCGACCTGATGTTCAGCCGCCTCGCCAAGGCGGAGGACGAACGGCGCGCCAACCGCATCGCGCGCCACATCATGCGCCGGCTCAGCCAGTCCGGCTCCGACACCATCGACTTCCTGATGGTCCGCGCGACCGAGGCGATCCAGGCCAAGAATTACGGCCTTGCCCTCGACCTGCTCGACGGGGTGGTGCGGCTCAAGCCCGATTTCGCCGAAGGCTGGAACCGTCGCGCCACGGTGCATTTCGTGCTCGGCGAATACGGCCAGTCCGTCGCCGACATCGAGCAGGTGCTGATCCACGAGCCGCGCCACTGGGGCGCCCTGGCGGGCCTGTCGATGATCCTCATCTCGCTCGACCGCAAGAAGGAAGCCGTCATGGTGATGGACCGTGCCCTCGCCGTGCATCCCTTCCTCGACCGGATGCAGGAGCGCCGCGACCGCCTCGCCAAGGAGGTCGAAGGGGCCGACATCTGACCGTGCCGTCCCCGATTGCCTTCATCGTTTTGTCTTGAACTGTGTCCCGTCGGTTACGCCGGGCGGGACATGCCATGTCATAAATATCGACGGAAATTGTTGGGGTTTGGCGACTTGGCGTGTCGCGGCCTAACTGCCTGCGAACACGTCATGCCGACGGCTTCATATTCGCCGTTCGGCCGCATTCGGCAGGAACGCTATCTCACATCGTGCGCTCTTCTATGTCGCGCTGGCGTGCCTGGCACCGTCGCCAGCCTGGCCCGCCGACCTGCCTCCGGCGCCGGAGGCGATCGACGCCATGCGCGTCTGCAACAGCTATGGCGACGGCTTTTTCGTCGTCCCGGGCACTGACACCTGCCTGCGCCTCGGTGGGCGCGTGCGCACGGACTACAATGTGTTCTTCAACACGGACCGCGACTTCGACTTTCAACCGAACCAGGGCAGCAGCGCCAACCAGGACCGCTACCGCATGCGCGCGCGCAGCTGGTCCGAATGGGATACGCGCCGCCCGACCGAGTTCGGCACCCTGCGCACCTACGGCGAGATCCGCCTCACCCTCGACGACGACGGCCCCATCAAGTTCGATCTGCACAAGGGCTTCGTCGAGCTCGGCGGCCTGCGCCTCGGCCGCAGCACCTCCTACTACGATTTCACGGGCGTCCAGTTCACGCCGACCGAATTCTTCGATCCGCAGTTCTCGCGCGACAATCCGCAGCTCCTCCTCGCCTATGAGGCGCGGTGGGGCGAGCGTTACAGCGCCGCGCTGTCCGTCGAGGACAACACCGGCCGGCAGGACGGCATCGCCAGCCAGACGCTGCCGACCCAGTATGGCGGCGCCCAGGTCCCCGACGTCGTCGTCCGCCTTCAGGCCGGCAAGGTCGGCGATCCGGCCTATGCGCAGCTGATGGGCGCCACGCACGTGGTGAACACGGTGACGCAGGGGCTCGGCGCCTCGGGCTACCAGCTCGGCTTCGCGCTCGGCGCCGGTGCCGCGGCCGACCTGCCGATCGGACGCAACACCCGCGTGGGGTTCACCACGTCGGTCGCGCGCGGCGCGCTCAACTTCGCCACCACCAACGCCAGCGCGCCCTTCGGGCTGGCGTCGGACGGCGTGTTCGACGCGGCCACGGGCGAGGTGCGCCTGTCCAACTATCTCACCGTTGCGGCGGGCGGGCGCACCGACCTCGCGCCCAACTGGGAGTTCGCCTTCCAGGCCGGCTTCCTCTACGGCGACCCCGGCGACGCCGACACCGACTTCAACCATGACGGCACCGTCGACGATCTCGACTACATCAACCTCGATCTGCAGACGTTCGTCGGCTGGCGGCCGGTTCACGGCCTGCTGATGGGCGTCGGCAGCGAGTTTCGCCTGGTCGACACGCACGAATTCGGCCAGTCGAGCTTCATGACCGTCTACTTCCGCGCCCAGCGCAGCTTCTGACCGGCGCCCCGCGTCAGCGCATACCGACGGTTTCCAGGTTGCGCCCCGCGGTCTCGATCCGCAGGCAGCGGGTCAGGACGGCACCCAGCAGGCACGCGCCGACCAGCCCCCAAAGCAGCGCTCCGGTGCCGAAATCGGCCAGCAGGATCGGGAACAGGAACGCCGTCGTCACGGCGCCGACCTTGGCGAACGAGGCCGCGAACCCCGCTCCCTTGGCGCGGATCTTGGTGGGAAACACCTCGCCCGCGATCAGGTAGGTCTGCGCGTTCGGCCCCATGTTGGTCATGAAGTTGAACAGCATGAAGCCGACGAAGATCATCACCGTCTGCGCCTGGCCGCTCATCGCGGTCGACAGCGCCGCGATCGCGAGGCCGACGGCGCAGCCGATGAAGCCGACGATCTGGAGCGGCATCCGCCCCACGCGATCGGCGAGGAAAATCGCGGCCACCACGCCGACGATGAGCAGCGCGTCGATCGCGGCCGCCCCTTTCGCCGCGAGGATGTCGTTGTGGACGATGGCGGCGAGCGATCCCGCGTGTTCGGTGCGGTGGCCGACCGTCGCGGCCAGGATCACGGGCGTGAAGATGCCGATCCCGTAGGTGCCGAGGTCCTGCAGGAACCACGGGATCGACGCCAGCATCGTCGCCCGCAGGTTCCGGCCGCGGAAAAGGGCCGCGTAGCCGCCGCTGCGGCCGTCCGTGTCCGACACGGCGATGGCGACCTCGCGCGGATAAGCCGGGGTTCGGCGCAGGATGCGCAGGACGACTTCGCCGGCACGCCGGCTGTCGCCGCGCACCGCGAGGAAATGCGGACTTTCGGGAATGGTGAACCGCGCCAGGATGACGAGCGCGGCGGGCACGATCGCGACCGCGTACATCAGCCGCCAGGCACCGACCGATGGACTGTTGGCCAGGATGACGTAGCCGACCGCGGTGCCGAACAGCGCGCCGACGGCCTGGAAGGCGAAGGCGCCGAGCACCAGGCGGCCGCGGCTGCTGGACGGCATCGTCTCGGAGATGATGAGGTGGGCCGTGGGATAGTCGCAGCCGAGCGCGATGCCCATGCCGAACAGGCAGACGACCAGCCACCAGTAGCCGGGGCTCATCGCCGCCAGCGCCAGGAACAGGGTGAAGATGATCATCTCGGCGATGAACATGGGCTTGCGCCCGTAGATGTCGGCCAGGCCGCCCAGGAGGCTCGCGCCGACCAGGATGCCGAACAGCGAGGCCGCGGCGATGATCCCGTGCTGCATCGCGTCGATGCCGAATTCCGTCGCGATCAGCGGCAGCGCGACGCCGCTCATGAAGACGATCATGCCCTCGAAGAATTTGCCCGCAGCGGCCAGGACCCAGATGCGCTGCTGCATATTGGTCATCATCGCGCGCAGGCCCGACGTGCCATCGGGCCAGACCGGGGTTTCGTCCAGATAGCTCTGCACCGAGCGAATGGGGATCTTCTGCTGCATGTCGGTCGGCCGCTCCCGAGCTCTGTGCGACCGCGATGGGCCGGACGGAACTCGTGTGCCCGCAGCGCTTTGCAGGAGGATGACAGTCACACCCGCCGCATGCCCGAGGATGCCCCCGGCACCCAGTGCACCAATCCGGAATTCAGCAGCGCGCGCCCACGCCCACGCCCCCAGCCCCAGGCCGCCAAAACCCCTGAGCGAAAGCCCCGCACCAGCAGCACACCCCCCTGAGCGGAAGCCGGGCACCAGCAGCGCACAACCGTGCGCCGGCCGGTCAGGCCGCCCCCGCGGAGGCCGCGAAGCGAATAGCCGTGAGCGATGAGGTGGTGCCGCAGGAGGGACTCGAACCCCCGACCCCCGCATTACGAATGCGATGCTCTACCAGCTGAGCTACTGCGGCCCACGGAGCCTCCATACACAAACTGTCCGCCGCGCCGCAACATTCAAGACGCGCCCTGGGACACTTTGCTGCCGAAGCGGCCGCGCGCGGCAGCTATGCCACAGGGTCGGCGGGGTGCAGCGGCCGTGTCGCCACCAGATGGTTGAACGGCACGTAGGGCAGCGGCCGGCCCGCGACGGCGAGCGCGGCCAGCTCCTCCAGCGTCGCGGCGACCTCGGGCGGCGTCGCGATCTCGCTCTCGATCAGCTGGCTTTCGACCACCTTGAGCAGCGACGGGTAGGTCGACCGGTCCGCCTCGGAGACGAGGATGGGCTCGTAGCCGGCCATCTCGACCAGCTCCAGCCCGGCGTCCAGCGCGAAATCCGCCAGCTTCTCGCCGACGTCGAAGTCGACCCCGCCGCGCGCCCCCAGGGCCAGGTACCAGCGCCACAGCAGCGCGACAGGCTCGGGCAAGGCGTGGCGGAAGATGCCGGACACGACCGGCTCCTGGAAGATCACGAAGCCGCCCGGCTCCAGCGCCGCGGCGCAGCGCGCGTAGATGCCGGCCGCATCGCGCGTGTGGTGCAGCACCGCGCGGCCGAAGATCAGGTCGAGCCCGTCGGGCAGGGCGAACTCCTCGGCGCGGCTGTTCACGAAGCGCACGCCGGCGTTGCCCGTCATCTCCAGGCGCCGGCGGGTGTAGTCGAGGAAGGCGGGGCCCTGATCGACGCTGGTCAGCGAGCCGACGCGGCCGAGCGTGGTGCGGATCGTCTCCGTCGAGGGGCCGAGACCGCAGCCGAACTCGACGCAGTGCATGCCCGGCCGGACGTAGCGGTGCAGCAGCGGGTCCGTCGCGTGGTCGAGATAGTGCGCCTGGGCGTGCAGCCGCGCGATCTCGTCCTCGGTCAGGGGCAGCACGTAGTTGTCGTGAGCGCTCATGGTGGTGGGTCCCGTCTCTCGCCGCGGCGCGGCATCCTCCGATCGACGCCTCGCTGCACCGCGGGCGCCGGCACACGCGGTTGCGGCTACGCTCAAGCGTCACGCGCCCGAACGGCGCGCGTCAACGTTGCGTGATACTTCCGCCGCGCGGCCCCCGAATTTTCACGCATTCATTAAAGAAAACTTCTTCCAGCGCTGTTTCGCCACATCGAGGTCAACAACGTGACCGGTCGCGCATGCAATCTCTTCTTCCGCGATTGTGATTTGTGTGCAAGATCGGTGGCAAATCAGATCCATTTGGGAGGTCGTAACATGCGCATTCTGGTATCTGCTCTGGCTGTTGCCATCGCTGCGGCCACGCCGGCGCTCGCGGACGATTGCGGCGACGGCGAAGTCGTCATCAAGTTCAGCCACGTCGTCGCCGAGACGGGCAATCCGAAGGGCGAGGCCGCCGCCGCGCTCGCCGAACGCATCAACAAGGAGATGGACGGCAAGGCCTGCATGCAGGTGTTCCCGAACTCGCAGCTCTACGACGACGACAAGGTGATGGAAGCGCTGCTGCTCGGCGACGTGCAGCTCGCCTCGCCCTCGCTGTCCAAGTTCGGCGCCTACACCCGCAAGCTCGGCCTGTTCGACTTGCCGTTCCTGTTCCAGGACGTGGCGGCGCTCGAGCGCTTCCTGGCCACGCCGGAAGGCAAGGGCCTGCTCACCTCGATGGAAGATTCGGGCTATGTCGGCCTCGGCTACATCTACAACGGCATGAAGCAGTTCTCGGCCGACAAGCCGCTGCAGCTGCCGACCGACGCCAATGGCCTCAAGTTCCGCATCCAGACGTCCGACATCGCCGCCGCGATGATCGAGGCGCTGGGCGCCAACCCGCAGAAGCTCGCCTTCAACGAGGTGTACGGCGCGCTGCAGCAGGGCGTGGTGGACGGCCAGGAGAACACCTACACCAACATCTACACGCAGAAATTCTTCGAGGTGCAGGACGGCATCACCGAGACCAACCACCAGATGCTGTCCTACCTCACCGTCACCACGCAGGACTTTCTCGACAGCCTCGACGACGCGACGCGCGAGCAGTTCCTGACGATCTACGACGAGGTGATGGCCGAGATGAACGCCAAGGCCAACCAGCTCAACGACGAGGCCAAGGCGAAGATCGTGGCCGCCGGCGGCGTG
>JAUIJH010000187.1 GCA_030431335.1 Alphaproteobacteria bacterium
CCTCGCGGCGCAGGGCCGCCCGCGCCGCCGCGCCGGGGCCGGCCGGCCGCTCGGCGAGCCGCGCCACCAGGTCGCCCGCCCGCGCCGCGATGGCGAGCGCCGGCCGGTAGACCCGCCCCAGCTCGGACGGATCGGCGTGGACATGGACGAGGCGCTGCTTCGGCTGCGGCACCTCCAGCAGCGTGTAGCCGCTCGTCGTCATCTCGCCGAGACGGGCGCCCAGCACCAGGAGCAGGTCCGCGTCGCGCACGCGCTGCGCCAGCTTCGGGTTGATGCCGATGCCCACGTCGCCGGCATAATAGGGGCTCTCGTTGTCGAGATAGTCCTGGCAGCGGAACGAGACGCCCACCGGCACCTCGTGCACCTCGGCGAAACGGGCGAGCGCCGCCGCCGCCTCGGCCGACCAGCCGCCGCCGCCGACGATGGCGAGCGGCCGCTCCGCCTCCGCCAGCGCGTCGAGCACCGCCGTCACCGCGTCCTCGGAGGCCTCGCAGCGGACCGGCGCGGCGGCCGCCACGTCGGGCGCCACCGCCTTGCCCGACAGCATGTCCTCCGGCAGCGCCAGCACCACCGGGCCGGGGCGGCCGGACTGGGCCACATGGAACGCGTGGCTGACATATTCGGGGATGCGCGCGGTGTCGTCGATCTCGGCCACCCACTTGGCGAGCGGGCCGAACATCGCGCGGTAGTCCACCTCCTGGAACGCCTCGCGGTCGCGCTGGTGGCGCGCCACCTGGCCGATGAACAGCACCATCGGCGTCGAATCCTGGAACGCCACGTGGACGCCGGCCGACGCGTTGGTCGCGCCCGGCCCGCGCGTCACGAAGGCGACGCCCGGCCGGCCGGTCAGCTTGCCGGCGGCCTCGGCCATCATCGCCGCGCCGCCCTCCTGGCGGCACACGATGGTGTCGATGCCCGAGCCATACAGCCCGTCCAGCGCCGCCAGGAAGCTCTCGCCCGGCACGCAGAACACCCGCTCCACGCCTTGCCGGGCCAGCTGGTCGACCAGGATCTGGCCGCCATGGCGCTCGGCGGCGGTCGCCGCCTCGGCCGTCAACTCCGTCGTTACGGACATTCTCGTTTCCTCCGGTTGCGCCTTGCCCGGCGCTCAGGCGGCCGCGTCGTCCGCGGCCGGCATCATCACTTCGCCGAACAGGCGCGAGGTCACGCGGCGCGGCTTCTGCGCCTCCCCCGCGTCGGCCGGCATGAAGGAGGTCAGCCCCCCTTTCAGCTCGGCCGGCAGCACCATCATCCGCACGAAGGCCGCGTTGCCCTCGCCGATGTTGGTGCCCACCACCATGTCGTGCCCGGTCTCGAACCACGACATACCGGCATCGATCCGCTCGATATGGTCGCCGATGTCGGCCAGGATGCGGCCGAACACCAGGCGGCGGATGCCCGGCCCGCGATGGCCGTGGCGGGGCGTCGCGTCGCCGCTGCGCGATTCGATGCGGTCGGCCCGCACCAGGAAGGGCGCCGCGAAGGCGAGCGTCAGCCGCGCCGAGCGGATCAGGCCGAGCCCTTCGAGGAACGGGTCGTCCGCCGGCGCGACCTCGTAGATCCACGCCAGGCCCCCGCCCGACACCGTCGCGCCCGGCTCGACGAACGCGCCCTCGTCGGCCGCCAGCATCGCGCCGCCCTCGGCCACGCTCACGCCGCCCTGCGGCGCATAGGCGAAGGTGACGTGGCCGGCCTGCGCGACGACCCCCGCCGCACCCGGCGTGCCTTCATAGTGGGTGATGCGCAGTTGCGGGCTCATTGGTTCTCCTCCGTCCCCACGTGCGCCAGGATCGAGCGCATCGTGAGGCTCTGCGGGTCGAGATATTCGTCGATGATGTCGAAGTGCCCCCGCCGCGGCACGACGTGCAGCGAGAACTCCTTATCGTGCCGGTGCAGATGATGGGAATATCGGTAGGTCTGATCGATCCACTGCCACGGCTCCAGCCCGCCGACGATCAGGGCGACGGGGCAGGACACCAGCGGCGGCCGCGCCTCCACATTGCGCCGGGCGATGATCTCGTCGGTGAGCTTGAGCTGCGCGTCGACGCTGGTCTGGCGCGCCGGGGCGGGGTCGAAGATGCCGCTGATCAGCGTCGCGCCGCGGATGAGGTCGCGCGGCAGGTCGCGGGCGGTCCAGTCGCAGGCGATGATTTCGGCGCCCAGATGCGCGCCGGCGGAGTGGCCCGACAGCGTGATGCGCGCCGGATCGCCGCCGTATTCGCCGATATCGCGGGCCAGGAAGGCGAACGCCGCCAGCGCCGATTCGGCGACGCCGTCCAGCGTGGAGTCCGGGCACAGCTCGTAGTTGGCGATTACCGTGGTGATGCCGAGCGGCACCAGCGCGCCGGCGACGAAGGCGAAGTTCGCCTTGTCCTGCGCCCGCCAGTAGCCGCCGTGCAGAAACACGTGCACCGGCGCCGGACCGGCCGCGCCCCGCGCGGGATAGATGTCGAGCGTGTGCAGCGCATGCGGGCCGTAGGCGATGTCGCGATGGCAGGTCAGCTCGGCGCGGGCAGCGCTGTTGGCGGGTTCGCGATGGCGCCGGGAGCGGTCGAAATCGGGGAAAGCCTTTTGCGGATTGTACTGGAACTCGTGCTCGTCTGGGGTCAGAGTACACCAGATCGGTAATTGGTTGGACATCGAGGGTCTCCGCGCCCGCCGCCGACACGGGCGACAAGCCAGGGCGGGCCGCAGATTAGTCGAATCCGATCCGCGACGAAAAGGCCCTTTGGGGCATTATTGGTTCACTTATGCGGGTGAATTGAGATGGAATTGGGTTGATATGGCTGCGCGCCGAGACGGAGAACCGGGTTGAAGATCAAAGCGCTGTCCTTCATCGCCCTCACGGCGACCCTGGCCGACGGCAAGGCCTACGGCATGTCGAAGGCGATTGCGTCGGGCCGTCAGTCGACCCTGGTGCGCCTCACGCTGGAGGACGGCACCGAGGGTTTCGGCGAGGCCTGGGGCATGCCGGCCGTCAACGCGGCCTACGAGCCGTTCCTGGCCAACTACCTGGTGGGCACGGATGTGTTCGCCATCGAGCACGCCTTCGGGCACATCCTGGCGCGGCACTACCATTTCGGCCTGCAGAACCAGATGATGACGGCGATTTCGGGCATCGACATCGCCGCCAAGGACGCCATCGGCAAGGTGCTCGGCCTGCCGGTCTCGCAGCTGATCGGCGGACGCCGGCTCGACAAGGTGCCGATCTACGCCTCGGGCGGCTACCTGACCGCGACGCCGGAGGCCGATTTCGCGCCGCAGATCGAGCGGATGGCCGAAGCGCGCTACCCGGCCGTGAAGATCAAGATCGGCGTGTCGCCCGACAGCGACGAGGCCCGCGCCGGCAAGGCCCGCGAGATCCTCGGCCCCGATGTGGAGCTCCTGGTCGACATCAACACCAACTACACGCTCGACACCGCCCGCGCCTCGATCGAGCGGCTCGAGGCCTACAATGTCGGCTGGGTCGAGGAGCCGCTGGCGCCGACCGACGTGGCCGGCCTCGCCCGCCTCAACCAGCTCACCAGCGTGCCCATCGCCACCGGCGAGGCGCTCTACACGGTGTTCGACTTCAAGCGTCTCACCGATGCCGGCGCGGCCGACGTGCTGCAGCCGGACCTGACGCTGTGCGGCGGCTTCTGGCAGGGCCGCAAGATCGCCGAACTCGCCCACGCCAATCACGTGCGCCTGTCCCCCCATGTGTGGGGCGGGGCCATCGGGCTGGCGGCGGCGCTGCACTACATCGCCGCGCTGCCGGTCTACCCCCATTCCGACAACATCCCCGCGCCGGTGCTCCTGGAATACGACCTCGGCGAGAACCCGCTGCGGGCGGACCTGTTGAAGGAGCCGCTGCTGCCGGTGGACGGTTTCGTGCGGGTGCCGGACGGGCCAGGGCTGGGCGTCGAAATCGATTTCGACGCGATGGAGCGCTATGCGGCCGGCTGAAGAGACCCACGCCGCAGTGGCGGCGCCAGACCTGCCGCCGGGTGTCGTGCTCGCGATCCGCGACCTGCGCACGCATTTCTTCACCGATGCGGGCGTCGTCAAGGCGGTCAACGGCGTCACGCTCAGCCTGAAGGAGGGCGAGACGCTGGCGATCGTCGGCGAATCGGGCTCGGGCAAGTCCGTCACCGGGCTGACGGTGTTGCGCCTGCTGGCGCGCACCAGCGCCAAGGTCGTCGGCGGGACCATCACCTTTCGCGACCGCGAGGGCGCGGCGGTGGACCTCCTCGCGTTGCCCGACGCCCAGATGCAGCGGCTGCGCGGGCGCGACATCGCGATGATCTTCCAGGACCCGATGTCGAGCCTCAACCCGGTGTTTCCGGTGGGCGAGCAGATCGCCGAGCCGATCCGCATCCACAAGGGCGCGGACCGGCGCACGGCGCGCCAGGAGGCGCTGGCGCTGCTGCGCGAGGTGGGCATCTCCGACCCCGAGGCGCGCATCGACGCCTATCCGCACCAGCTGTCGGGCGGGATGCGCCAGCGCATCATGATCGCGCTGGCGCTCGCCTGCGGCCCCAAGCTCCTGATCGCCGACGAGCCGACGACCGCGCTCGACGTGACCATCCAGGCGCAGATCATCGGGCTGCTGAAGGGACTGCAACAGCGCCACAAGATGGCGATGATGTTCGTCACCCACGACCTGAAGCTGGTGGGCGAGATCGCCGACCGCGTAGCGGTGATGTACGCGAGCCAGGTGGTGGAGGAAGGCCCGGTGGCGGAGGTGCTGGAGCGCCCGCGCCACCCCTACACCAAGGCGCTGATGGACTGCATTCCGCGCCGCGACTATGCCGCCGAGGGGCCGCAGAAGCTGAAGCCGATTCCGGGGCTGTTGCCCAACCCGCTGGCCCAGCCGTCGGCCTGCCGCTTCCACGACCGCTGCGCCTTCGCCGAGCCGCGCTGCGCCGAGGTGGAGCCGGTGCTGGAGCCGGTGGCGGCCGGCCACGACGTGCGCTGCCTGCGCTGGCGGGAGATCAGCCTGTGAGCGCCGTTGCGACGACGACGGCCGCCGCGGCGCCGCGCCCCCCGCTGATCGCCGCGCGCGGCCTCACCAAGCATTTCGGCGGGGACGGCGGGTTCTTGAAGAAGGCGCCGCCGCCGGTGCGGGCGGTGGACGGCGTCGACCTCGACCTCGCGGCCGGCGAGGTGCTGGGCGTGGTGGGCGAATCGGGCTCCGGCAAGTCGACGCTGGGCCGGCTGATCCTGCGGCTGATCGAGGCCACCGCCGGCAACGTCACCTTCGAGGGCACCGACCTCAACGCCCTGTCGCCGGCGGCGCTGCGCGGCTTCCGCCGCCACATGCAGATGATCTTCCAGGACCCGTTCGCGAGCCTCAATTCGCGCATGAGCGTGAAGGAGGCGCTGCTGGAGCCGATCGCGCTGCACCGCGGCCTCAAGGGGCGCGCGGCGGTGGCGGCGGCCGAGGAGCTGATGCGGGCGGTCGGCCTCACCGCCGAGCAGATGGGCCGCTACCCGCGCGCCTTCTCCGGCGGGCAGCGCCAGCGCGTCGCCATCGCCCGCGCGCTCGCCTCGGAGCCGAAATTCATCGTCGCGGACGAGCCGGTGTCGGCGCTCGACGTGTCGGTGCAGGCCGAGGTGGTCAACCTGTTGCAGGCGCTGCAACGCGACCTCGGGCTGACGATGATCTTCATCAGCCACGACCTGTCGGTGGTGGAGATCATCGCCGACCGGGTGATGGTGCTCTATCTCGGGCGGGTGATGGAGGTGGCGCCCACCGAGGCGCTGTTCCGCCGGCCGGCCCACCCCTATTCGGCGGCGCTGCTCCAGGCGATCCCGGGCGCCGCGTCGCCACAGGACCGGCTGATCTTGAAGGGCGAGATCCCGAGCCCCGCCGCGCCGCCGTCGGGCTGCGTGTTCCGCACCCGCTGCCCCTTCGCCATCGACGAATGCGCCCGGACGGTCCCGGCGCTGCGCGAGGTGGCGCCCCTGCAATCCAAAGCCTGTATCCGCGATGACCTCGCGCTCTGACCCCCCGCAATCCGTGCTGGTGATCGGCGGGCGCGGCTTCGTCGGCTCCGCCGTCGTGCGGCGGCTCCTGGCGCGGGGCGCGGAGGTGCACGTGTTCGGGCCGAAGATGGCGGACGATCTCCTGGCCGATCTCGCCGGCCACTTCGGCGAGAGCGAGGGCAGCGTGGAGGACCGCGCGGCGCTGGCGGACACCATCGCGGCGAGCGGCGCCGAGGCCATCGTCACCACCGCCGCCTACAGCACCGGCCGCAACGGGCTGATGCGCTCCGGCGACGCGGAAAACGACAAGGCGCTGGCGGTCAACGTCGGCGGGCTGCGGACGGTGTTCGAGGCGGCGCGGGAGGCGGGCATCGCGCGCGTGGTGTGGACGAGCTCCACCGTGGTCTACGGCCCTGCGGACGCCTACGACGGCCGCGTCGACGAGGACGCGGCGCGCGCGCCGATCACCTTCTACGGCCTCACCAAGGTGCTGGGCGAGGACATCGCGCGCTACTACCGCGACCGGCACGGCATGGAAATCACCGGGCTGCGCCTGCCGCTCGTGCTCGGCGAGGGGCTCTGGTATGCGGGCGCGGCGAGCGCCATCGCGGCGGTGGCAAGCGCGGCGCGGCCGGGCGCGCGCCACGCCGCCCGCTTCCACGACGAGCCGATGGACCTGATGCACGTCGCCGACGTGGCCGAGGCCGTGATCGCCGCTCTGGAGCCGGGGCGGGCGCCGCGTGCGGTCTATAACATCAACGGCTTCACCGCGCGGATGGCCGACATCGCGGCGGCGGCGGAGCGCCTGGTGCCGGGCTATCGCGTCGACCTCGCCCACGAGCCGGCCGCGCTCACCTTCCCCCTCATCGACGACAGCCGCTTTCGCCGCGACGCCGCCTTCGCGCCGGCGCGGGGGCTCGAAGCGGTCGTCGCCGCCATGCTCAGCCCATCGGAGACGACATGCACGAAGAGCGCTTGAAAGCGGCCGGAATCACGCTGCCGGAGGCGGCTTCGCCGTCGTTCAGCTATGTGCCGATCACGGTCCACAACGGCGTCGCCTACGTCTCCGGCCAGATGCCGAAAGTGGACGGGGACGTGCGCGTCACGGGCAAGGTCGGCGCCGAGGTGGACCTGGAGACGGCGCAGGGCGAGGCGCGGATCTGCATCCTGCAGGGGCTGGCGTGCCTCAAGGCCGAGCTCGGCACGCTCGACCGGGTGGTGCGCATCCTGAAGATCAACGGCTACGTCGCCTCCGCGCCCGGCTTCAACGCCCAGCCGAAGGTGATCGACGCCGCGTCGGACCTCCTGTTCGAGGTGTTCGGCGAGGCGGGCCGCCATGCGCGGGCGGCGGTGGGCGTGGCCGAGCTGCCGCGCAACGCCGCCGTGGAGATCGAGATGACGGTGGCGGTCGAGGTTTGAGGAACGAGCGGCCCTTGCGGCCGCGCCGGCGGAACAGAAGGCCCGAGCCGCCGGTGACGAGAACCGGGCCGCACGACAACGAGGGACTAGCGATGCGACACACTCTGAGGACTGCATTTGCCGGGGCGCTATTGTGCGCGACGGCCTTTGCGACGGTGCCCGGCGCCCTTGCCGAGGATCTTTACGGCCCGAAGGCCGAGAACCCCACCATGGGCGGTTCGCTCAACATGGGCATCCTGGTGGAGCCGCCGGGGCTCGACCCGTTCCACCAGGCCGCCGAGGCGCGCATCGTCGTTTCGCTGCTGATGTACCAGGGCTTGTTCTACGAAGGCGCCGGGGGCGAGGCGCTGCCGCTGCTGGCCGAGAGCTACGACGTGTCGGACGACGGTCTCGTCTACACCATCAAGCTGCGCGACGGCGTCAAGTTCCACACCGGCCAGGACATGACCGCCGACGACGTCGCCTATAGCTACAACTACATCCGCGATCCCGAGCACGGCTCGCCCGGCGCCGGCGACTTCGCCATCATCGACAGTGTCGAGGCGGTGGACCCGCTGACGGTGAAGTTCACGCTGTCCTCGCCCAACGCCTCGCTGCCGATGACGCTCGGCAACAAGTACGGCGCCGTGGTGCCGGCCGGCACGTTCGACGACGAAGGCGCCAAGAACAAGCTCAACTTCCAGAGCGTCGGCACCGGCCCGTTCAAGCTGGTGGAGTTCAACCCCAACTCCAACCTGTTGATGGAGCGTTTCGAGGATTATTGGGAAGAGGGCGCGCCCTATCTCGACGAGATCAACTTCGCGTTCCTGCCCAACAGCGCCTCGATGCTGGTGGCGCTGAAGAACGGGCGCATCGACCTCGTGAAGCTCGATCGGCCGCAGGACGTGGAGCAGGTGTCGGGCGTCGACGGGCTGACGGTCGAGCGCTGGGCCTCGCTGAACCAGAAGCCGATCGACCTGGGCGCCGAGACCAAGCCGCTCGACGACGTGCGCGTGCGCCAGGCGATCGCGCTGGCCGTCGACCGCGAGGAGATCAAGAACGCCTCCGTGGGCGAATACGGCAAGGTGATCGGCACGATGCCGGCCGGCATGGCCGACGCGTGGGGCGTGCCCACGGCGGACCTGCCCAACATGACGCGCGACGTGGAGAAGGCGAAGGCGCTGCTGGCCGAAGCCGGGCTGGGTGACGGGTTCGACCTGAAGCTGACCATCATCAACGGCTACGACTGGATGGACCCGGCGGCGGTGACGCTGAAGCAGCAGCTCGCCGAGATCGGCATCGACCTGTCGATCGAGAAGGTGGACATCGGCGTCTGGATCAACAACTTCCGCTCCAAGCAGATGGGCCTCACCTTCAACGACTGGGCCAGCCAGCCGGACCCCAACCTCCTGTTCTACCGCCACTTCCACAAGGCGCCGGAGGGGGCCGACTTCCGCAACTGGAACAACGACGAGGCGAGCCAGCTCCTGGACGACGGCCGCGCCGAGAGCGACCCGGCCAAGCGCAAGGAGATCTACGCCGAGTTCCAGAAGGTGATGGCCGAGACGGTGCCGACGATCATGCTGTTCTCCGCCGACCACGTGACCGTGCGCGACGAGGGCGTGAAGAACTTCTCGCAGCATCCGACCGGCTGGTACTACGGCCTGGTGCGCACCTACCTCGACGAATAGTCCGCAACCGCGGGGGGCGGGCCTCGGCCTGCCCTTTCCGCCCCATCCGCAATCAAGAACGGGACGGTCATGGCCTCCTACGTGTTGAAACGCATCGGCGCCTCGGTGCTGACGGCGTTCATCGCCACCATCCTCGTCTTCCTCGTCGTGCGGCTGGTGCCGGGCGACGTGGTGGCGCAGATGATGGGCCAGGCCGGCGGTGAGGCCGCGGAGCGCTCCGTGCGCGCCTTCTTCGGCCTCGACCAGCCCGTCTACGTCCAGTACTTCACCTGGATCGGCAACGTGCTGCAGGGTGACCTCGGCACCAGCTGGGCCCGTGGTATGCCGGTCTCGGACATGGTGGGCTCGGCCTTCATGGTGACGCTGGAGATCGGCCTCGTGACGCTCATGGTCGCGACGGTGATCGGCGTGCCGCTCGGCGTCATCTCCGGCATCTACGAGGGCAAGGCCATCGATACGGTGATCCAGGCCTTCAACCTCCTGGGCCTCGCCGCGCCGGTGTTCTGGGTCGGGCTGATGCTGCTCGTCGGCGTGTCGAGCCTGATCGGCTGGTCGCCGCCCTTGCGCTTCGTACCGCCGAGCCGCTCGCTGGCCGACAACTTCGCCATCCTGGTGATGCCCGTCGCCAGCCTGGCGCTGCTGCAGGCCGCCGCCTACAGCCAGTTCGTGCGGCAGAACGTGGTGTCGGCGCTGCACCAGGAGTACGTGCGCACGGCGGTCGCCAAGGGCGTGCCGGTGCGGCTGATCTTCTTCAAGCACATCCTGCGCAACGTGATGATCCCCATCGTCACCTTCATGGGGCTGATCCTGATCCAGGTGCTGGGCGGGGTGGTGATCATCGAATCGCTGTTCGCGCTGCCGGGGCTGGGGCGGCTCCTGCTGTCGGCCATCGAGACGCGCGACTATCCCGTGGTGCAGGGGGCGCTGCTGGTGGTGGTGGTCGCGGCGATGGTCGTCAACCTCCTGGTCGACCTCACCTATCGCATGATCGACCCGAGGCTGCGCGTCCAATGAGCGAGATCGCCCGACCCATGGCCGCCGCGGCCCTGCCCCGACGCATCCTCGCCTTCGCGCGGCGCGATCCCGGCGCCGCGCTGGGCGTGGCGCTGATCGGCGCGCTCCTCATGGTGGCGCTGTTCCCGTTCCTGTTCACCAACCAGTCGCCGCTCGCCATCGCCGTGTCCGACGCGCTGCAGCCGCCCTCGGCGGCGCACTGGTTCGGCACCGACGATACCGGCCGCGACGTCTTCGCGCGGGTCGTCTACGGCACCCGCATCACGCTGTCGATCTGCGCCGGCTCGCTGATGATCTCCGCCTTCCTGGGCGGCGTGCTGGGGCTGGTCTCGGGCTACGTCGGCGGCGTCGTCGACCAGGTGCTCGGCCGCTTCGTCGACGTGATGCTGTCGTTCCCGCCGATCATCCTCGGCGTGATCATCACCGGCGTGCTGGGGCCGGCGATGGTCAACCTCGTGCTGGCGCTCAGCATCGTGTACCTGCCGGTGTTCTTCCGCATCGCGCGGGCGGGGGCGATGGCGGAGGTGGGCACGACCTACGTGGAGGCGGCCCGCAGCATCGGCCTCACCGACGGGGCGATCCTGCGCCGCCACGTCGCCCGCAACGTGACGCCGCTGATCCTGACGCAATACATGATCCTGTTCCCGCTGGTGCTGCAGATCCAGGCGGCGCTGGGCTTTCTGGGTCTTGGGGTTCAACCGCCAGCGCCCGACTGGGGCGCCTTGCTGGAGCAGGGCAAGGATTACATCCTGTTT
>JAUIJH010000188.1 GCA_030431335.1 Alphaproteobacteria bacterium
GGCCGGCGACAGGCCGTCGATCTGGTCGACGTCCGGCTTCTGCATCATCTCCAGGAACTGGCGCGCGTAGGCCGACAGGCTTTCGACATAGCGGCGCTGGCCTTCGGCATAGATCGTGTCGAACGCGAGCGAGGACTTGCCCGAACCCGACAGTCCTGTGAAGACGATCAGGCTGTCTCGCGGCAGGGTGAGGTCGACGTTCTTGAGGTTGTGCTCGCGCGCTCCGCGTACGACGAGTTTGCGCTCCATCCCCACCATCCTCACCGTCGCGATGCCGGCGGCTTGCGTATCGAAACCGCTTCCGGCAAGGACGCTACATGCTCAAAACGATGTTCGTGCATATCGGGCCTCCCAAGACCGGGACAACCTCGATCCAACGCACATTCTTCAATAACGCCGCGCTTTTGGAAGAGCACGGCCTCTTCTACTACACCGGGCGGTGGAGCCACCACCCGATCTCGCGCCAGATGCACAGGCAGACTCAGATGCCGAACTACCAGCGTGCGTCGGAAGATTTTTTCCAGGCCGCCGCGGCGAGCCGGTGCGAGGCCGGCTTGTTCTCGTCCGAGATGCTGGTCGTTTTGACGCAGCGGGAGATCAACGAAGCCAAGCGGAAGTTTCTCGAGGTCGCCGAGAGCGTCAAGGTGATCGCCTATGTGCGTCACCCGGTCTCGTTCGCGGTGAGCCTGGCCCACCAGGCGGTGCGGGGCGGCAAGCCGATCGACCTGATCGAAGAATCGCCCAACATGCGCAACGTTCCGAAACTGTTGTCCCGCTGGGCGAAGGCCGTGGGGCAGGACAACATGATCGTGCGGCCGTTCGACCGGGACCAGCTCGTCGCGGGCGATGCGGTCGACGACATGCTGAACGTTCTCGGCCTCGACGGTCTGCGGGCGCGCGTGGAGCGGGTGCGGGCCAACGAGGGGCTGTCGGTGCTGGCCCTGGCGCTGCTCGACGAGCTCAACCGCCAGGGCGACGGGCATCCGCTGCGCAAGCCCTATCTGCGGGCCGTCAATCGGCTCGGCGGGCCGCGCTACGTGCTGCCGCAGGAGACGATCGACAAGGTGCGCGCCACCACGGCGGCGGACGTGGTCCATCTGCGCCGCCACTGGCAGATCGACCTTCCCGAGCCCACGCCGACGCCGAGCAAGCCGCTGGGGCTCGACGCGGACGAGGTGAGGTCGCTGTCCGAGATGGTGCTGAGCCTCGTCGGCAGCCTGGAGGAGGAGCGCGCGGCGCGTCTCGCGCTGGAGCGGGACGTGCATGTCTGGCGGCACCCCTTGCGGGCGCTGCGATGGCTGGTGCCCGGCCGCAGGAAGGCGCGGAAAAAGGCCGAAAAGCCCGACGCGGACGACGAGGAGACGGGCGAGTGGTGAGCCGCTGGCGCTGCGAGAGCTGTGCGCAAGCGGTAAATTCGGCTTAAAGGCTGGGGGCGAGCCCTGCTAGGGTTCGCCAATTCGAGGAGGAGTGGCCATGGCCGGCAGCGTCAATAAAGTCATCCTGATCGGCAATCTCGGGGCCGATCCGGAAATCCGTCGCACCCAGGATGGCCGCCCCATCGCCAATTTGCGGATCGCGACCACCGATACCTGGCGCGACCGCACCAGCGGGGAGCGTCGCGAGCGCACCGAATGGCATCGTGTGGTGATCTTTTCCGAAGGGCTCTGCCGCGTGGTGGAGCAGTACGTGAAGAAGGGCTCCAAGGTCTACATCGAGGGTGCGCTTCAGACCCGCGAGTGGGAAGACCAGACCGGCCAGAAACGCTACACGACGGAGGTCGTGATCCAGAATTTCGGCGGCACGCTGCAGATGCTGGACGGGCGCGGCGGCGGTGAAGGCGAGCGCTCCTCCTATGGCGGCGTCGGCGGTGGTGGCGGCGGCGGCAGCTACGGCGGGGGCGGCGGTGGCGGCGGCAGTGGAAGCGGCGGGGGTGGCGGCAGCCGCCCGGCACCCGCGGACGAGCCCTACGACGACGACATTCCCTTCTGATCCCCGGATCGGGCGGGGAGGGCGCTGCGATGCTCGAGATCTTGGGGGCCGTCAGCGCGCCGGGGCGTCCTGGCCGCCCCAATGAGGATCGCTGCGGCGCGACGGGCCGCTTCGCCTGGGTGATCGACGGCGCCACCGGGCTGGGCGACGAGCAACTCATGGACGGCCCGAGCGATGCCGCATGGCTCGCGGGCGAAATGGACGCCGCCTTTCGCGAGTTCGCCGACGCGGCGCCCGGACCGGCCGCGCTGCTCGCGATGACGGCGCGGATCTGCGAGGATAAATTCCTCGCCCAGCGCCGCCGCGCGCCGGCCGAGCGCTTCGAGCTTCCCACCGCGGCCGTGCTTCTGGCCGAATTCGGCGCCGAGGGCATCGCGCTCGCCGAACTCGGCGATTGCGCGATCCATATCGAGGCGGACGGCGCGCTCACCCGCTTCGGCGGCACCGAGAGCGGCCGCGCGCTGGAGCAGCAGAACGCCCAGAATATGATGGTGGCCGGCGGGGGGCGCTCGCCGCAGGTGGTGTCGTTCCTGCGCAAGGTCCGCAACATGGCCAACATGCCGGGCGGCTATCCGATCTTCGCGCCCGAGGCGGGCGCGGCGGACGGCGCGCGGCTGCATCGCCTGCCGGTGCTCGCCGGCGATGCGCTGCTGGTGAGCGACGGTTACGAAGCCGCCGTCGACGATTATGCGCTCTACGACGGCAAGGGCCTTCTCGCCGCCGCCCGCACGAATGTGCGTATCCCGTTGGATGCGCTACGGGACGTGGAGGCGGCGGATCCCGATTGCCGGCGCTTTCCTCGTTTCAAGCCGAGCGATGACGCCACCGCGCTGCTGGTGCGTTTCGGCGCCGTTCAGTAAAGGTGCGGCAAACGCGTCCCCTTGTTACGTCTGGGGGTTACCAATGCTAAAGTCGGCCGCGACCATTCTTGCCGTGAGCTGGATTGCCATGTCCGCACCCACTACCAGCGCCGCCGCCGAGCGGCTGCACCAGGGCGAATACGCCATCGTGGCCGACCGTTCGACCGCGACATTGACCGTGTCGGCGCCGATCGGAAAAATTTCCGCCACGATGCCGATGCAGGGCGGGCGCCTCACCGTCGACGCGTCCGGCCAGCTGACAAGCGCGGACGCGGTGCTCAACGCCGCCGCCACGAAGGCCAAGAGCAGCTTCGCGGAAGGCCAGATGCGCGGCAAGTCCGGGCTCAACGTCGCCGTCTATCCCACGGCCACCTTCGAGGCGACCGGCACGAGGGTCGACGGCACCACCGTCACCGTCAGCGGCAACCTGACCGTGCGGGGCGTGACGAAGCCCATCGAGTTGAGCGGCGAGATCGCGGAATCGGCGCCGCGGCGGTTCGTCCTGTCCATGCGCGGCACCATCAAGCGCACCGATTTCGGCATCACCGCCGGGCGGCCGCTCTATAGCCGGCAGGCGGACGTGCGCTTGCGGATCGTCGCGCGCCGCTGAACTGGCCCTGCCGGAGCGCGAGAGCCGGGCCATTGCGGGCCGATTGCCGCGTGTTAGCGGATTTGCGGGGGGATCGTTGCCGCAACGGGTGGCACATTGCGCTGGAATCGCCTAACTAGAAGTTTCTTCCGCATGCGGCAGGACTTCCACTTTTGAGTGACGAGACACAAAGCGGCGCACCCGGCGGCGACGGTATTTCCGGCATTTCCATCACCTCGGAGATGGAAAAATCCTTCCTTGGCTACGCGATGTCCGTCATCGTCAGCCGAGCGTTGCCTGACGCGCGCGACGGACTGAAACCCGTCCACCGGCGCATTCTCTACACGATGTATGAGAATGGCTACGAATGGAACCGCCCGTACCGTAAGTCGTCGCGCGTCGTCGGCGACGTCATGGGTAAATATCACCCCCACGGCGACCAGGCGATCTACGACGCCCTCGTGCGCATGGCGCAGCCGTTTTCGATGCGCGCCCCGCTGGTCGACGGGCAGGGCAATTTCGGCTCGGTGGACGGCGATTCGCCCGCCGCCATGCGTTACACCGAAGTGCGCCTGCAGAAGGTCTCCGGCTCGCTGCTGGAGGATATCGACAAGGACACCGTCGATTTCCAGGACAACTACGACGGGTCCGAACGCGAGCCCGTCGTCCTGCCGGCCCGCTTTCCCAACCTCCTCGTCAACGGCGCCGGCGGCATCGCCGTCGGCATGGCGACCAACATTCCGCCGCACAATCTGGGCGAGATCATCGACGCCACCATCGCGCTGATCGACGATCCGGCGCTGTCCATCGCGGCGTTGATGGAATACGTGCCCGGGCCGGATTTCCCCACCGGCGGCCTGATCCTCGGCCGTTCGGGCATCCGCTCCGCCTACGAGACGGGGCGCGGCTCGGTGCTGATGCGCGGCAAGGTGCGCATCGAGCAGATGGGGCGCGACCGCGAAGCGCTGATCATCGACGAGATTCCCTTCCAGGTGAACAAAGCCACCATGGTGGAGAAGATCGCCGATCTGGTGCGCGAGAAGCGCGTCGAGGGCATCTCGGACCTGCGCGACGAGAGCGATCGCGACGGCATGCGCGTCGTCATCGAACTGAAGCGCGACGCGGTGGCGGAGGTGGTGCTGAACCAGCTCTACCGCTACTCGCCGCTGCAATCCTCGTTCGGCTGCAACATGGTGGCCCTCAACGGCGGCCGTCCCGAGCAGCTCAATCTGAAGGATTTCCTGGTCGCCTTCGTCTCCTTCCGCGAGGAGGTGATCGCCCGGCGCACGAAGTTCCTGCTGGCGAAGGCGCGCGACCGGGCGCACGTCCTGGTCGGCCTGGCCGTGGCCGTCGCCAATATCGACGAGGTGATCCGCCTCATCCGCACGTCGCCGGACCCCGCCACCGCGCGGGCGCTGCTGATGGAGCGCCATTGGCCGGCGCACGACATGGGCCCGTTGATCGAGCTGATCGACGATCCGCGCCACCGTCTCGCCGAGGACGGCACCATCCGCCTGTCCGAAGAGCAGGCCCGCGCGATCCTCGATCTACGCCTGCAGCGGCTGACCGCGCTCGGTCGCGACGAGATCGGCGACGAGCTCAAGAAGCTGGCCGAAGAGATCGCCGACTATCTCGACATTTTGAGCAGCCGCGCTCGGATCATGTCGATCATCAAGGACGAACTCACCGCCGTGCGCGAGGAATTCGCCACGCCGCGCCGCACCGAGCTGGTCGAAGGCGGTCCGGACCTCGACGATGAGGACCTCATCACGCGTGAGGACATGGTCGTCACGGTTTCGCACGCGGGTTACATCAAGCGCGTGCCGCTCGACACCTATCGCGCCCAGCGCCGCGGCGGCAAGGGCCGCTCCGGCATGTCGACGCGCGAAGAGGATTTCGTCACCCGCCTGTTCGTCTCCAACACGCATACGCCGGTGCTGTTCTTCTCCTCGCGCGGCATCGTCTACAAGGAGAAGGTCTGGCGCCTGCCGCTGGCGGCGCCCCAGGCGCGCGGCAAATTCCTCAACAATATCCTGCCGCTGCAGGATGGCGAGCGGATCACCTCGATCCTGCCGTTGGTGGAGGACGAGGAGAGCTGGGGCGAGTACGACGTTATTTTTGCCACCCAGAACGGCAACGTGCGGCGCAACAAGCTGTCGGACTTCACCAACGTCAACCGTGCCGGCAAGATCGCGATGAAGCTGGACAACGGCGACGGCATCGTCGGCGTGCAGATCGCGACCCCGGCGCAGGACGTGTTCCTCACCACCATGCTCGGTCAGGCGATCCGCTTCCCGATCTCCTCGCTGCGCGTGTTCGCGGGGCGCACCTCGGTGGGCGTGCGCGGCATCGCGCTGGGCGAGGGCGATCGCGTCATCTCCATGAGCATCCTGCGGCACTTCGAGTCCACGTCCGAGGAACGCTCGGCCTATCTCAAGATGCGGCGGGCGGTGGCCGGCGAGGCCACCAACCCCGACGAAGGCGAGGAGACCAGCGTCGACGACGCCGATGTGACGCTCGAGCGCTACGCCAGCATGAGCGCCGCGGAAGAGCAGATCATCACGATCTCGCAGAACGGCTTCGGCAAGCGCTCTTCGTCGTTCGAGTACCGGGTGACGGCGCGCGGCGGCAAAGGCATCCAGGCCATGGTCGTCAACGACCGCAACGGGCCTCTGGTGGCGAGCTTCCCGGTGGACGAGACCGACCAGATCATGCTGGTCACCGACCGCGGGCAGCTCATCCGCGTTCCGGTCGACGGCGTGCGCATCGCGGGCCGGGCGACGCAGGGTGTGATCGTGTTCAACACCGGCGCGGACGAGCATGTGGTCTCGGTCGAGCGCGTGACCGAAGAAACCGACGAGCCGGACGATGAGATCGGCGAGAATGACGAGGGTCCGGGCCCCGAGCCCACGGACGGTGAGGGCGACGCGGAGTAATCGCGGTCGCCGGGGCGGCAGATCCGGCCGGCGGATCTGCCGGTTAACCGGCGCAAGTCGTTAACCAAAGCAACAAAAAAGGCCCGCGCGATGCGGGCCTTTTTTGTTTGAACTTGGATCGATCGCCGCCGCCAGGCGGGCGCTAGGCGCCCGTAGCAGCGATCAGTCGGCCGTACGCGGGGCACGCGTCAGGGTCGTCACACCGGCTTCACGGTCGTTCTCGATGAACGTCTCGAACCCGGCGGCAACCCGCGCATCGGGATAGCCGATCTTGGTGGCAACCATCAAACGGTCGCCTTTCGAGGCGCCATCACCCACGGACGGCACAGAAACGGAATTGGCGGCAAACGCAGCGACCACGAGGGCGCTGCCAGCGGCAGTGGCAATCACTGAACTCTTCAAACACGACGGGCGCATGATCAAATCCTTAAGCGTTCGCCAACCTTACATAGCGATTTTTTGCATTTGTGCAACAGTCTGTACACACTTCCTTACGGACTATTGATCTCGATGCAAAAGTTTGATCCACTTTTCAGTTCGTGACCACGTCGCGGATTCGGACGAGGGTGGTGGTGCTGTTGGCGACGTCGTCGTTGCGCAGCGTCACGAAGCGGACGTGCCCCTCGGTCGTGTCGCCTTCGGCCCAAGCCAGGCATTCCGGCGTCAGGTTCGGCCAATCCTGCCCTTTGCACAGATTGTCACCGACCATGGCGAAACGGTCGGCCTTCACCGCCGGGTCGTTGCCGGCGAAGGTGCCGCCGATCGTGGCAGCGCCAACCAGGGCGCCAGCGATCAGTGAAGCGGCAATCGGTGTCAGGATGCGGCGGTCAGCAGCCATTTTTCTACTCCTCAGGCTTTGCCCTGCGACAAGCGTGTAGTTAACGATCGTTTTAGCGGCTGTTAGTGATTGAGATCACAGCCTGCCCGTTCATCGTCTCTGGCGCAGTGCGTAACGGGTATCTCGCTTTGCAGCGATCAGCTCCGCGCCGACGAACGGTCTGCATCGACCGCCGTGTTCGCTATGTGGTGCTTGTCGACGAAGAACAAATACTTGCACATTCATCAGCGACGCTTTTTTGCGTCGTTTTGATAACGCCTGCGTAAGGTGAGGGTTCCCCTGGCAAGCGGAGGAAAAATTCAAGAGGGGGATTTATGAAAAATTTACCTTATCGACGGCGCTCATTGCCGCTCGCCACCACGGCGAGGACAACAACACAACGCTCTGCCTCCGGGCTGTCGACAGCGGGGGGCGGACGGGGACTCGAGAGACCATGAAAACTGCTTTTTACTCCGGCTCGTTCGATCCGCTGACCAACGGCCATCTCGATGTCCTCATGAATGCGTTCCGCATCGCCGAGCGCGTTGTCGTGGGCATCGGCGTGCATCCGGGCAAGACGCCGATGTTCTCCTTCGAGGAGCGCGAGGCGATGGTGGCCGAGGCGGTGGCGCAGGCCGACGGCGCCCTGCGCGAGCGGCTCGGCATCGTCTCGTTCCGCAATCTCGCCGTCGACGCGGCGGCCGAGCAGGGGGCCAGCCTCATCGTGCGTGGCCTTCGCGACGGCACCGATCTCGACTATGAGATGCAGATGGCCGGCATGAACCGGGCGATGCGGCCCGATATCGCCACGATTTTTCTGCCCGCATCGGTCGAAGTGCGTCACATCACGGCGACCTTGGTGCGTCAGATCGCCAAGCTCGGTGGTCAAGTGGACGCTTTCGTGCCACCCCATGTCGCCGAACGCCTCGCCGAGCGGGTGCGTACGTAGCACCCGTTCGCGGGACCAGACGCCTTGAGAGGAAACAGAATGCTTAACCGACTGCTCGCCGCTGCCGCGATGGCGCTTTGCGCCAGCGCCCATGCCGCCGCGCAAGATCCCGAAAACACGCTCATCCTGGAGCTCGAGGATGGGCCCGTCGTCATCGAGCTGCTCCCCAACGTCGCGCCCAAGCACGTGGAGCGGATCAAGACGCTGGCCCGCGAAGGCTTTTATGACGGTGTCGTGTTCCACCGCGTGATCCCCGGCTTCATGGCCCAGACCGGCGATCCCACCGGCACCGGCGCCGGCGGCTCCGACTATCCGGACCTGAAGCAGGAGTTCAACGCGACGTCGCACACGCGCGGCATCGTCTCCATGGCCCGCACGCCCGACCCCAACAGCGCCAACTCGCAGTTCTTCATCGTGTTCGGCGACGCGACCTTCCTCGACAAGCAGTACACCGTGTTCGGCCGCGTCATCGACGGCATGGAGCATGTGGACGCGCTCAAGGCGGGCACGCAGGGCAACAACGGCGCCGTCACCAACCCCGACAAGATCGTGAAGGCCCGGATTGCGGCCGACAGCTGATCCGGCGGCCGTCGAGGCGCAGCCGGGCGACGGCTCGCGCCTCGACGACTACGACTATGACCTGCCCGAGGGGCGGATCGCGCTGCGCCCATGCGAGCCGCGCGATCTGGCGCGGCTGCTCGTCCACCGGCCGGGGCAGGCGATCGCGGATCATGTGGTCCGCGACCTGCCGGAGCTGCTGGCGCCGGGCGACCGGCTGATCGTCAACGACAGCCGTGTGATCCCGGCCCGGCTCGCCGGCCAGCGGGTGCGCGCCGAAGGCAGCGCCGCCGTGGAGGCGACGCTGCTCACTTGCGAGGGGCCGAATCTATGGACCGCGTTCGCGCGGCCGGCCAAGCGCCTGCGCCCCGGCGACCAGGTGGTGTTCGAGGGCGCGCACGGACGCGTGGCCGCCGAGGTCGTGGCGCGGGACGGGCCCACCGTGCGGCTCGCCTTCGAGGGCGATCCGCTGGTGGCCGGCGCGATGCCGCTGCCGCCCTACATCGCCGCCCGCCGGGCGCCCGATGGGCGTGACGAGGCGGACTACCAGACCGTCTATGCCGATCCGCCCGGGTCCGTCGCGGCGCCGACGGCCGGCCTCCACTTCACCGCCCCGCTGCTCGACGCGCTCGCGGCGCGCGGGGTGTCGGTGACCCGCCTCACTCTGCATGTGGGGCCGGGCACCTTCCTGCCCGTCACCGCCGAGGACCTGTCCGACCACGAGATGCATGCCGAGGTTGGCATCATCACGCCCGAGGCGGTGGCCGAGATCGAGGCCACGCGCGCCGCCGGCGGGCGCATCGTCGCCGTCGGCACCACGGCGATGCGGCTCCTGGAGAGCGCGGCCGAAGGCGGCTCGCTGGCGCCCTTCGCCGGCGAGACGCGGCTGTTCATCCGCCCCGGCTTCCCCTTCCGCGTGGCGGACGGGATCATCACCAACTTCCACCTGCCGCGCTCCACGCTGTTGATGCTGGTGGGCGCGTTCGTCGGGCTCGAGGAGATGCGGGCCGTCTATCGCCACGCCCTCGCGCACGACTATCGCTTTTATTCCTATGGCGACGCCTCGTTGCTGCTGCGCCGGTAGAGCCCCATGACATTCGAGCTTCTCACCACGTCCGGCGGCGCGCGGCGCGGCCGGTTGACCACGCTGCACGGCACCGTCGAAACGCCGGCCTTCATGGTGGTCGGCACGCAGGCCACCGTGAAGGCGATGCAGCCGCGCGACGTGGCCGCGACCGGCACCGAGGTGGTGCTCGGCAACACCTACCACCTGATGTTGCGCCCGGGCGCGGACCGGGTGGCCAGCTTCGGCGGGCTGCACGAATTCATGCGCTGGCCGCACACCATCCTCACCGATTCGGGCGGCTTCCAGGTCATGTCGCTGTCGGCGCTGCGCAAGATCGACGCCGAGGGGGTCACCTTCAAGAGCCACGTCGACGGCTCGATGCACCGGCTGACGCCCGAAGGCGCCGTCGACATCCAGCTCAAGCTCGGCTCCGACATCCAGATGCAGCTCGACGAGTGCGTGCGCCTGCCCGCGCCGATCGAGGAGGTGACGCGCTCCGTCACGCTCAGCCTCGACTGGGGCGACCGCGCGCGCCGCCATTTCCGCGCCAACGCGCCGGACGGGCGCTTGCAGTTCGGCATCGTGCAGGGCGGCACGGATGCGCCGGAGCGGCAGCGCTCGGCGGCCGGGCTCGTCGACATCGGGTTCGACGGTTACGCGGTGGGCGGGCTCGCGGTGGGCGAGCCGCAGGAGGAGATGTTCGCCACCCTGGACGTGACGCTGCCCGGACTGCCGGTGGATGCGCCGCGCTACCTGATGGGGGTGGGCACGCCGTCCGACATCATCGGCGCGGTGGGGCGCGGCATCGACATGTTCGATTGCGTGATGCCCACGCGGGCCGGCCGCCACGGCGTCGCCTACACCAGCGAGGGCAAGCTCAACCTCAAGAACGCGCGGTTCGCGGAGGATCGCACGCCGCTGGACCCGACCACGGATTGCCCCGCCTCGCAGGAATTCTCGCGCGGCTATC
>JAUIJH010000189.1 GCA_030431335.1 Alphaproteobacteria bacterium
TTGGCCTGTTCCCAACGGCCTTCGATGATATCCCAGTTCATGAGATAGACTCCTCGTTTGGTGGCTTAGCGCCTGTCTCGAAAACGCCGCGGGTAGGATAACGTTCCGCTTAGCCACCACCGTCCAGGCGCGACAGGGCGACGCCGGCCGCAGCACGGAACTTGCATCGGGGCCCCGTAAGGGCTGCCGGTTGCGCGAAGGTGTTTGTGCCCCGCAAACAAATGTGAAAAACGGTCGCGGCCATGAATGAGTGATAGGCCCCCATGTCGATCAAGGCTGCGATCTACCACCTCACGCACTACCGCTACGACCGTCCGGTCACGCTCGGCCCGCAGGTCGTGCGATTGCGGCCGGCGCCCCACAGCCGCACCCGCGTCATTTCCCACTCGCTGAAGGTCTCTCCGGCCGGACACTTCGAGAACCATCAGCAGGATCTCTACGGCAACTGGCTGACGCGCTACGTCTTCCACGAGCCGGTGCGCGAATTTAAGATCGAAGTCGATCTCGTGGCCGACATGACCGTCTACAACCCGTTCGACTTCTTCGTGGAGGAGGGGGCCGAGACCTTCCCGTTCGCCTACGCCAGCGATATCGGCGAGGATCTGAGCATCTACCTCGCCAAGGAGCCGGCCGGCCCGCGCCTTGCCGCGTTCCTCGCCTCGGTCGACCGCACGCCGCGCCGCACGGTGGATTTCGTCGTGGAGCTCAACGCGCTGGTGGCGCGGGAGGTGGGCTACATCATCCGCATGGAACCGGGCGTGCAGACCCCGGAGGAGACGCTGGAGCGGGGCAAGGGATCGTGCCGCGATTCGTCCTGGCTGCTGGTGCAGGCGCTGCGGCACCTGGGGCTCGCGGCGCGCTTCTGCTCCGGCTACCTGATCCAGCTCAAGCCCGACCTCAAGGCGCTCGACGGACCGTCCGGCACGGAAGTAGACTTCACCGACCTGCACGCGTGGGCCGAGGTCTACCTGCCCGGCGCGGGGTGGATCGGCCTCGACCCCACCTCGGGACTTCTCACCGGCGAGAGCCACATTCCGCTGGCCGCGACGCCCCACTTCCGCAATGCGGCGCCGATTTCCGGGATGGCGAGCGCGGCGGAGGTGGATTTCGCCTTCGACATGCGCGTTTCGCGCGTCTCCGAGCAGCCGCGCATCACAAAACCCTTCTCCGACGGGGCCTGGGCATCGCTCAACGCGCTGGGCGAAAAGGTCGACGCGGCGCTTGCCGCCGGCGACGTGCGCCTCACCATGGGTGGCGAACCCACATTCGTCTCCATCGACGATTTCGAGGCGGACGAGTGGAACGCAGGCGCGGTGGGGCCGACCAAGCGGCGCCTTGCCGACGATCTCATCCGCCGCCTCAGGCAGCGTTTCGCGCCGGACGGCTTTCTCCACTACGGGCAGGGCAAGTGGTACCCTGGCGAGACGCTGCCGCGCTGGACGTTCTCGCTCTACTGGCGCCGCGACGGCGTGCCGGTGTGGGCCGACGAGGCGCTGATCGCGCGCGAGGCGGTCGCGACCGAGGCGGCGCCGGCCGATGCGGAGCGTCTCATCAGCGCCGTGGCGGAGGAGCTGGAGCTGGCGGCGGAGTACGTGCAGCCGGCGTTCGAGGATCCCGCGGAGTGGGTGCTCCGCGAAGCCAACCTGCCGGACAACGTGACGCCGCAGAACTCCGAGCTGGAGGATGCCGAGGCGCGCAGCCGCATCGCCAAGGTTTTTGCGCGCGGCCTGACGAAGCCGGCCGGCTACGTGCTGCCGGTGCAGCGCTGGCAGTCCGCCGCGCGGGGGGCGGCGTGGATGTCGGAGCGCTGGCGCACCCGGCGGGGGCATCTGTTGCTGGTGCCGGGCGATTCGCCGGTGGGCTATCGCCTGCCGCTGGGCGCGCTGCCCTTCGTGCCGCCCGCGCAGTATCCCTATATCAACGTGGCCGATCCCACGGTGCCGCGCGATCCGCTGCCCGATTTCCGCGGCCCGCCCCGCGTCGATGTCGATGTCGATGTCGAGGTGCCGGACGGAGAGCAGGTGCGCCGCCAGGGTGTCGCCCACTTTACCGCGAGCGGGCCGCAGCAGGATCGCGTCGACCAGTTCATGTCCGAGATCGACGGCCATGTGCGCACCGCGCTGTCGGTGGAATTCCGCGAGGGCCGGCTGTGCGTGTTCCTGCCGCCCGTGCCGACGGCGGAGGACTATCTCGACCTTCTCGCGGCCGTCGAGCGGGCGGCCGCGCGGCTGCAGCTCCCGGTCCACATCGAGGGCTACGCGCCGCCGCCCGATCCGCGGCTCAACGTGATCCGCGTCGCGCCCGATCCCGGCGTCATCGAGGTGAACATCCACCCGGCCCATTCGTGGGCCGAGTGCGTCGCCACCACGGAGGCGGTCTACGAGTGCGCGCGCCAGTCCCGGCTCGGGGCCGACAAGTTCATGGTCGACGGCAAGCACACCGGCACGGGCGGGGGCAACCACGTGGTGGTGGGCGGGGCGCAGCCGCTCGATTCGCCGTTCCTGCGCCGGCCCGACCTCCTCAAGAGCCTGATCCTGTTCTGGCAGCGCCATCCCTCGCTCAGCTACCTGTTTTCGGGCCTCTTCATCGGGCCGACCTCGCAGGCGCCGCGCGTCGACGAGGCCCGGCACGACGGCCTGTACGAGCTGGAAATCGCGCTGTCGCAGATCGGGCGGCCCGGCGAGGGGGCGCCGATGCCGTGGCTGCTGGACCGGCTGCTGCGCAACATCCTCGTCGACGTCACCGGCAACACCCACCGCGCCGAGATCTGCATCGACAAGCTCTATTCGCCGGACGGACCCACCGGGCGTCTCGGCCTGGTGGAATTCCGCGGCTTCGAGATGCCGCCCAACCCGCGCATGAGCCTTGCCCAGCAGGTGCTGCTGCGGGCGCTGATCGCGCGGCTGTGGCAGACCCCGCTCGGCGGCCCCCTGACCCGCTGGGGCACGGTGCTGCACGACCGCTTCATGCTGCCCCACTACGTCTGGCAGGATTTCGAGGACGTGTTGCGCGACCTCGCCGAGCACGGCTTCGCGGTCCAGCCGGAATGGTTCGAGGCGCAGGCCGAGTTCCGCTTCCCCTTCTGCGGCGAGATCGAGGTGGAGGGGGCGCATCTGGAAGTGCGCCAGGCGCTGGAGCCGTGGAATGTGCTGGGCGAGGTGGGGGCCATCGGCGGCACGGTGCGCTACACCGATTCGTCCACCGAGCGCGTACAGGTGAAACTCGAGGCGGCCGATCCGTCGCGCTATATCGTCGTGTGCAACGGGCGCCGCGTGCCGCTGCAGGCAACCAAGGACAACACCGTCCGCGTCGCGGGCGTGCGCTATAAGGCCTGGCAGCCGGCGTTGGCGTTGCACCCGGTGCTGAAGGTCGACGCGCCGCTCACCTTCGACATCTTCGACGCCTGGGCCGGTCGCCCCATCGGGGGCTGCGTCTACCATGTCGCCCACCCCGGCGGGCGCAGCTACGACACCTTCCCCGTCAACGCCAACGAGGCGGAGGCGCGCCGCCTCGCCCGCTTCGTGCCGCACGGCCACACCCCCAACGCGGTGATGCCGCCTCCCGAGCCGGTGGCCCCGGAATTCCCCTGCACGCTCGATCTCAGACGGACGGCATGGGTGTGATCTGATGGCAGCCGCCGGGGAGCGCCAATTGGACGATCGGCTCGCCCGCCTCCTGGCGGGCTATCCGGCGGCGGGCCCGGTTCCGGACGAGCTGATGACCCCGGCCGGCGGCATCCGCCCGGTGTGGGCGCCGTTCATCGCGGCGATCGCCGCGATGTCGCCCGCCGAGCGCGCCGCCCGCCACGCCCGCGGCGACCAGTATCTCGCCGACGCGGGCGTGTTCTACCGCCAGTACGGCACGCCGGACGCCTCCGAGCGGGCCTGGCCGCTCAGCCACATGCCCCTCCTCATCGACGAGGAGGAGTGGGCCGGCTTCACCGCCGGGCTGAAGCAGCGCGCCGACCTCCTGGAGGCGGTCTGCGCCGACCTTTATGGCGAGAACCGCCTGGTGGCGGACGGGCACCTGCCGGCCGCGCTGGTGGCGGGAAATCCGGAGTGGCTGCGGCCGCTGGTGGGCGTCACGCCGCGGGGCGGGCGCTTTCTCCACTTTGTCGCCTTCGACATCGGGCGGGGGCCGACGGGGGAGTGGTGGGTGCTGGGCGACCGCACGCAGGCGCCCTCGGGCGCCGGCTTCGCGCTGGAGAACCGCATCGCCACCACGCGCGTCTATGGCGACCGCTTCGGCGAGGCCAACGTCCACCGTCTCGCCGGCTTCTTCCGCGCGTTTCGCGACAGCCTCATCGGCTTGCGCGAGGGCCAGGGCAACCGGGTCGGCATCTACACCCCCGGCCCGATGAACGAGACCTACTACGAGCACGCCTATATCGCGCGCTATCTCGGCTTTCAGCTCCTGGAGGGCGACGACCTCATCGTGCGCGACGGCGAGCTTCTGGTGCGCACCATCGCCGGGCCGAAGCCGGTCAACGTCCTGTGGCGGCGCGTGGATGCGAGCTGGGCCGATCCGCTCGAACTCGCCGAGGGGTCCACGCTCGGCACGCCCGGCATGCTCGGCGCGGTGCGCGCCGGCAGGATCACCATGGTCAACGCGCTCGGCTCGGGCGTCCTGGAAACGCGGGCGCTGCTCGCCTTCCTGCCGCGCATCAGCGAGGTGTTGACCGGCGCGCCGCTGGCTGTGCCCAACATCGCCACCTGGTGGTGCGGCCAGAAGGCCGAGCGCGACTACGTCAAGGCCAACGCCGACGCGATGACCATCGGCGACGCGTTCGAGACGCGCATGCTGTTCGACGCCGCCGACGTCGCGGTGCCCGGCGACGCGGCGCGCCCCAGCGAGGCGCTCGGCATCGGCGATTGGCTCGATGCCAGCGGGGCGAGCCTCGTCGGCCAGGAGACGGTGACCTTGTCCACCACGCCCGCCTTCGATGGCGGGCGCCTGGTGCCGCGCCCCATGTCGCTGCGGGTGTTCCTGGCCCGCACGCCCGATGGTTGGGAGGTGATGCCGGGGGGCTTCGCGCGCATCGGCCGGTCCGCCTCGCCGCAACTGTCGATGCAACAGGGCGGCTCCGCGGCGGACGTGTGGATCGTCTCCAAGGGGCCGGTGCGCGGCGAGACCATGCTCGCGCCCTCCCAGACGCAGTTCGTGCGCGAGCAGCCGAGCCAGCTTCCCTCGCGCGCGGCCGACAGCTTCTACTGGCTCGGCCGCTACGTGGAGCGGGCCGAGCACACCTTGCGCCTGGCGCGCGCCTACCACGTGCGCCTCGCCGAGACCGGCGCGGCGGCGGACCCGCTGCTGGCGCTGATCCACGAAGAGATGGAGCGGTTCGGCTCCGAGCCGGGCGAGGGCTTGCCACGCGGCGCGGCGCAGGCTCTGGCGGCCGCCGCCAACGCCACCGCCGCGATCCGCGACCGCTTCGCCGTCGACGGCTGGAACGCGCTCAACGACCTGTCGCGCACCGTGCGCCAGCTCGAGAAGGTGACCCTGGTCGGCGACGACATGGCGCGCGCGCTCGGGGTGCTGTTGCGCAAGCTGTCCGGCTTCTCCGGCCTGGTGCACGAGAACATGTACCGCTTCCTCGGCTGGCGGTTCCTGTCCATCGGGCGCTCGCTGGAGCGCGCACTGGCGCTCACGGGGCTGCTCGCGCTCACGGCCGATCCGGACGCGCCGGAGGGGGCGCTCGACCTTGCCGTGGAAGTGGCCGACGCGGTGATGACCCACCGCCGGCGCTATTCGGTCGCCACCAGCCGCGCCACCGTGCTCGACCTGTTGATGCTCGACCCGCTCAACCCGCGCGCGGTCGTCTATCAGCTCGACGCCATCGCCGAGCACATCGGCCACCTGCCGGGCGCCGATGCGCTGCGCCCCGCCACGCCCCCCCAGCGGGCAATCCTCAAGATGCGCACCGAGGTGGCGCTGCACACCCCCGACAGCCTCGACACGGAGGGCCTGCGGGCGATCGAGGCGGAGATCGCGGCGCTGTCGGGCCACCTTGCGGCGGCCTACCTCACATGACCCGCTACGACATCCGCCTGCGCATCGTCTACAAATACGACACCGCCGCCAGCGCCGGCCGGCACGTCGCCCGCCTTCTGCCGGCGGAGTTGCCCGGCGAGCAGCGCGTGGTGGCGAGCACCCTCGACGTGAGCCCGCGCCCGGCCGAATGGACCACGCGGGTCGACTTCTTCGGCAACACGGTGAGCGAGGTGGCGTTCGCCGGGCCGCACGAGCGCATCGGGTTCGAGGTGCGCGCGGTGGTGGACGTGAGCGAGGCGGGGCCGCAGCTCGACGTGTCGCCGCGGCTGGAAACGCTGGCGCACGAGATCGCCGGCGCACGCCGCCTGGACGCGCGCTCGCCGCATCATTTCACCGGCCCCTCGCAGCGCGCGCCGATCGACCCCGCCGTCACGGCCTTCGCCCGCGAGGCGGCCCCCGAATCGGCCAGCGCCTTTGCGGCGGTCGTCGCGGTAGGGGCGGCGGTCCACGCCGAAATGCGCTTCGACACCGCCGCCACCACGGTGGACACCACCATGATCGACGCCTTCGAGAATCGGCACGGGGTGTGCCAGGATTTTTCGCACGTGATGATCGCGGCGCTGCGCGGCATCGGCGTGCCGGCCGGCTATGTGTCGGGCTTCCTGCGCACCGACCCGCCGCCCGGCCAGCCGCGCCTGGAGGGCGCCGACGCCATGCACGCCTGGGTGATGGCCTGGTGCGGCAGCGAGCTCGGCTGGGTCGAGTACGATCCGACCAACGGCGTCTTCGCCGGCAGCGACCACATCGTGATCGCGCGGGGCCGGGACTATGCGGACGTGTCGCCGGTGCGCGGCACGATGCGCACCAGCGGCGACCACACCAGCGTGCAACAGGTCGACGTGGTGCCCATGAGCGGGGGAGGCTGACGGATGCATATCGGACTGATCGGCGGCATCGGGGTGGCGGCGACCGTCGTCTACTACCAGCGCCTGACGGCCGCCGTCGAAAAGCTTGGCGGCACGCTGGCGCTCACCATTTCGCACGGCGACATCCAGACATTGATCCGCAACAACCTCGCCGACGAACGGCAGGCACAGGCCGAGATCTTCGCCGCGCAGGTGGAGATGCTGAAGGGGGCGGGCGCCGATTGCGCCGCGATCTCCTCCATCGGCGGCCATTTCTGCTTCGACGAGCTGGCCGCGATCTCGCCGCTGCCGCTGGTCTCCGCCGTCGCGCCGCTGGACGATTTTTTCGTGCGCCAGGGGATCGGCACGGTGGGCCTCCTGGGCACCCGCGTCGTCATGCGCACGCGGTTCTACGGCCAGCTCGCCCGCACCCGCGCCGTGGCCCTCGACGACGAGATCGACACCATCGGCCAGACCTATCAGGATGTCGCGGTGGCCGGCGTCTGCACCCCGGCGCAGCGCGCGCTCTTCCTCGACGCCGGTGCTCGCCTGGTGCGCGACGAAGGCGCCGACGCGGTCGTCCTCGCCGGCACCGACCTCAACCTCGCCTTCGACGGCGCGACACCCGGCTACCGCGTCGTCGATGCGCTCGACGTGCACGTCGACCTCCTCGCCCGCCTCGCGACGGGGCGTGCGAGCCTGTAACCGCGAGGTGGCCTCGTCCGAGGGCCGCCACGCGGGGCGATAGGCAGATCGTCTAGCGCGAACCGCCGGGATGTTCGGCGACACATGCGGCAAATCCCTCCCGCAGGGCCGCTTCGTCGATGTTGCGGCCGATGACGACGAGACGGCTCGCGCAATTCTCGCTCGGCGGGGCGAAGCCCGCGTCGATCGACCCCCGCACGCCCTGCAGGAGCATGGCACGGGGTTCGCCCTCGAAGGTGACGATCCCTTTCAGCCGCAAAAGGTCGGGCCCGCACCGGGAGACGAGATCGTCGAGGAAGGACATGAAGCGCGTCATGTCGAGCGGCGCGAGCGCGGCCAGCGAGACGGAGACGATGCCGTGCTCGTGGTGGTGATGCCGGTGGTCGCTGGCGGCGGCGCCGTTCGCCAGCGCGGGCGCCCTTTCGGTTCCGCGAGCGAGATCGGCAAGGGCCTCGATGGCAACCGCGCACCGATCGGTCTTGATGAGAGGCGAGGCGGCATTCAGCCGGCGGAGCCGCCCTTCGGTCGCCTCGACGTCCCGGGCGTCCGAGACCTTGTTGAGAACGATGAGGTCGGCGAGCTGGATCTGCGCGGATTCCTCGCACGAAAACGGGCGGCCGTCCGACAGCGCGATCGCGTCGACGACGGTCGCGACGCCGGCGAGGTGGAGCCGCCCCATCAGGCTGGGCTCACTCATGAGGGTGCGCAGGATGGGCCCCGGATCGGCCAGGCCGCTGGTCTCGAACACGATGGCGTCGAACGTGTCGGCGCGGGCGGTGATCGCGGCCAGCATCGCCGTCAGATCCTCGCCCGGCGCGCAGCACACGCACCCGTTCGCCATCTCGTAGACGTTGTCCGCGGCCGTGAGGATCAGCGCGCCGTCGATGCCGATTTCGCCGAACTCGTTGACGAGGACCGCAATCCGCCGGCCGTGATCTTCCGACAGCAGGCGATTGACGAGCGTCGTCTTGCCCGCGCCGAGATAGCCCGTGATGAGTGTGAGCGGGATCGCCCGGCCCAGGGCCGCCGCCCCCACGCTCATGCCGCTCCCTCGCTCACACCGTCCCCTCGCTCATGCCAGGCGATTGGTCACGAAGGCACCGTCCTTCATGATGATCGGCATCGAGGCGCCGTCGTTCTGGAGGACGCCGAGGTCCTCCAGCGGATTGCCGTCGACGACGAGGAGATCGGCAAACGCCCCTTGCTTGACGACGCCGAGCCGGTCCGACATGCGCAGGACTTCCGCGCCGATGAGCGTCGCGCTCCGGATGATGTCCTTCGGCTCCTGCACTTCGGCGCGCACCAGGAACTCTTCCGGCTGGTGGGTTTTCGGCGAGTAGGCGAGGTCGGTGCCGTAGGCGATCTTGACGCCTGCGCGCTGGGCGATGTCGAGCGAGCGGGTGCCGGCGTCGAGCACTTCCTGGTTCTTGGCGATGACTTCGGGCGTGAAGCCGATCTTGGCGCCGTTGGCCCCGTCGACCCGGTAGGTGACGAGGGTGGGCACCAGATAGGCGTCGCGCTCCACCATCAGCTTTGCCGCCTCTTCGTCGAGAAAATTGCCGTGCTCGATGGTGCGGATGCCGGCGGTGACCGCGCGCTTGATGCCGGGGGCGGTATAGACGTGCGCCATGCAATAGGTGTTGTGCCGCTCCGCCTCGTCGACGATCGCCTCCAGCTCTTCCATCGAATATTGCAGCTGGCTGAGGGCATCGGACGGCGAGCTGACGCCGCCGCCGGCCATGACCTTGATGTGGTCGGCGCCGATGCGCAGCTCGTCCCGCACGGCCTTGCGAACCTCCGGCACGCCGTCGGCGATGCGGGCCATGCCGGCGTGCGCCGTGCCGCAATTGCAGAACTGGTCGTCGGGCCAGCGCTTGTCGCCATGGCCGCCGGTCTGGCTGATGGCGCGCCCGGCCACGAACAGGCGCGGACCGACCGCGAGGTCGCGCTCCACCGCCTGGCGGTAGCCCGCGTCCGCGCCGCCGGCATCGCGCGCCGTGGTGAAGCCGCGCCGTACCATCTGGCCGAGCCACAGCACCGCGCGCGCGGCGATGAACGAGGGCAGATAGTGCGGCTGGTTGAGGACCGGGCCGGGGGCGAAGTGGACGTGGCAGTCGATCAGGCCGGGCATCAGCGTGCGCCCGCCGAGGTCGATCACCTCCGCCCCGCCCGGATCGATCGCACCGGCTTCGACCGCCGCGATCAGCCCGCCGCGCACCAGCACCTGGTACCCGGTGAGAAGCGCGCCGGCCTCGACATCGAGAAGGGCGAAGTTCTTGAACAAGATGTCGGCCATCAATTCCTACCGATTTCCAGACGCGCACCGTCTTCGCCGAAGAGGTGGAGGGCGTCGCTGTTGAGCCCGATATTGAGCCGCTCGCCGACCTTCAGTCCGGCGCCGGCGGGCGTGCGGGCGCGGATCTCGGCCGCCCCGATGCGCAGGAGGCACTGCACCTCGTGGCCGAGGTCCTCGACCGTTTCCACGATGGCCGCGATGTCGCCGGAGCCGAGCTGAATATGCTCGGGCCGGATGCCGAGCGCGGCCTTTGCGCCGGCCGCGACATTGGGGAGCGGGACCGCCAACGCCCCGTCCTCGGTTCGGAACAGCGCGCCGCCATCGGCCGGCGCGAGCGTTCCGTCCACGATGTTCATCGCCGGCGTGCCGACGAAGCTCGCGACGAAGCGGTTGGCCGGGCGCGCGTAAACCTCGTGCGGGCGGCCGACCTGCTGGATGCGCCCCTTGAACATCACCACGATGCGGTCGGACATGGTCATCGCTTCGAGCTGGTCGTGGGTGACGTAGACCATGGTGCCGCCGACGGCCCCGTGCAGCCTGATCAGCTCGGTGCGCATCACCGCGCGCAGCTGGGCGTCGAGGTTCGACAACGGCTCGTCGAACAGGAACACGGCCGGCTCGCGGATCATCGCGCGGCCGAGGGCGACGCGTTGCTGCTGGCCCCCCGAGAGCGCCTTCGGCCGCCGCTCCAACAGCTCGTCGATGTGGAGCACCGCGGCGGTCCGGGCAACGCGTTCGTCGCGCTCGGCCTTGGCGACGCCCCTCTTTTTCAGCGGATACTCCAGGTTGCCCCGCACGGAG
>JAUIJH010000010.1 GCA_030431335.1 Alphaproteobacteria bacterium
ACGTCGCCGGTGGGGATCTTGTCGTTCTTGGCGGCCATCGATTTCTCCCAGTCCGGCAGGCGAGTACTGCCCATTTTCGAGAAGCGCCAACGCGCGCGTCTCGATTTTTCATCCATCGAAACTCGGCTCATCCTGCCCCGGCAAACGCATTCAGTACGCTATCGAAAACAAAACGGAAAATCGCTGCCATGGTCCACAAGCCATCCCATACAGAGTTCGCCGAGCGGTTGCGCCGGGGCGACCATCTGACGGGCACCTTCGTCAAGACACCGACCAGCCACGCCACCGAGATCCTCGGGCTGATCGGCTTCGATTTCGTGGTCTTCGACATGGAACACGCGCCCATCGATCTGGGGGCGCTGGACCAGATGATCCTGGCGGCGCGTGCCTCCAACGTCGCCGGCGTGGTGCGCGTTGCCGAAGACTCCCCATCGGCGATCCTGTCGGTGCTCGACGCGGGGGCGGCGGGCATTCTGGTGCCGCACGTCGACAGGCCCGAGAAGGCCGAGGCGGTGGTTGCCGCCGCGCGCTACGAAGGCGGCCGGCGCGGCTTTGCCAACACGACGCGGGCCGGCGGGTTCGGCAGCGTGGGCTTTCGCGAGCACATGGCGCGGCAGGACCGCGAGGTGGCCGTCATCGCGATGATCGAGGACCTCGACGCGGTGGAGCGGATCGACGAAATCCTCGCCGTGGAGGGGCTCGACGCGGTGTTCATCGGGCGGGGCGACCTGACGGCGGCGCTGGGCGAGGATTCCATGACCAGCGCGGCGACACGGCGCGTTACCGAGGAGATCATGGCCGGCGTGCGCCGCGCCGGGACGCCGGCCATCCTGCTGTGCGCCGGCCGCGCGGACGTGGAGGACATGGCCGGGCTCGGCGCCACCGCGTTCATGGCCGGCTCCGACCACGGCTTCATGGCCAAAGCCGCGCGCGAGGCGCTGACGACGCTGGCGCCGGCCAAGGATTGACGCGGTCGGCCGGCCGCAATTCACCCACCACACAAGAGGAGGCACGCCCATGAAGATCGATGCGGATCGTCTGGCGCTGACGCATGAGCTTTATGCGCTCGTGATCGACTACTGGCACGACGTGGACACCAACTGGGGCCACAACGCGCCCAACTATTTCGCCGAGGACGGCGAATTCATCGGCCCGGCCGCGTCCTACAAGGGGCGTGACAAGGTCCGCGCCTTCTATAAATGGCGCGAGGACCGGGGCGCGCGCACCGTGGTGCATGCGGTGCACAACTTCCAGGCCATGTTCGACGGTGGGCCCGACAAGGCGCTCTGCCACTGGTTCCTGATGCTCTACGCCGCCGACGGCAAGCCGGTGCTGCCCACCAATCCGCCGATCCAGATCGCCTACATGACCGACCACCTGGACAAGACCGACGCGGGCTGGCTCATCCGCTCGCGCCGCTTCGACACCTGGTTCGAGGGCGGCATCCCCACCACCAACCCCAACCTCGACGACGCGTGAGGGTCCGGGCCACCTGCCGCCTCCGCAGCGTGGCCCGCCCCCCGCTCACAGCGAGACGAACACCTTGATGATCACCGCGTTGGCGAGGTCGACGAAGAAGGCCGACACCAGCGGCAGGATGATGAAGGCGAGCGGCGCCGGTCCGTAGCGCTTGGTGACGGCCGTCATGTTGGCGATGGCCGTCGGGGTGGCGCCGAGCGCGAAGCCGCCGAAGCCGCTGGCCAGGACGGCGGCCCGGTAGTTGCCGCCCATCAGCGGGAACAGCACCAGCATCGAGAAGGCGATCGCCAGCGCCGTCTGGAGCGCCAGCACGCCGAAGAGCGGGCCGGCGGTGCCCGCCAGAGTCCACAGCTCCATGCTCATCAGCGACATGGCGAGAAACACGTTGAGCGCGAACTCCGACACCACCGCGAGCATCGGCGTGCCGGCGACCGCCGGCATTTTGGGCGCGAAGGTGGCCTGCGCGTTGGCGAGCACGATCCCCACGATGAGGCAGGGCACGAACAGCGGCAGCATCAGCCCCGCCGCGTCGACGGCGAGGTGGACGAAGTAGCCGAGGATGATGGCGATGTTGATGGTGAGGAGGGTGCGCATCAGCGCCACCGTGTCCATGCCGAGCGCCCGGTCCTCGCGATAGCTCAAGCCGACGATGTTGTCCGCGGTGGGGTCGGCGGTCAGACGGTGCCGCTCGACCAGGACGCGCGCGATGGGCCCGCCCACCAGCGCGGCGACGACGAGCCCCAGCGTGGCTGCCGCGATGCCGAGTTCCGCGGCGCCCGCCCCTCCGACCTCGCCCTCGATCGCCGGACCCCAGGCGATGGCCGTGCCATGCCCGCCGACCAGCGAGGCCGAGCCCAGCATCACCGCGAGCGCCGAAGGCAGTCCGAACAGCGCCGTTCCGAACAGCGCAACGACATTCTGCAGCACCATGAAGACGACGGTGAGCGCGAGCAGGATCGCCAGCGGACGGCCGGCCCGCACGAGATCGTCAAAGCGCGCGTTGAGGCCGATGGTGGTGAAGAAAATCACCAGCAGCATGTCCCGCGTATCGAGTTCGAATTCGATCTCGGTTCCGCTCGCCCACCGCAACGCCCACACGAAAAGGGCGACGCAGATCCCCCCCGACACCGGCACGGGAATGTTGAAGTTGCGCAGCAGCCGGGAATGGCGCGTCAGCAGCGCCCCCAGGAAATAGACCGTCATGCCCAGCGTGAAGGCGACGAACGAGGGCACGACGACGTGGTGGGTTGCCTCTGTCATGGCCGCCATCTTAGGCGCGCGGGAGCGCTGCGGCCAAACGCGGCGCGGCCCCTTGGCCGGCGCCGCGGACGAATGTCAGACGCGGACCTCGTAGTCGCGCTGGGCGGTGGGGCTGAGCTTGGGCTGCGTCGACAGGAAGTCGAGCGCGTGCTCGATGTTGTAGCGCGTCTCCATCAGCGGATTGAGGATGGTCTCGGCGATCTCCGAGTGGGGCACGGCGGACGAATAGAAGCTGACCGACATCACCGCCGCCACGCGCCCGTTTTCGATGATCGGCACGCCGAAGGTGGTCATCCGCAGCGGCTCGGTGCGTGGATCGCGCACCGCGTAACCGGCGCGGCGCACCTGTTCCAGCCGATTGCGGTAGATCTCTTCCTCCTCCGAATCGAACGACAGGGCCGGATCGCGCCGAAGGGTGGCGATGTGGTGCTCGCGCTCCTCCTCGCCGCAGAAGGCGACGTAGGCGCGGCCCATCGCGCTGCGGCACAGGTCCGGCCGGTTGCCGAGCACCGTGTTGGTGTGCGCCCAGGGGCTGATGGTGCCGGTCCAGTACTGGATCGCGATGGCGTCATCGTCGAGCACGCCGAGCCCGATCGGCCATTTGATCTGCCGCGTCAGGCCGATGGCGAGGGGCCGGGCGACCTCGATCACCCGCGAAATGCCGCTGTAGCCGTAGGAAAGTTCCGCCACCTGCTGCGTGACGCGATAGCCGCCGCACATGTTGTCGCGCACCACGTAGTCTTCCGACATCAGCGTTTCGAGCATGCGCACGATGGTGGGGCGGGGAATGCCGGTCTCGGTATAGAGCGAGGAGATGGTGGCAATGCCCTGGCGGTTGACGACCTTCAGGATCTGGAGGGCGCGGCAGGCCGCGACGACGGGCGGATAGGACCGGTCCATCTGGTTGGTCTGGCCGCGCCGGGAGTTGGTGCGGCAGTGCTTTCGCTTCCTGTCCGCGGACTCCGGAACGCCGATTGCCGCGTCTGCCCGGCCGAGAGGCCCGGTCTCGGGAGTCTGCATTATGTCCTCCGCAATCTGCACCAATTTACCGGCTGGGGCCGGATATCGTTGTTGTCGCGGGCCGCACGGGGCCCACCTGGCGCGCTGGCGAGTATCGGCCCAAGCCCTTGCCAATACAAGTGAACAACCATGCGCGCGCGCATCGTCAGCGCCCGAACACGAGGCTCGGCAGCCAGGTGGTGACGGCCGGCACGAAGGCGATGATGAGCAGCCCCGCGATCAGCGGAATGAAGAATGGCAGCGTGGCGCGGAAAACCCGGTCCGGGCTGATGCCGGCCACCTTGCCGCCGACGAACAGGCCGATCCCCATCGGCGGCGTGATCATGCCGATCAACAGGTTGAAGCTCAGCATCACGCCGAACTGCACCGGCCCCATGCCGTACTCGGCCACCACCTTGAGCAGGATCGGCGCCATGACCAGGATCGCCACCGGCCCCTCCAGGAACATGCCGACGAAGATCAGGAACACGTTGACGATGAGGATGCCGCCGATGGGATCGCTCACGAGGGTGGAGAGCCATTCGGCGGCCAGGTGCGGCACCCGTTCGCGCGTGACGATGAAATTGAGCGCCGTCGCGATGGCGAACAGGAACATGATCGTGCCCGTCATCGTGATGGTGTGGATGAAGGCGTGCTTCAGCTTCACCCACGTGAGCTGGCGGTAGTAGAGGCCGACCAGGAAGGCGTAGGCGGTGGCGATGGCGCCGAGCTCGGACGGCGTGGAGATGCCCAGCACCAGCGCGCCCAGGATGACGACCGGCGCGAAGATCGCCGGGGCGCCGGCGATGCCGGTGCGCACCACCTCGCTGAACCGGAACGGCTCGGGCTTGGCCCACACCGGCTTCTTGATCGTCACGTAGGCGAACACGAACACCATCAGCGCGGCGGCGACCACCAGGCCGGCGATGGCGCCGCCGAGAAAGAGTTCGCCGATGGAGGTGTTGGTGGCGAGCCCGTAGATCACGAAGATGATGCTGGGTGGGATCAACGGGCCGATGGTGCAGGAGGACAGCGTGACCGCGGCGGAAAAATCCACCGGGTAGCCGTTCCTGCGCATGGCGCGGATTTCCACCGCGCCGAGGCCGGCAAGGTCGGCGAGGGCGGAGCCGGACATGCCGGCGAAGATGAGGCTCGCGACGATGTTGACCTGGGCGAGGCCGCCGCTCACCCAGCCCACCAGCGCCCGCGCGAAGGCGAAGATGCGCTCGGTGATGCCGCCCGCGTTCATGACGTTGCCGGCGAGGATGAAGAAAGGCACCGCCAGCAGGGCGAAGCTGTCGATGCCGTCGATCATGCGCGAGGGGATGATCTTGGCCGGAATGCCCATCATCCAGAAGCCGGCGAGGGTGGCGATGCCCAGCGAGACCGATACCGGCACGCGCACCAGAAACAGGCCCACCGCGAGGGCGAAGATGGTGAGCGAGATCATTCCAGATCTTCGAGCGGTTCGAGGACGAGGCCGATGGCCTCGATTTCGCCCAGCGTGCTGCCGGCCCCGCTCTGGCGGAACGCCCACAGCCCGAAGGCGAGATAGTAGAGGCTCGTCAGCGCGATCATGGCCGCTGCAAGGCCGACGGGGATGCCGGTGAGGATGGCCGACAGGCCCAGCACCGGCGAGCGCATCCCCAACAGCGTCGGCGCGAACTGGATGGTGAGATAGGCGAGGGTGCCGGCGAACGCGATCGCCGCGACCTGGGCGAACAGGTAGAGCACCCGCTGCACCGCAAGCGGCAGCCGCTCCGAGAGAAACTCGATCAGGATATATTGGCGCGTCTTGAAGATGTAGGACGCGCCGAGGAAGTAGCCGAACAGCATCAGGTTTCCAGACACTTCCTGCGCCCACCACAAGGAGGTGCCGAAAGCGTAGCGCAGGAGCGCCTGCGCGCCGCTCAGCACGACCACCACGGCGAGCGCGAAGATGGCGAAGGCGAGCTCCGCCCGCCCGATGACGGCCAGCACCCGCCGGGCGCGCTCCAGGGGGAGGGGGAGCCGCGGCGGGGCCGCGGCGAGATCGGCGGCGGCCAAGGGCCTACTCGACCGCTTTCATCTTTTCGATCAGCCCCTCTTCAACCAGCCCGCGCGCCTCGAAATCGGCCAGCGCCGGCGCCATCTTCTCGATCCACGGGCCGATCGGCGGCTCGATGATGGAGACGCCGAATTCCTCCTTCGCCCGCCGGCTCGATTCCTCCAGCGCCGTCTGCATCAGCTCGGCGAAATCGGCGCCCACCTCGACGGTCGCCTGGTCGATCGCCGCGCGCTGGCTGTCGGTCAGGCTTTCCCAGGTGATCTTCGACATCCACGGATGCATCATCTGGAAATATTCATGCACGTTAGTCCAGTAGTGCGCGTTCTCGAAGTGCTTCATCTCGTAGTTGTCGGTGATGGTGCCCGTGAGACCGTCGACGACGCCGGTGGCGAGCGAGGTGTAGACATCCGGCCAGGGGACAACCTGCACGTTGGCACCGAGCGCCTCCCAGGACTTGATGGGAATTTCGCTCTCGTACATGCGCAGCTTGAAGCCATCGAGGTCGTTCGGCGAGAACACGGGCCGGGTCGACACGATGCCGCGGTCGTAGGGGCGCACCCACTCGGCCGCCGTCTGGGGATCGTCCAGACCCTCGCGGCCGGGGAACACGATCCCCTTCGCTTCCAGCGTATCGAGGAAGCTGGCGAACACGTCGCTGCCGAGGAAGCTGGCGAAGTGGTCGCGGTCGCGGAACACCAGCGGCAGGCTCAGCGCGCCGATGCGCGGCTCGAAGGTGACGAGCAGCTCGATCACGTCGAGCTGCATGTCGAGCGCGCCCACCGCGACGCTCTGCGCCATCTCGCGCGCGCCGCCGAGCTGCGAGCTCCAGAAGATCTCCACTTCCAATTCGCCATTGGACAGTTCGTTGATGCGCTTGGCGTATTCCTTGAAAGCCGGCGCGATGAAGTCGGTTTCGTTGTTGTTGGCGCCAAGGCTCAACGTCCGCTCCGCGGCGCTCGCGGCGCTTGCGAATGCGAAAGCCGAGGTCGCGGCGGCGAGCGCGACGGCAAAAAGCGTTCTGCGGTTCATCGTTTCCCTCCCGGTATGACCGTGGCTTTTGCCCGGCCGCATTATTTTCTGATTCTGCTTTTTAAGCGGCGCTCGAAGATGGCGGGGGCGCCCGCAGACCAATTTCACTGTGTGAAATTGTCTACGCCTTGCACGAATAGGCACCGTCGATCAGGAGCTGCGCGCCGTTGACGAAATCGGACGCGGCGCTGGCCAGATAGATGGCGGCGCCGGCGAAATCGGCCGGCTCGCCCCAGCGCCCGGCCGGTGTGCGGCCGATCACTGCGTCCTCCAGTCCGGGGATTTGCTCGCGCGCGCTTTGCGACAGCGGGGTGTCGATCCAGCCCGGCAGGATGCAGTTGACCTGGATGTTGTCCTTGGCCCAGGCCACGGCGAGCGCGCGCGTGAGCTGCAGGATGCCCCCCTTGCTGGGCCCGTAGGCGACGCCGACGGGGCTGCCCATGAACGAGGCGATCGAGCCGATGTTGATGATCTTGCCGCCGCCCTGGCGCATGAAGTGCGGATAGACGCCCTGGCACAGGACGAACGGCGCCGTCAGGTTGGTGTCGATGACGTCGTGCCACTCCTCCAGCGAAAAGTCCTGGGGCAGTTTGCGGTAGTTGATGCCTGAATTGTTGACGAGGATGTCCACCCGCCCGTGGGCGGCGACGGTGTCCTCTATCAGGCTGTCACAGGCCTCCTTGTCGCGGATGTCGCACACCTTTGCCGAGGCGCTGCCGCCCGCGGCGGCGATCTCGGCCACCGCCGCCTCGTTCTTGGCGGTGTTTCGCCCGGTGACCACCACATGGGCACCCGCCTCGGCAAGGCCCAGTGCGATACCGAGACCGATTCCGCCATTGCCGCCCGTCACGATTGCGACCTTGCCGGAAAGGTCAAACATGTTGGTCAACTGATCGCTCCTTCGCTGCCTCGCCCCATTGTCCTCCTTGCGAGCGCCGCGTGAAGCGCCTTGGCCCGTCATTTCGCCTCTCGAAACAGAGCGATCGAAACGGCCGTGGAACCGCCGGGTGGGATATTGCGCCGGCCTGGTTAGTCTGTTTAATGTACTAACCAACTGGGAGGAAACAGTGGCGACAAGCCTCGGCCTGATCATGACGACGCTCGACCGCGATGGCGTTCGCCCGCGGCACGCGTTGGCCGATGCCACGGGCTTGACGCGCGCCACCGTCACCAATGCCGCGCGCACACTGATCGACCATGGCCTCGTGGTCGAAACCGATCGGGGGGAAGCCTCCCGGCGCGGTGGGCCGCGGCCGATCATGCTGTCGATCAACGCGCAGGCGCTGAACTTCGTCGGCCTCGACCTGCGGCGCGAGAAATTCACCGCCTGTCTCGTCGATCTGGGCGGGAGGATGGTGGCGGTGAGCACGCGGCCCGTTCCGCTCGGCGTCAGCACGGCCGACGCGCTGGCCGCCATCGACGCGCTGCTCGACGAGCTGTTCGCGCGCGCCGAAGCGCCGGTGGCCGGCATCGGCATCGGGTCGGTCGGCCCGCTCACCGCGCGCGATACGATGATCCGCTCGCGCGCCTTCACCGCCCTCAACGACGTGCCCATCGTGGCACGCCTCGCCGAAGCCTACGGCGTCCCCGTCGTGCTGAAGACGGGCGCGGTGGTGGCGGCGCACGGGGAAGAACGCGTGGCGGCGGAGCAGAACCGCTTCGCCACCTCGGTCGCTTTCGTGGTGATCGACTATGCCGGCATCGGGCTCGGCCTGATCAGCGGCGGCGAGGGCTGGATCACCGATCACGGCGGCATCGGCGAGCTCGGACACGTGGTGATCGAGCGCGGCGGCCGGCAATGCAGCTGCGGCCGCCAGGGGTGTTTGCTGGAATATGCCTCCGGTGCCGCGCTCCTGGAACTCCTCGGCATCGAGCCGGACGCCCATCCGGGGCGTCTCATCGCAGGGGTCGTGCAGGCTGCGGAACAGGGCGACCCGGCGGCCCAGAACGCGCTGATCGCGGTCGGCGAGCACCTCGGCACCGCGTTGACGGACATGGACCGCATCCTGCGCCCGGAGCGCATCGTCATCGGCGCCTCGCACGAGGGACTGGCCGATTGGTATCTGCGCGGCGTGATGAAATACGTGCGCACCCTCTACGACACCGAAGGCGAGCGGCCGCTGTGGGACCGCCTGGTGCCGGCGCAAATGGGCAGTGCCGCGATCGCCTATGGCGCCGGAGCCTTGCAGCTGAAGCACGCGCTGCGCGAGCCGGACGCCATCCTGGACCATCTCAGCCGTCACGCGCGCCGCACCGACGGGCCGCGTCCGGGGCGGCCCACAACCCAACCCGCGCCCTGATCCGGGCCATCACCCAGGGAGGAACAACATGAAACTTCAAAAAATGCTGAGTTCGACCGCCGCGGCGGCGCTGCTCGCCGGTTCGGTCGCGACCGCGACGGCGCAGGAGCGAGACATGCGCCAGTTCGAGGGGACGACGCTCGATCTCCTTTATGCGGAGATCTCGTTCATTCCGGGCCTCAAGCAGCTCCTGCCCGAGTTCGAGGAACTCACGGGCATCACCGTCAACATCGAGACCCAGTCCGAAGGGGCGGCGCGCCAGAAGGCGCAGGTGGAATCGGCCACCGGCAGCGGCGCCTTCGACATCGTCGGCATCCAGAGCGGCAACCTGCCCCTCTACGCGCAGAACGGCTGGCTCGTCCCCGTCGAGAACTATTTCGGCACCGAGCTGTCGGACGCCAAGACGCTCGACCTCGACGACTTCATCCCCTCGACGCTGGACAGCATGTCCTTCGACGATACGCAATATTGCCTGCCGTTCTTCGCCGCGACCGTGATCCTCTACTACCAGATCGACAAGTTTAAGGAGGCCGGCATCACCGAGCCGCCGAAGACCTTCGAGGAGCTCCTCGAGGTCGCGGCCAAGGTGCAGTCTGAGGGCACGCCCGCCATCGCGCTGCGCGGCTCGCCGCCGTCCACCGCCGGCAACATCTGGATCTACAACCTCTTCCTCTATGGCGAGGGCGGCAAGATCTTCGCCGACTTCCCCGACGATATGAACCCGGTGCTCAACTCGCCGGAAGCTGAGAAGGCGCTGGAAACCTTCGTCACCCTCAAGCGCGATTTCGCGCCCGAAGGCTCGGTCAACTTCGTGTTCGACGATGTCGTCACCGCCATGCAGCAGGGCAACGTGGTGATGGCCATCGAAGGCGCGCCGCTCGCGGGCCGCATCCTCGACCCGGCGCAGTCTAAGGTGGCGGGCAACCTCGGCTTCGCCGTCGTGCCGGGCGGTCCGGCCGGGCCGAAGCCGTCCTTCGCCGGCCATGGGCTGTGCATCGCGGCCGCCAGCGACAATCCGGAAGCGGCCTACATGTTCCTCGAATGGGCGACCAGCGCCGAGAACATGGTGAAGATCTCGCAGAACTCCACCTATCTCGCCACGCCGCGCAACTCGGTCTGGGAGAACGAGGCGTTCAAGGACAAGTACAACTTCGATTACGGCGGCGGCTCCTTCCTCGAGGCCTACCAGAAGAGCCTCGACGCGGCGCCCGCGGATTACTATCCGCCCTTCGCCGCCTGGGGTCTGGTGAGCGACCGCATGGGCCTTGCCGTGCAGTCCGCCGAGATCGGCCAGAGCACGCCCGCAGAGGCGCTCGCGGCGGCCGAGGCCGACATCAAGGAGATCCTCGAGGACGAAGGCTACATCAAGTAGCCTGCGACCGATGACGGGGCGCCGGCCGGTCCGGCGCCCCACGCTTGCGCCAGATTTCCAAGGCTTCGGAAGATTCCCCCATGACCGACGCGACCGCGGCGGCCCCCCTCGACAGAGCGCTTCTGCGCCGCACGCGCGGCCGCCAGAACAGGGGATATCGCCGCTTCCTGCTGCCCGCCATCGTGACGATCGTCGTGCTGACCATCGTCCCGCTCATCTTCACGCTCGGGCTGAGCCTGACCTCGCTCTCCTATTCCAGCATTCGTGGCCCGCGCTTCATCGGGCTGGAGAACTACGCGGACCTGTTCGGCGACGCGCGGTTCATCGCCAGCCTGTGGCAGAGCGCGGTCCTCATCTTCGTGCCGCTGATCTTCCAGCTCGTGTTCGGCTTCATGCTGGCCCTGGTGATGAACGAGCGCCTGCCGGGGCTCGGCTGGCTGCGGGTGATCTTCATCATCCCGATGTTCTTCCCGCCCATCGTCATGGGTCTTCTGTGGAAGGTCCTGTTCACGCCGCAGCTCGGCGGGATCAACCACTATCTGGGGCTGATCGGCATCTCCGGGCCGGCCTGGCTGTCGGACCCGACGATGGCGCTGATCTCCATCTCGGTCGCCGCCGTCTGGGGCTGGACCCCGTTCGTGACGATCATGTTCTACACGGCGATGCAGACCTTCCCGTCCGACCTCTACGAAGCCTCGCGCATCGATGGGGCGACCTGGGTCCAGCGCATCCGCTTCGTGACGCTGCCGCTGCTGCGCCAGACTGCGCTGGTGGTGATCGTCTTCCGCATCATGGAGGGCCTCGCGATCTTCCCCATCATCTACGTGATGACCTCGGGCGGCCCGGCCGGCTCGACCGAGACGACCAACTACTACGCCTATATCACCGGCTTCGAGTTCCTGAAGGTGGGTTACGCCTCGTCGATCATCCTGACCTTCCTCGCCATCCTGGTGGCGATCCTCGCGCCGTCGACACGGCTGGTCCTCAAAAATGTCGGCGAGAGGGGGTAGGGCCATGCGTGTTCGTCCACGGCGCATCACCGCCGGTCTCTACACCTTCGCCATCGTGTGGGGTCTCTTCATCCTGGTGCCGTTCGCGTGGCTGGCGTCGCTGTCGATCAAGTCGCGGCTCGACGCCTTCGCCGATCCGCCGAAGCTCTTCTTCACACCCACCTTCGCCGCCTATGGCGAGGTGTTCGGCGATCCGGCCTTCCTGCGCGCCATCGGCAACAGCCTCATCGTGTCGACGGGGGCGGTGGCGCTGTCGCTGCTGATCGCGGTGCCGGCGGCCTATGCGCTGCGCCACATCGTGGGGCCGCTGCGCCACCACACGCTGCTCGGCATCCTGCTCATCCGCATGGTGCCCGGCATGGTCTACCTGCTGCCTTACTTCGTTTTCTACAACAAGGCGCACCTGATGGACACGCACATCGGGCTGATTATCGTGCACCTCATCTTCAACGTGCCGCTGATCATCTGGATGCTGACGCCGATCTGGGCCGCGATCCCGCACGACCTGTCGGAAGCCGCGCGCATCGACGGGGCGACCCCGTTCCAGACGCTCGTGATGGTCGACCTGCCGTTGATGAAGGGCGGCATCCTCGCGGCCTCCATCCTCGCCTTCATCTTCTCGTGGAACGAGTTCCTGTTCGCGCTGATCCTGTCGCGGCGCGAGGTGGTCACGCTACCGGTCGCGATCGTGAACTTCCTCGCCTTCGAGGGGACCGAGTGGGGCAAGATCGCCGCCGCCTCGATGTTCATCGTGACGCCGGCCATCGTGTTCGGCTTCCTGGTGCGCCGCTACATGATCTCGGGCCTGACCGGCGGGGCGGTGAAGGGATGAGCCTCCCCGTCCGCCCGCCAAAACTCCTCCAAACGACGAAAGGGCCGGCATAATGGCCGAGATCCGCCTGACGAAGTTGAGCAAGACCTATCCCAACGGCCAGGCCGCCGTGAAGGACCTCGACCTTTCCATCAAGGACGGCGAATTTCTCGTTCTGGTCGGCCCGTCCGGCTGCGGCAAGTCGACGGTGCTGCGCATGATCGCGGGGCTGGAGGAGATCACCGGCGGCACGCTCCATATCGGCGACCGCCTCGTCAACGAAGTGGAGCCGAAGGAGCGGGACATCGCCATGGTGTTCCAGTCCTACGCGCTCTATCCGCACATGACCGTCGCCGAGAACATCGGCTTTCCGCTGCGCCTGTCGCGCGTTGCCAAGGCCGAGAAGGACCGCCGCGTGCGCGAGGCGGCCGCGATCCTCGAGCTTACCGACTACCTCGACCGGCGCCCGGCCCAGCTATCGGGCGGCCAGCGCCAGCGCGTCGCGATGGGCCGCGCCATCGTGCGCCAGCCGTCGGTCTATCTCCTCGACGAGCCGCTTTCCAACCTCGACGCCAAGCTGCGCGACAAGACCCGCACCGAGATGGTGGACCTGCAGGCGCGGCTCGGCGTCACCACCGTCTACGTCACGCACGACCAGGTCGAGGCGATGACCATGGGCGACCGCGTCGCCGTGATGAAGGACGGCGTGCTGCAGCAGTGCGCGACGCCGCGCGAGCTCTACGCAAGCCCGGCCAATGCATTCGTCGCGGGCTTCATCGGCACGCCGGCGATGAACTTCCTGCCGGCCGACGTGACGGCGCAGGGGCTCACCGCCGCGGGGCTGACCGTCGCCCTGCCGGGCGAGCTGCGCGCCGTGCTCGACCGGCAATCCCATAGCCAGGTGCAGCTCGGCGTGCGCCCGGAGGACGTCAAGCTCGGCGAGAGCGGGTCGCCCGCGCGGGTGATCGGCGTCGAGGAGCTCGGCCCCGAGGCGATCGTGCGCCTCGCCCTGCCGGACGCCCATGCGCGCCGGCAGCTCATCGTGCGCGTTCCGGGCGATACGCTGCTCACGCGCGACGAGACCGTTCATTTCAACTTCGGCCCCAAGGTTCACGTCTTCACCGAAGACGGCCAGCGGATCGCCGCCACCAACTGAAACCGCCACCAATCGGCAACAGAGAAGGACGTCGCGATGTCGCGTGCGCCGAACATATTGTGGATCTGCACGGACCAGCAGCGGTGGGACACGCTGTCGTTCCTGGGGCATGCGGGGGCGCACACGCCGGCCATCGACGCGCTGGCCGCAAAGGGCGTCGCGTTCGACCGGGCCTATTGCCAGAGCCCGATCTGCACGCCGAGCCGCGCCTCGTTCCTCACCGGCAAATATCCCATCGCCCACCAGGTCCAGCGCAACGGCAACACCGGCTTCCGCGAGGACCTCACCCTGGTGCCGCGCGTCTTTGCCGATGCGGGCTACCACACGGGGCTGATTGGGAAATTCCATCTGTCGCGCGCCAACCGTGTGGTGGAAAAGCGCCCGGCGAACGACGGCTATCACGAGTTCTACTGGAGCCATCACCCCGACCCGGACTGGCCGCAGGGCCACGACTACCAGGACTGGCTGGCGCAAAAGGGCGTGGACGCGGAAGCGATTTACGATCGCGGGCGCGTCTATGGGCCCGGCGTCGATGCGGACGTCCATCAGACGACATGGGCCGGCGAGCGCGCCAAGGATTTCATGGCGCGCAACCGCGAAACGCCCTGGTTCCTCAGCATCAACCTGTTCGACCCGCACCCGCCCTTCGATCCGCCGGCCGACTATCTCGCCCGCTTCAACCCGGAGGAGATGCCCGACGCGATCTTCGCCCCCTCCGACCTGGAGCACCAGAAGCGGATGGCGCCGGTCGACCAGCAGGCCCGCGTGGCGGTCGACCCGCGGCCCGGCGCGGTGCGCGGCGATCCCGACCGCGGCCCCGGCGCGACGCACGACACGCCGCCCACCGACTACGACGCCCGCTATATCCGCGCCTGCTACCACGCGATGATCGCGCTGATCGACGACATGGTGGCCGACCTGATGGCGACCCTGGAGGAGACCGGCCAGGCGCAGGACACCATCGTCCTGTTCATGAGCGATCACGGCGAGATGCTGGGCGACCACGGCCTCATCTACAAAGGCTGCCGGTTCTACGAGGGCCTCACGCGGGTGCCGATGATCTTTTCCTGGCCGGGCCATTTCCGCGAAGGGGTCGTGTCGGAGGCGCTGGCGGAGCTGGTGGATATCCCGCAGACTCTGCTGGAGGCGGCCGGCATTGCCGAGCCCACCGGCATGCAGGGCCGCTCGCTGGTGCCGCTGTTGAGCGGGGCGGCCCCGCTCGACACGCACAAGCCCTACGTGCTGTGCGAATATTTCGACGCCCTGATGATCCCGGACGGCAACGGCACGCGCGCCAGCATGTATTTCGACGGGCGCTACAAGCTCAACGTCTATCACGGGCTCGATCTGGGCGAGCTGTTCGACCTTCAGGAAGATCCGAGCGAGTTCAACGACCTGTGGTCCGACCCGGCGCATGCCGAGATCAAGTGCAAGCTCCTGGCGCGCCATTTCGATGCCATGATGCTGGTCTCCGACGCCGGGCCTGAGCGCACCGCGGGCTACTGAGCGGCGCAGGGCTCAAACGGCGGCCGAGTGGCGCCGTTGCAGCCGGGCGGCGTAGGCATCGAAGGCGTGTGCCACCACGCGGACGAAGGGGCGGCCGGCGGACGTCAGCGCGATCCGGCTCCCCTCCAGCGTGACGAGGCCGTCCGCCGCCAGCGGGGCGAGGAGGGCGCGCGCCTCGTCCGCCCACGCCGGCGAAACCGCGAAGCGCCGGGACACCGCGTCCACATCGACGGCGCCGAAGCACATCAGCATCTCGATGGCGTGTGCGCGCAGCGCGTCGTCCGCCGTGAGGGCGAGGCCCCTGGCCGTGGCGAGGCGCCCGGCCTCGATGGCGCGCGCCCAGGCGCCCGTCTCGCTCTCGTTCTGCACATAGCCCCACTCGGTGCGGCCGATGGCGGTGGCGCCGATGCCGATCAGCGTGGGCGCCGCGTCGGTCGTATAGCCCTGAAAATTGCGCCGCAGGCGGCCAGTGTGCACCGCCTCCGCGAGCGGGTCGTGGGGCGCGGCGAAGTGGTCCATGCCGACCGCGACCATGCCGCCCTGCACCAGCGCCGCCGCGGCCGCGTTCGCCTGCTCCAGCCGTTCAGCCGCGCCGGGCAGCGCCTCCGCCTCGATCATGCGCTGGCGTTTCGCCGCCCAGGGCACGTGCGCGTAGCCGAACAGCGCGATGCGGCTCGGCTCCAGCGCGAGGCACTGCGTGACGGTGGCGAGCAGCATCCGCGTCGTCTGATGCGGCAGGCCGTAGATCAGGTCGAAATTGATGCTGTCGATGCCGGCGGCGCGCAGTGCCTCCACGGCGGCGGCCACCATGTGCGGCGGCTGCACGCGATTGATCGCCGCCTGCACCTTGGGATCGAACTCCTGCACGCCGAAGCTCGCGCGGTTGAAGCCGAGCCCGCCGAGCACGTTCGCCTTCGCCGCATCGAACGTGCGCGGGTCGCACTCGATGGCGATTTCGGCGTCTGCGCCTATGGCGAAGCGCGCGTGGAGCGCGGCCATGATGCGGGCGAGGTCGTCGCCGGACAGGACGGTGGGCGTGCCGCCGCCGAAATGGACATGGCCGACGCTCATGCGCGCGGGCAAGGCCTCCGCCACCAGCGCGATCTCGGCGAGCAGGGTGTCGACATAGGCCTTGAGCGGCGCGTCGCGCGGGCCGGCGAGCTTCATGTTGCAGCCGCAGTACCAGCAGACCTGCCGGCAGAACGGCACGTGCAGATAGAGCGAAATCGGTGTCGCCGGGTCGCACTGCGTCAACCAGCCGCGCTGCGTCGCGGCGTCGATGCCGGGGTGGAAGTGAGGCGCCGTGGGATAGCTGGTGTAGCGCGGCACCGCCATCGTCAGGTATTTCGCGATTTCGGGCGCCATCTGCATCCTCCGGACATGCGGCCGCCGTGTATTCGGCGCGGCCGATCACCCCCATGATGCGGAGCGGGAGGCGGCGCGTTGATCGCGATCAATCCCTCCGGCGCCCGCGACGGCGTGCCGTACCGGTGCACCGCACACCCAATCGATTGAACGCGGCCTCGCCTTTGGTAAGTTGCGCCGGCGCGATCGTGAAAGGACGAGAATTGCCCGATTTGCTGGACAAAGTGAGGCTGCCGGACGATCTGCGTGCGCTACCGGCGCGCGATCTCAGGCAGCTTGCCGACGAGTTGCGCGCCGCGCTGATCGAGACCGTGTCGCAGACGGGCGGGCACCTCGGTTCGGCGCTCGGCGTGGTGGAGCTGACCGTCGCGCTGCACTACGTGTTCGACACGCCGCGCGATACGCTGATCTGGGACGTCGGCCACCAGTGCTATCCGCACAAGATGCTGACCGGCCGGCGCGAACAGATGATCACGCTGCGCCAGGGCGGCGGGCTTTCCGGGTTCACCAAGCGCGCCGAAAGCGAATACGACCCTTTTGGCGCGGCTCATTCATCGACTTCCATTTCGGCCGGGCTGGGCTTCGCGACCGCCAACGAGCTGCTGGGCCGCGACCACGAGGTGGTCGCCGTGATCGGCGACGGCGCCATGAGCGCTGGCATGGCCTACGAGGCGATGAACAATGCCGGCGCGCAGGACGCGCGGCTAATCGTGGTCCTCAACGACAACGACATGTCGATCGCCCCGCCGGTGGGGGCGATGAGCGCCTACCTCGCGCGTCTCGCCTCCGGCGAGCCGTTCGTGACGATGCGCGAGGCGATGAAGGGGCTGGTCCGCCATCTGCCGCGCTTCGTGGAGCGCGGGGCGGCGCGGGCGGAGGAGTTCGCGCGCGGGCTCGCCATGGGCGGCACGTTGTTCGAGGAGCTCGGCTTTTACTATGTCGGCCCCGTCGACGGGCACAATCTGGACCATCTGCTGCCCGTCCTCGCCAACGTGCGCGACGCGCCCAACAAGCCGATCCTGGTCCACGTCGTCACCCGCAAGGGCAAGGGCTACCCGCCGGCGGAGGATTCGGCCGACAAGTACCACGGCGTCGGCAAGTTCGACGTCATCACCGGGGCGCTGGAGAAGGCCAAGCCCACCAACGTTCCCGCCTACACCAAGGTGTTCGGCAGCGCGCTGATCGGCGAAGCCGAGCGCGACGACAGGATCGTCGGCATCACCGCGGCGATGCCGGGAGGCACGGGCATCGACCTGTTCCAGAAGGTCTTTCCCAAACGCACCTTCGACGTGGGCATCGCCGAGCAGCACGCGGTGACGTTTGCGGCGGGGTTGGCGGCGGCCGGGCTCAAGCCCTTCTGCGCCATCTACTCGACGTTCCTGCAGCGCGCGTACGATCAGGTGGTGCACGACGTCGCCATCCAGGGCCTGCCGGTGCGCTTTGCCATCGACCGGGCCGGCCTGGTCGGCGCGGACGGGTCGACCCATGCCGGCGCGTTCGACATCGCCTATCTATCCTGCCTGCCCGGCATGGTGGTGATGGCCGCCGGCGACGAGGCCGACCTCATGCACATGGTGGCGACGGCCGCCGCGTACGACGAGGGGCCGATCGCCTTTCGCTATCCGCGTGGGGAGGGGATCGGCGTGGAGTTGCCGGAGCGGGGCGAGGTGCTTGCCATCGGTCGCGGCCGGATTGTCCGCGAGGGCTCCACCGTGGCGATCCTCTCGCTGGGCGGGCGCTTGTCGGCGGCGCTCGGCGCGGCGGATGCGCTGGCGGCGAAGGGGGTCTCGACCACCGTGGCGGACGCGCGCTTCGCCAAGCCGCTCGACCGCGATCTCATCCTGCGCCTGGCGCGCGAGCACGCGGTGCTGGTGACGGTGGAGGAGGGTTCCATCGGCGGCTTCGGCAGCCACGTCCTGACGCTGCTCGCGCGTGAGGGCATGCTCGATGCCGGCTGCAAAGTGCGCCCGCTGACGCTGCCGGACGCCTACATCGACCAGGACAAGCCCGACGCGATGTATGCCGCCGCCGGGCTCGACGCGGCGGGCATCGTCGAGGCGGCGCTTTGCGCGCTCGGGACGCAGTCGCTCGATGCCGCCCGGGCCGGCGACCGCGCCTGAGCGACGCGGCGCCAGCGCGAGGCGGGCACGGGTCAGGCGCCGCGTGTCGCCTCGTTCACCAGGGCGATCATCCGGTCGAGATTGGCCATGGCGGCCACGCCGTCGGCGATGGTGGGGGCCGCGCTCGCTTCTCCGCGCAGGGCTGCGGCCACGTCGGCCATCAGCGCGTTGTAGCCCTTGTGGTCCTCGTTCGCCGCGGCGGTGAAGTTGGGCGTCCAGGTGAGCGTGTCGCAGGCGTCCGACAAGGTGGCGGCGGGATCGTCCGCCTTGAACGGCGGGTCACGGTGATAGGCGACGTTGATGATGTTGGAGACCTCCACGCGCTTGTGGTCGCCCATCACCTGGATGAACTCCATCGGCGTCCCGCGCGACTGGACCGTGCCCATCACGAGCGTCCCCACCGCCCCGTTTTCGGCCGCGACCGACAGGTGGAAGAGGATTTTTCCGGACGCGGGCTCGACAACGCGCACCGACATGTCGGCGATGGGGGCGCCCATCAGCCACGGCACCAGGTCCATGTAGTGGACGCAGTGGTGCAAGAAGAAGCCCGAATAGTCCGCCTCGCCGGCGAAATAGGTCGGCGCCGTCATGTAGATGCCGGTGAGGCCGAGCACGGCGCCGAACTCGCCGGAATTGAGGATGTTGTGGGCGATCCGGTTGCCGGTGGAGTAGCGCTTCATGAAGCCGAGGACGACGGGCTTGCCGGCCTTTTCCGCCGCGCGGGCGATCTCGGCGGCGCCGGCCGTGTCGAGCGCCGGCGGCTTTTCCATGAACACCGGCAGCCCGCGCGCCAGCGCCTTGAGGCTCACCGCATGGTGCACCGCCGGGCCGACCGCCATCGCGATCGCGTCGAGGCCCGGGTGGGCGAGGAGCGCGTCGGCATCGGTGAACACGTTGGCGACGCCATAGTCGCCGGCGGTGGCGGCGGCGGCGGCCCCGTCACGGTCGCACACGGCGGCGAGGCGGATGCCGTTGCGCGCGAGCTGCGGCAGCAGCATCAGGCGCGCATGGCGGCCGCAACCGATCCAGCCGACATTGAGGCTCATTGGGCGACCTCCGCCAGCGTCAGGCTGGAGCGGATCAGGTTGAGGCCGGCGACGAGCTTCTCGCTCTCGTCCTCGTGCGGCGCGCGCCAATGGGCGATGGGCAGGCCGACGCGATCGTCGTCGCGGCGGAAGGGCTCCAGCGAGACCGGGCCGTCATAGCCGATATCGGCGAGGGCCCGCATGATCGCGGTCCAGTCGAGGTGGCCGGTGCCGGGGTGGCCGCGATGGTTCTCGTTGGCCTGGAAGTGCACCAGGCGGTGGCCGGCGCTGCGGATTGCGTCGGGGATGGAGCGCTCTTCCATGTTCATGTGGAAGGTGTCGAGCATCACGCCGAGGCCGGGGCTGTCCACCTCGTCCACCACCTCGATGGCCTGGCGCGTGGTCGACACGATGTCGGTCTCGAAGCGGTTGAGCGGCTCCAGTCCGAACACGATGCCGGCGGCGGCGGCCTCCGGCGCCACGGCCGCGAGCCCCTCCACCGTGCGCTGGGCACGCAGCGCGATGGCGTCGGCCCCGTGGGGCACCGGCGCGCGGCCGGCGAACACCAGGGGTTCGCCATAGAGCGGGCCGCCGACGATGGTGGCGCCGAGGGCTTCGGCCACCTCGATGGTGCGGCGCAGATAGTCGAGGCCGCCCTGGCGCGCGGATGCTTCATCGCTGGCGATCGAGCGGGCGAGGCTGACGCGCGCGGCGAGGACGACACCGAGATCGGCATCGGCCAGGGCGGCACGGGTCTGCGCCAAATCGAGCCCGTCCTCCGGCTCGGGCACCAGAAGCTCGATGAAGTCGAACCCGAGGGCACGAACTCTCGCGAACAGGCCCAGGTCGCCCGGCCCGAAAGGCCGGTTGAACTGCATGGAAATGATACCGATTGGGTTCTTCATTGTCGTCCGGGTGTGTCGAGGCGGCCCGCTGGGGCCGGGGAAGAAGGGGGTGGTCAGTGCGCCAGGGCGCGGAACGCCGCGCCGGCGACGCCGTGCGTGGCGGGGCGAGCGGCGGCGGCGAAATCGAATGTCATCGGCATGAAAGCGTGGACACCCCGCTCATCGCGCGCCGTCCTGATCGATGATCTTGGGCCCGAAATCGCCGATCGTCGCGATGTGGTGGGAGAGGGCGGCGCGGGCCGCCTCGGCATCGCCGGCGGCAATGGCGTCGATGATCGCCACGTGCCGGTCGGCCGTTTCGGGCAGCGCGCGATTGGGGCTCGAATTGATGATCTTGTAGCGGTGATTGTGGATCAGGCAGCGGCTGAGGATGGGCTGCACCGCCGGCAGGCCCGCGGCCGCGAACAGCGCCATGTGAAAGCACCGGTCGTGGATGGAAAGGCGATATTCGTCTCCCTCCCGCGCGGCGGCACGCATCTCCTCCAGCTCCGCCCGCAGCGTCTCCAGGACGGCGGTGCCGCGCGCCATGGTGCGCGCGATGGCGCGGCACTCGATGTCGTGGCGCACCAGCAGCAGTTCGCGCGCGTCGTCCTCGTTGCAGTCCGCCACGCGGGTGCCGCGGTGGGCCATGCGGTGGACGAGGCCCTGTTCCTGCAATTGCAGCAGCGCCTCGCGCACGGTGCCCTGGCTGCAGTTGAAGTGCGACGCGAGGTCGAGCTCCAGCAGCGTCCGGTTGGGGGCGAGGACGCCGAGCAGGATGTCCCGCTGCAAGCTTGTGAACACGGCCTGGCTGCGCCGGGAGGCGCTCCTCAGGCGGGTTGCGCCTTGTGGCGGAGATTGGAAATTTTCAACCGCCATTGCCACCCTGCATCGTTATCAATATTGATAGTGGTACCATTGCCCGCTGTAACGCGCAAGCGTATCGGAAGATGCCGAGCTGAAGGATTCCCTCGTGAGCGACCCATTGTCCCGTGGCCCGACGCCGATCGTCCAATTCGGCACCAGCCGCTTCCTTCAGGCCCATGCGGATCTTTTCTTCAGCGAGGCCGATCCGGACCTCACCGTCACGGTGGTGCAGTCGTCCGGCGACGCGGCGCGGGCGCGGCGCTTGCCCGCTCTGGCCGCCCCGGAGGGCTTCCCGGTCCGGATCCGCGGCCTTGAGGGCGGGCGCGAGGTCGACGAGGAGCGGCGCGTGACGAGCGTGGTGCGCGCCCTCTCCACGGCGACGGACTGGGCGCGCCTGGTCGACGTCGTGGTGCGCGAGGCACGGGTGATCGTGTCCAACACGGCCGATGCCGGCTACGAGCCGCAGCCGGGCGATCTCGCCGCGACGGCGCATCAGGCGATGAGCTTTCCGGCCAAGCTGTTCCATCTCCTCAAGGCGCGCCATGCCGCTGGCGCGGGCAGCCTCACCATCATGCCGACCGAGTTGGTGCCCGACAACGGCCGCGTCCTGAAGGCGCGCGTGATGGAGATCGCCGAGGGCGCGGGCGCCGACGCGGCGCTGATGGATTTCCTGGCGGGCTTGCCCTTCGCCAACTCGCTGGTGGACCGCATCGTGTCCGAGCCCATCGAGCCGGCCGGCGCGGTGGCCGAACCTTATGCGCTGTGGGCGATCGAGGCGGGCGAGGGGATTGCGCCGCCCTGCATCCACCCGGCGGTGCAGATGGTGACCGATCTGGGCCCCATCGAGCGGCTGAAGCTCTACATTCTCAATCTCGGCCACACCGTGCTCGCCGACATGTGGCGCGGTGCGGGGGGCGATCCGGCCGTCACCGTGCGCGCGATGCTGGCGCACGAGCCCGGCGCGGCGCTGCGGGCGATCTACGCCGAGGAGGTGCTGCCGGGCTTTGCCGCCCACGGCGAGGGCGAGGCCGCCACGCAATACGTCGCCACGACGCTGGAGCGGATGGCCAACCCCTTCCTGGACCACCGCCTCGCCGACATCGCGCAAAACCATCCGCAGAAGGCGGAACGCCGGATCGGCGGTTTCCTGCGTTACGCCGGCATGCCCGCCCCACGCCTCGCGGCGGTGCTGGAGCGCGCCTAGGCGGAGAGGGGGGCGGCTCAGAATCGCGGGTCCGCGGCGCTGAGCGCCGCCTCGTCGGAGCGAGCGATGATGCGCACGTTCGCCGGATCGATGGCGATGCCCACGGGCGTGCCCTCGGCCAGCAGCGTCGCCGTCGCCGCCTCGCTGACGAGGAGGGCGCCGACGGCGGTGTCGACGCGATACTCCGCGAGCGCGCCCAGGTAGGAGCCACGGCGGACCTTGCCGGCGATGGTTCCCGCGCCGGCGGCCCTGTCGAGGTGCATGTGCTCGGGCCGCAGCACCACATCGACGGCGGTGCCGGGGGCGAGATCGGTCGGCAGCTCGAGCCCGTCGAGGCGCACCAGCGGCGTGGCGCCGGGCAACACTTCGGCCCCCACCACGTTGGCATCGCCCATGAAGTCGGCGACGAAGGCGCTGGCCGGCCGCTCGTAGAGGTCGCGCGGCGTGCCGCTCTGGGCGATCCGCCCGTGCCGCATCACGATCACGCGGTCCGAAATCGCCATCGCCTCCGACTGGTCGTGGGTGACGTAGACAACGGTGAGGCCGAGGCGCTGCTGCAGGTCGCGGATTTCCTCGCGCACCTGGCGGCGCAGCTTGGCGTCGAGGTTAGACAGCGGCTCGTCGAACAGGAGCACGTCCGGCTCCAGCACCAGCGCGCGCGCGACGGCCACCCGCTGCTGCTGGCCGCCGGAAATCGCGCTCGGCAGGCGCGTTTCCAGCGCGGCGAGGCCGAGCAGGTCGAGCTGGCGGCGGGCGCGCTCGAAGGCTTCCGCCTTGTTCATCCGCTGGGCGAGGAGGCCGTAGGCGACGTTTTCGATGACGTTCATGTGCGGGAACAGCGCGTAGGACTGGAACACCATGGCGATGTTGCGCTCGCTCGCCGGCACGCGCGACACGTCCTTGCCGGCGATGACGATGCGCCCGCGGGTCGGCATCTCAAGGCCGGCGATCAGGCGCAGCACCGTGGTCTTGCCGCAGCCGGAGGGGCCGAGCAGGCTGACGAGTTCGTGCGTCTCGACGGCGAACGCGATGTCACGCACCGCCTCGAAGCGGCCGAACGTCTTGCCGACGCTGTCGAAGATGAGGGCGCTGTCGCTCACGCTGTCTCCCGGGATTTGTTCGTGTCGAGGCGGCGGAACTCCACCCGGCGCAGGATCAGCTGGAGCAGCGCCACCACCAGGATGAGGAGCACGATCAACACGACGCTGTAGGCGATCGCGCGGCCGTAGTTCGTGTTTTCCACCAGGCCGATGATGTAGGTGGTGGCCCAGTCGTAGCGCGGCGAGACGAGGAAGATCACCTGGCTCAGCGTCGTCACCGAGGCGACGAAGGCGTAGATCACCGCCGTCGCCACCGCCGGCTTCAGCAGCGGGAACAGGACGCGGCGCAAGGTCGTGCCGGGGCCGGCGCCGAGCGTGGTGGACGCCTCGTCGAGCGAGGGGTCGAGCTGGGAGAATTGGGCGAGGCCCACGCGGAGCCCGATCGGCATGTTGCGCGAGACGAAGGCGATGACGAGGATGAAGGCGGTGCCGGTGATCTCGATCGGCGGCGTGTTGAAGGCGAGGACGTAGGCGAGGCCGATGACGGTGCCGGGCATGGCAAAGCTCATCATCGCCGCGAATTCGAAGGTGCGCCGCCCGGTGAAGCGCCGCCGGGCGATGAGATAGGCCATCAGGAGGCCGAGCGCGGCCGTCAACGGGGCGGCGAGGGTGGCGAGCATCATGGTGGTGCCGAACGAGTTCCACGCCCCGCCCGCCCACACGAGACCGTGCTCGCCGGCGATCACGTTGAACGCGTCCACGTAGTTGGCGAGCGTCAGCGAATAGTCGCGGCCCCACAAGGTGGCGAACGAGCCCAGGATGATGGTGCCGTAGACGGTGAGGATCAGCGCGCCCCACACCAGCGTGAGGGCGATGATTCCGGTTTTCAGCGGCACCGACAGGCGCGCATGCTGACCGCCGTCGCCCTTGCCGGTCACGGTGACGAAGGAGGTGTTGCGCAGCCACAGCACCTGCAGCAGGAACGCGGCGAGCGAGATCACGAGCAGGACCACCGCGAGCCCCGCCGCTTCGCCGAGATCGGCCTGCGCGCCGACGATCTTGAAATAGATGCCCGAGGCGAGGACGCGAAAACCGCCGCCCAGCACCAGCGGGTTGCCGAGATCGGCGAGGCTCTCGATGAAGGTGAGCAGGAAGGCGTTGGCGAGGCCGGGCCGGATCAGGGGCAGCGTGACGGTGCGGAAGGTGCGCCAGCGCGACGCGCGCAGCGTGGAGGCCGCTTCCTCCACCGAGGGGCTGACGGATACCAGCGTGGCGTGGATCACCATGAAGGCGAGGGGCGTGAGGCCGAGCGTCTGCGCCAGCCACACCCCCTGCGGTCCGTAGATCCACCGCGAGGGGCGGATATCGAACACGTCGTACATGAAGAGCGTGACGGAGCCGGAGCGGCCGAACAGCAGGATCAGCGCGAGACCCACCACGAAGGGGGGCGTCACCAGCGGCAGCAGCGTCACGAGCCGCGCGGGTCCGGTGAAGGGGCTGCGGATGCGGGTGGTGAAGAGCGCGGCGGCAAGCCCGATGAGCGTGGTCGCCAGGCCAACCGCGATACCGAGCCACAGCGAGTTCCACACCATGCCGCAGCGCTTGCCGCCGGCGAGACAGTCGAGCCCCCAAAGGTCCTTGCCCAGGAAGCGCTCCGCGAGACCCTCGGCGAGGGAGCCGGAGGCCGCCGGACGCATCACCTCCTGCAGCACCTGCACCACCGGGAACAGCACGAAGATGGCGAGCACCGCCGAGGAGAAGACGAGGAGGTGGTTGCCGAACGCATCGCCGTCCATCGCTCCGCGCCGCGCCAGGGCGCCGGCTGCGAGACCGAGAAGGGCGATGAGCGTGATGGTGGCCCCCCATCCCATCGCGGGCTGGTTGGCGAGAGACAGGGGCGCTTCCGCATCGTACGGCGTGCCGGCGAGGCCGCCGGAGACGAGCACCCAGACGGCGCCGCCCAGCGTCACCGCGAGAGTGACGAGGGCGGCGCCGCGCGTGCCGCGCAGGGTGAGGAGGAACGCGGCAAGGGCAGCCGCGGCGACGGGAAGCGTCGCGGCCAGGCCTGAGAGGGAGAGGCCCAGGAGGCCCCCGTTCAACGGCGCGCCCGGACCTTCGGCATACCAAGGCAGGAGGCTTGCCGCAGCGATGGCGGCAAGCCAGACGGTCGATGAGCGAACCACGGGGACTGGGGGAGACCGGCGATCAGCGCTGCGAGCCGATTTCGTCGTCCCACCGCTTCAGGAGGTGGGTGCGCGTTTCGGCCGAGCCGTATTTGGCGAAGTCGTAGTCGATCAGCTTGGTCTCTTCGAGCTTCGGCGCTTCGGGGGGCGGTGCCACGGCCTTGTTGGCCTGGATCTGGTAGGCGCCGGCATCGAGCGCGAGGCTCTGGGCCTCGGCGGTGAGGGCCCAATCGTAGAACTTCTTGGCGACCTCCGGATTCGGCGCGCCGGCGATCAGGCTCATGGAGCCGATCTCGTAGCCGGTCCCGTCGGAGGGGGCGACGGCCTTCACGGGGAAGCCGGCGGCGGCCTGCTGGATCACGTCGTGCAGGAAGGCGATGCCGATACCCGTTTCACCCATCGCCGCGGCGCGGATGCCGGCGGTGCCGGACTGGGTGTATTCGGAGATGTTGTCATCGATCTTTTCGAGGAATGCGAACGCGCCGTCCTCGCCGTAGAGCTGAACCAGCGTGGCGAGCGCGGTGTAGGCCGTGCCGGAGGTGTTGGGGTTGGCGACCTGGATCTCGCCTTCGTACTCGGTGCGCGCGAGGTCTTCCCAGGCGAGCGGGGGCTCGAGCCCTTCGCGCTCGAAGAATTCCGTGTTGTAGCCCCAGCCCAGAACACCGGAGTAGATACCGATGGTCTTGTGGCCGGCGGTCTCGTACTGCTCCAGCGCCCAGTCCTGCAGCTCGTTGGTGTGGGGCGATTCATAGGCGACGGTGAGGTCTTCGGACGCGGCCTGGATGTGCGCGTCGCCCGACCCGCCCCACCACACGTCCGCGCGCGGGTTGGCCGATTCGGCGCGGATCTGAGCGAGCGCGGCACCCGTGTCCTTGCGCTGCATGGCGACGTCGACGCCGGTGGCGGCGGAGAAGGCGGCCGCGGTCGCCTCGCACCAGGACTGCTGCACCGAGCAGTAGATCGCCAGCTCGTCGGCGCTGGCGGTGGCGCCCATGGCGATGAGGCCGATGGCAGTGAGCGTGGCCCGGTTGAGACACTTGGGCATACGTTGTCCTCCTGTTGGGTTTCTGCGTCGGATTGCGAAAAGGGAGTTCCTTGTCGCCACCGTTATCATTATCGTTATCGAGATTAGCACGAACCGCAACCCCTTCCCATCGAGAGGACACGATGAGCGTCATCGAGAGCGTGGCCGTCACCGAATTCGAATATTTCGTGGAGGATCTCGCCCTCGACGATGGCGGCTTCAACATCGTCTGCGCGCCGGGCCAACGGCACCGCATGACGCGCCACGCCATCGTCATCCGCGACAGTGAGGGCGCGAGCGGCGAATACGTGGTCGGCTGGGGCGGCACGCCGGGGGCGATGGCCCAGGTCCGCCAGCTCGCTCCCCAGCTCATCGGCCGCGATCCGCTGCACCGCGAGGCGATCTACGCCCACTTCCGCTACGGGCTGCGCCAGACCGACATGATGGGCATCGGCCTCATCGACATCTGCCTGTGGGACCTTGCCGGCAAGCGGTTCGGGGCGTCCGTCGCCACGCTCCTGGGCGGCGACAAGACGGCGGTGCCGGCCTACGCGAGCACCATCCACGGCGACCGCAATGGGCGGCTGTGCTCGCCGGCGGCCTATGTGGAGTTTGCGGCCGAGTGCCGGGAACTGGGCTACACCGGCTTCAAGGTGCACGGCTTTTCCGAGGGCGATCCGGACGAGGAGTGCGAGACGGTGCGGCTCCTCGGCGCGCGCTTCGGCGGCGAGATGAAGCTGATGCTCGACCCCTCGTGCGACCTTCGCACCTTCTCGGCCGCCCTTCAGGTGGGGCGGGCGTGCGACGAGGCGAACTTCATGTGGCTGGAGGATCCCTATCGCGACAACGGCGTGTCGCAGCACGGGGCGAAGCGGCTCAAGTCGTTCATCAAGACGCCGCTCCTGATGACGGAGCACGTGCGCGGCCTGGAGCAGAAGGCCGATTTCATCGTCGCCGGCGCGACGGACTACGTGCGCGCCGATCCCGAGTTCGATCTCGGCATCACCGGCACCATGCGGATCGCGCACCTGGCCGAATCGTTCGGCCTCGACGTGGAGCTCCACTCGCCCGGCCCCGCCCAGCGCCACGCGATGGCGGCGATCCGCAACACCAATTTCTACGAATCGACCCTCGTCGGACCCGGCATGAAAAACGCGCTCCCCCCGATCTACACCTGCGGCTACAGCGACGACCTGGACGCCATCAGCCCCGACGGAACCTTCCCGGTGCCCACCGGCCCAGGCCTCGGCGTCACCTACGATTGGGAGCGCATCGACCGCTCGAAGGTCAGCGAGTTCCGCATCGGCAAGGACTGAGCGCGGCCGCGCAGCGCACCCGCCTTGTGAACAGCCCGACAGGTCGCTTAGACGAAGGGCGGTCCGTTGAGACCACTGGCCAATCAGAAGGGCAAACGATGTACGATCTTATCTTGAAGGGCGGTCGCGTGATCGACCCCGCGTCGGAAATGGACGGGGTCGCCGACGTCGCCTTCGCCGAGGGCAAAGTCGCCGCCGTCGGCAGCGACCTCGGGGACGCCAAGGACGTCCGCGACGTCTCCGGCAAGATCGTGACGCCCGGCCTCATCGACCTGCACACCCACGTCTATTGGGGCGGCACCTCGCTCGGCGTCGACGCGCCGACGATCGCGCGGCGCAGCGGCACGACCACGTTCGTCGATGCCGGCAGCGCCGGCGCGGGCAATTTTCACGGGTTCCGCGCGCACGTGATCCAGCGGACCGAGCCGCGCATCCTCGCCTACGTCAACATTTCCTACGCCGGCATCTTCGGCTTTTCCAAGAACGTGATGGTCGGAGAATGCGGCGACATGCGCCTCGTCCATCCGCACGAGTGCCTGGAGGCGGCGCGCGAGCATCGCGACATCGTGGTGGGGATCAAGGTGCGGATCGGGGCCAAGGCGGGCGGTGATTCGGGCATCGCGCCGCTGCATCTGGCGCTGGAGGTGGCCGACGTCCTCGGCCTTCCGGTGATGGCGCACATCGACAACCGGCCGCCGAGCCAGGAGGAGGTGCTGAGCGTCCTGCGTCCCGGCGACGTGTTGACCCACTGCTTCCGCCCCTGGCCGAACGCGCCCATCGACGCGGCCCGCAACGTCCGCGCCGAGGTGCTCGCGGCACGCAAACGCGGCGTCTATTTCGACATCGGCCACGGGCAGGGCGGTTTCTCGTTCGATTCGTGCCGGGCCATGCTCGGCGAGGGCATCAAGCCCGATGCGATCTCGAGCGACGTCCACACGCTGTGCGTCGACGGTCCGGCGCACGACCTCCTGGCCGTCATGTCGAAATTCCTGGCGCTCGGGATGGACCTCACCGATGTGGTCCGCAGCGCGACCGAGAACCCGGCAAAGATCATCCGCCGTCCGGAGCTGGGGTCGCTCCAGGCCGGCACGCCGGGAGACGCGACGGTGATCGACGTCCGCGACGAGGCGATCGAGCATGTCGACGTCGTCGGCGAGGTGCTGCGGGCGCAAACGCGGCTGGCGAGCGCCGGCACGGTGATCGGCGGCAAGTGGTGGGCCGACGCGGCGGCGCCGGCCCCGTAAGGAGGTCTCAGCCTGCCACCGCCGCTCCTCCGACGTGGTGGCAGGCGACGCGGCGACCGGGTGTCGTCGGCAGGAGTTCCGGCATCGTGCTGCAGATGTCGGTGCGCTTCGGGCAGCGGTCCTGGAACGGGCAGCCTTCGAGCGCGCGGAAGCGGCTCGGCGGCTCGCCGCGCTCCAGCGTGCCCGTCACGCGGCTTGCCGGATCGATGCGCGGGACGGCGGCGATCAGCACCTGCGTATAGGGGTGCTGCGGATCGGCGAACAGCGCCGGCCCGTCGCCGATCTCCACCACGTGGCCCATGTAGAGGACGGCCACGCGGTCGCTGATCTTCGCCACCACGCCGAGGTCGTGGGAGATGAACATCATCGTCAGGCCGAGGCGCGACTTGAGATCGGCGAGGAGATTGAGCACCTGCGCCTGGATCGACACGTCGAGCGCCGACACAGGCTCGTCGGCGATGATGACATCGGGCGTCGGCAGGATGGCGCGGGCGATGCCGACGCGCTGGCGCTGGCCGCCGGATAGCTCGTGCGGGTAGCGGCTGGCGAACGAGGGGTTGAGCCCCACCTGCGTCAGCGCTTCGCCGACCATCTCCTTGCGGACCTTCGCATTGTCGAAGATGCGGTGGATGTCGCCCGTCTCGGCCACGCTGTCCTCGACCGAGCGACGCGGATTGAGCGAGGCGTAAGGATCCTGGAACACCATCCGGAGCTTCAGCCGCGCGGCCTTCAGCGCCGCGCCCCGCCGCTCGATGAGGTCGGTCCCACCGAAGCGGATTTCGCCTTCGTCGGCCTTTTCGAGCCCCAGGATCATGCGGCCGACCGTGGTCTTGCCGCAGCCCGATTCGCCGACGATGCCGAGCACCTCGCCGCGAACCACGTCGAGCGAGATGCGATTGACCGCGGTGATGGTGTAGGTCTTGCCCATGCGCCGCGCACGGAACCGCTTGGTAAGATCGCGCAGTTCCAGGATGGGCCCGGCGACGGGGCGAAGCACGGCGGAGGTCGAAGCGTCAGACATGGGCCACTCCCATATTGAGGGGGAAGTGGCAGAACGCGGTGTGTTCGCCAACTCGGACCAGCGGCACCAGGCCGTCGCGGCAGGGCTCGCCCGCATATTGGCAGCGTGGCGAGAAGGGGCAGCCCGAAGTCACCTCGTCGGGTCGCGGGGCCTGTCCCGGGATGGTGACGAGCGGGGCGTGTCCGGTCGAGGGGTCGGGGACGCAGGCCATCAACCCCGCCGTATAGGGATGGAGCGGGGCCGAAAAGATCGTCCCCACGCTGCCGGTCTCGACGATCTGGCCGGCGTACATCACCGCCACCCGATCCGCGAGCTGGGAGACCACCCCGAGGTCGTGGGTGATGAAGAGAACGCCCATGCGCAGGCGGTCGCACAGGTCACGGATGAGGCCGAGGATCTGGAGCTGGACCGTCACGTCGAGCGCGGTGGTCGGCTCGTCGGCGATCAGCACCTTGGGGCGGCAGGCCAGCGCGATGGCGATCATCACGCGCTGGCGCATCCCGCCTGACAGCTCGTGCGGGTAGGCTCCCTGCTGGAGGCTGGCGTCGGGGAGGCGGACGAGGTCCATCAGCTCCCGCGTCCGCGCGTTCACGTCGGCCTCCGGGTCGTGCACCTTGATGGCTTCGGCGATCTGGTCGCCGATCCGCCGGACAGGATTGAGCGAGGTCATCGGCTCCTGAAAGATCATCGCGACGTCGCCGTTGCCCTTGCGCACGCGCTCGTAGGGCGTCGCGTCGGTGATGTCGGCGCCGTCGATGGCGATGCGCCCGGACGTGACGCGGGTGCCGGGCTTCTCCAGAAGCCCCATGACGGCGAGCGAGGTCATGGACTTGCCCGAGCCCGATTCGCCGACGAGGCCGAGAATCTCGCCCGGTTCGATCCGGAACGAGACGCCGCGGACGATGTCGAGCGCGCCGCGAGGGGTCCCCACAGAGACGACGAGGTCTTCGACCACAAGCATCGGCTACATCCTCTTCCGGCTGCCCATGGCCTCGCGGAAGCGCGGGTCCATGTGGTCGCGCAGCGCGTCGCCGGTGAGGTTGAGGGAGAAGGCGGTGAGCGCGATCATCATACCGGGAAAGAACAGGAGCCAGGGGGCGCGGGTGATGTAGAGGCGTGATTCGGCGAGCATGTTGCCCCAGCTGGGAATATCCGGCGGCGTGCCGAGGCCGAGGAAGTCGAGCGAGGCGGCGCCGAGCTGGGCGAACGCGAACACGAAGCTCGCCTGCACCAGAAGGGGCGAGATCATGTTGGGCAGGATGTGCTTGCGGATGGTCCAGATCGTGCCCGCACCCATCGACTGCGCCGCTTCCACGTAGGTCTCCTCGCGCAGCCGCAGCGCCACGCCGTAGACGATACGGGCGGTGGTGGTGAGGTAGACGACGCCGATGGCGAGGATCGCGTTGGCGACGCCCCGGCCGAGGATGACGATGAGGCCGAGCGCCAGGAGAAGCGAGGGGAAGGCCATCAACACGTCGACACCGCGCATGAGAACGCGGCCGATCTTCGGGTAGAGCGCCGAGACCACGCCGATGGGCACGCCCGTCATCAGCGCGAAGCCGACCACGCCGATGCCGATGAGGAGGGCGAGGCGGGCGCCGTAGACGACGCGCGAGAAGGTGTCACGCCCGAAATGGTCGGTGCCGAACCAGTGCTCCGCATTGGGCGGCACGAGGCGGTTGAGCGAATCGATCTCGAGCGGCGCGTAGGGCGCGATCAGCGGCGAGGCGAGCGCGAAGACGATCACCACCAGGAGGAACACGAGCCCGAACGCGGTGAGCGGGCGGGCCGACGCCGCACCGAAAACGCCCTGAAGTGTCGCGGTCATTCCAGTTCAACCCGTGGATCGAGGAAGCGGTACGAGATGTCCACCAGGAGATTGAGGACGAGATAGAGACACACGATGACGAGGATGACCCCCTGGATGACGGGATAGTCCCGCCGCAGAATGGATTGGACGACCGTCCGCCCGATGCCGGGCAGCGCGAACACGGTCTCGGTGACCACCGCTTCGGAGATCAGCGCCGCGAAGGTGAAGCCGAACGCCGACACCACCACCAGGAGCGCGTTGCGCAGGATATGCCGCAGCGTGACCTGGCGCGGGCTGATCCCTTTGGCGCGGGCCGTGCGCACGTAGTCCTCTTTGGAGACGTCGAGCATGCTTGCCCGGGTCAGCCGCAGGATGAGGGCCGCGTTGGGTGTCGCGAGCGCAAGGCTCGGAAGGATGAGGTAGCGCAGGTTGGCAAGACCCCCTTCCTCGAAGATGGAGGGGTAGCCCGACGAGGGCAGCCAGCCGAGCTGCGCGGCGAAGACGAGAATGAGATAGAGCCCGACCCAGAAGGTCGGGATCGAGGCGAGCAGCATCGCAAGGCCGGACAGGCCCTGGTCGAGCCAGCTTCCCCGCCGCATCGCGGCGATCACGCCGACCGGGACGCCGATGAGGACGACCCAGACCATGGTGATCGACGCGAGCAGGATGCTGGTCTGCGCCCCGTCGGCGATGACGCTGGTGACCGGCTCGTCGAAGAAGATCGAGCGGCCGAGGTCGCCCTGAAGAGCGCTGCCCGCCCAGTAGAAATACTGGACGAACAGCGGCTCATCGAGGCCCAGCCGGGTTCGCAGCGCCGCCACCTGGTCGGGCGTTGCCGCGTCGCCGAGCATCACCGCCGCCGGCTCGCCGGGAATCAGGTGGATGAAGATGAAGATGAGAACGGATGCGGCAACCAGCGTCGCCAGCGCCGCAGCCGTTCGCTTCAAGATGTAGCCCCACATCGGCAGGTCAGTTCCTGAGTGCTGGGTGGGCTACTTCGTGGCTCCCCAGAAGTAGGGGAACGCGGGGGCACGATCCCACGTCGTCTTGAGCTGAGGCGAGCCGATGTCGAAGGAGAACACGTCGCCGACCTTCACGGCCGGGATCTGCTCGTAGACGAGGGCCTGGGTGGTCGCCCACGCCTCCTGGCGCTCCGCGAGGTCGGACGTGCCGACGAGCTTGGCGAGATCCGCGTTGCGCTCTTCGCTCGTCCACCAGCCGGGATAGCTCGCGTTCATGAAGGTGAGGAGCACCGGGTCCGGCGAGGGGCCGTGGTGCGTCATGAACATGTCCCAGGACTGCGGCTCACCGCGCTCTTTGAGGAGCGTGGCCCAGTCGGTCACGTTGAGCTCGACGTTGATGCCGGCCCGCGCGAGCTGCTGCTTGAAGACGTTCGCCTGGTCGAAGTGCTGCTGGTAGTTGGTGGAGACCAGGAGACGGATCGGCTCGCCCTTGTAGCCCGCTTCCTCGGCCAGGCTCTTCGCCTTTTCGGGGTCGTTCTGGTTGTAGTTCTCGGTGCCCGCCTTGGAGTACCAGACGTTGCCTTCGGGGAAGATCGAGCCCTCGGCAGAGAACAGCTCTTCGTCGCCGACCGAGATCTGCAGCGCTTCAGTCATGTTGAGCGCGGCGAGCACGGCCTGCCGCAGCTTGTAGTTCCCAGCGAGGATGCCTTCCTTGCTGTTCATGAACATCAGCCCGAAGATCGGCGCGTTGCTGATGTGCGGGGCGATCGCCGGGTCGTCCTTCAGGATGCCGTAGAGGTCGCCGGAGATGTACTCGGCATAGTCGTAGTCGCCGGCCTGGACGCCGCTCACGCGGGTGCTGACGTCACCGACGGGGACGAACTGAAGCGTGTCGATGGTCGCTTCCCTGGCGCCGGCCGAGCCGTCCGCGGGCTCGCTGCGCGAGGCGTAGTCGTCGAACTTCTCGAGCTCGACGTGGCGGTTGGGCCGCCATTCGACGAACTTGTAGGGGCCGGTGCCGACATAGTTGTCCGGCTTGATCGGCTCGCCGCCGGCCGCCGTCACGATGTCGGCCGGATAGATGACCGGGCCGCCGTTGGGGAACGCCAGCAGGCTCTTCCACGCGCCGTTGACCTCGGCGAGCGTGATGGTGACCTCGTTGTCGCCCGTCGCCTCGATGGAGGCGGCATTCAGCGTCTTGCCGCGCGCGCCGAATTCCTTCCAGCGGCTGAGCGATGCGGCGACGTCCTCGGCCGTCATCGTCTGGCCGTTGTGGAAGGGGACACCCTCGCGCAGCGTGATGACGATCGTCTTGCCGTCTTCCGACACGGTCTCGCTCTCGGCCAGCATCGGCTGGGGTGCGCCGGTGCTGTCGAACGCATAGAGCGTCTCGAACATGTTCTGGCCAATGGTGGTCGCCAGCGTCGCGGTGCCCATCTGAACATCGAGGCTGGGCGGCTCGCCGATGGTCGCGTACCGCAGCGTCGCCGCTTGCGCATCGGCGGCCGCCAGCGCGCCAACGGACACGGCGGCGAGCAGCGCCGCGCATCCGACGATCAGTGACTTCGTTTTCCGTCCAGCGTTCATTCTCTCTCTTCGCTCCCTACTGAGGTTGTTGCGACGATGTTCCGGCGTGCCTTTGCAAGTCTCTTGCCTCGTCAGCACGTGGTGCCACCGTCGATCGCGATCGACGCGCCCGTCATGAACCGCGAGGCGTCCGACGCGAGGTAGACCGCGAGGGGGCCGAGATCCTCGGGATCTCCTGCGCGCCCAAGCGGGATATTGCGAACTGCCGCTTCGATGATTTCCGGCTTTTCCTTGGCCCACCGCTGATTCGGCGCGGTCATGAAGAGGCCGGGACAGATGGCGTTCACGGTGATGCCGTGCGGCGCCCAGTCGACCGCGACGGCGCGCGTGAACTGGACCAGCGCGGCCTTGGCGGTCTCATAATGCCGCCCGCCGATGCCGCGGCCCACCCGCGACGCGTTGCTCGACGCGACGTTGATGATGCGCCCGCCGCGCCCGGCGGCGATCATCGCCGCGCCGATCACGCGCGTGGTGACGGCGGCGGCCGTGAGGTTGAGGTCCATCAACCGGCGCCAGCTCTCCAGCGTCTGCGCCTCGACCGGCACATTCTCGCGCCGTCCGCCGACATTGTTCACCAGGATGTCGATGCCGCCGGTCTCGGCCAGCGCGCGTTCGCAGGTGGCCTCGGCCGTCTCGGGGATCGCGATGTCGGCGGGGAACGTCCACACCTGCCGGCCAAACGCGCGGATCGCGGCGGCGGTCGCATCGAGATCGTCCGAGGGCCGGGCAAGGAGGGCAATGTCCGCGCCCGCGTCGGCGAGCGCGAGAGCCATTTCGCGCCCGAGGCCGCGGCTCCCGCCAGTTACGAGGGCACGCTTGCCGTCAAGGCGAAACCGGTCGAGTACGCTCACACCATCTCCTTGTTTGTCGCTCGGCGCGCGGTGCGGCGCCCGAGCGGTCTTTGTCGCATACCACGACGAATGGCCGGTCCTGTCCAGTGAGGCCGACTCATTCGCCCTGCCTCAGTACGCCTTTCCGCGCGCTGAAACCGGCCAAAGCGCATCGACCCTGCCGTTGCGCACGCCGACATACCAATCGTGGATATTACAGGTCGGGTCGCAGTGACCGGGCACCAGCCGCAGCTTGTCGTTGATTTTCAGGGTGTTGTTCGGGTCGGCGATCGTCCCGTGCTCGTCGGAGCATTGCGCATAGACGATGTCGTCGCGCCCGTAGACGGTCGGCAGCCCGCTATCGACGGACTGCACCTTGAGGCCGGCGTCGCACACGGCCATGCCGGGCCGCGCCGTGCTCATGATGCTTGTGAGGATGAAGAGCGCGTTCTCCCATTCGCCCTCGTCGATGCGCGCGCCGTTCTCATCGCGAATGCGCCCGTAGGCGGCGTCCATGAAGGCGTAGGAGCCGCACTGCAGCTCGTTGTAGACGCCCGATCCGCTCTCGAAATAGTACGAGCCGGTGCCCCCTCCCGTGACGAGAGCGGGCGCGAGCCCGGCGGCCTCCAGCGCGGCCACCGTCGCCTTGACGATGGCGATCGCCTCGTCGAGCTTCGCCTTGCGGCCGCTGTACGCCTCGATGTGCTGCATCGCGCCTTGATAGGCCTGAATGCCGCCGAAAGACAGGCCGGGTGCCAAATCGATGGCCTGGGCGATGGCGACCGCCTCGGCAGGCGTGGCGACGCCGCAGCGGTTGGCGCCGCAATCGATTTCCACCAGGCACTCGATCGTCACGCCGTGGCGCGTCGCGGCGGCCGACAGCTCGCCGACGTTGGCAAGGTCGTCCACGCAAACGATGACCCGGGTCCCGGACAGGATGAGACGCGCCAGACGGTCGATCTTCGCCGGGTCGCGCACTTCGTTGGACAGGAGGATGTCGTCGATCCCGCCGCGCGCGAAGGCTTCCGCCTCGGAGACCTTCTGACAGCAAATGCCCTGCGCGCCGCCGATCTGGAGCTGGAGGCGGGCAATGTCGACGGACTTGTGCATCTTGCCGTGGACCCGCAGCCCCATGCCGCGTTCGCGGACATAGGCGCCCATCTTGCGGATGTTCCGTTCCAGTGCGTCGAGATCCAGAACGAGGCACGGCGTCTGGATCGCGGCCTCCTCCATCCCCGGCAGCGCGGGCACGTCGTAGCCGACCTCGAGGCCGGATGTGTCGGTTGGGCTGTTCATGGACGATGGCTAAGCCACGCCCGTCCGGGCTGCGCAAGCGCCAAAATAGACGCTCCCCGGACATCGCATGCCCAAAACTCTCCGCACGCGCCGGCGCGCATGGTCCCCGAAAATATTTCGGAAGGGTTCCGCGTCGGGGCCGGCACGGGCATCAGAACCCGAACATCGCGGGCAGCCAGAGCACGATCGCCGGGATGTAGGTGATCGCGATCAGGCAGGCGACGAGGGCGATCAGGAACGGCCAGAGGTAGCGCACGGTCTCTGAGAGTTTGACGCCCGACAGCCCGCCGAGCACGAAAAGGAGGAGCCCGAACGGCGGCGTCACCAGCCCGATCATGATGTTGACGGTGATGAGGACGCCGAAGTGGACCGGGTCGATGCCGAGGCCCAGCACCGTCGGCATCAGGAGCGGCACCAGGACGAGCAGGAGCGTTCCCGTGTCGATGATGCAGCCGAGAAGAAGGAACAGCGCGTTGACCAGCAGGAGGAAGGTCCAGGCGTTCATGCCCGCCCCGGTGACGAGGTCTGCGAGCGCGCGGTCGAGCCGCTCGGCGGTCACCGCGTAGTTGACCAGGAACGCGCCCGCGATGAGGAGCATGACAACGACCGACTGCGTCATCGAGCTGGCCAGAACCGCCCAGAGACCGCGCATGTTGAAGGCGCGGTAGACGACGATCGCGAGGATCATCGCCCACATCGCCGCGACGGCCGCGGCCTCCGTGGGCGTGAAGATGCCCGACCAGATGCCGCCGAGCAGGATCACCGGCAGCGTGAGGGGGACGAGCGAGCCGGCGAGGGCGCGCCGCCGCTCCCGCGGGGCCATCGCAGGCGAGGCGGGCAGGTTCATGCGCGGCGCGATCACCACCACCGTCGCCATCAGGGCAAGGCCCATCAGGATGCCGGGGAGGATGCCGCCCAGGAACAAGGCGCCGACTGATGTGCCCGAGTTGAGCGCGTAGAGCACCATCGGGATCGAGGGCGGGATGATGGGCGCGATCACCGCCGACGCCGCCGTGACCGCCACCGCGAGGCCCGACGGGTAGCCGCCGACGCGCTCCATCATGCGGATCGAGACGAGCCCCGGCCCGGCCGCGTCGGCGATGGCCGAGCCCGACATCGACGAGAACACGAGGCTGACGACGACGTTGACATGCGCCAGGCCGCCCCGCGCTTCGCCCACCACCGCGTCGGCCGCCCGCCACAGCCGCTCCGAGATGGTGCCCGCGTTCATCACGTTGGCGGCGAGGATGAACATCGGGATGGCCAGGAGGATGTAGGCGTTGAACAGCGAGTTCATCACCTGGTCGACGACGAGGCCGAGATCCTGCCCCGACACGAAGAGGTAGACGAACCCGGCGCACAGCATCGCGAAGGCGATCGGCACGCGAAGGAGCACGAGCCCGAGGAGGGTGCCGAGCAGCGACAGGAAGGGGAGGCTCATCCGGCGCCTTAAAGCGGCTTGGCGCGGCCGACGAGCGCCGCAGCGCCGCGCAGGAGGAGCCGCAGGCCGATCAGCGCCTGGAACAGCGCGAAGACGGCGTAGGCGCGGTCGAGCGGCCACATCAGCGCCGGCGTCCGCTCGCGCCAGAGGAAGGCGGTGTAGTCGACGGTGACGGGCAGCGCGGCGAGGAGGATGGCGCCGGCGATGCCGAAGCCGGCCGCCTCCATCGCGCGGCGCACGCCCGGCGGGGCGGCGTCGTAGAGGAGGCCCACCGCGATCTGGTCCTTGAGCGGCACCACGAGCGCCGCCGCGCCGAAGACGATCCAGAGAAAGACGAGCGCGCACAGCTCATCGGACCATCGCGACGGCACGCCCACGCCGTAGCGCTGCCAGATGGTCCAGGCGAACAGGCCGACCATGGCGGCGAAGGCGAGCGTTGCCGCCGCCTCCGCCGTGCGGCGCCCGATTTCGAGCGTCGCCGCGATCCGCCGGGTCGCCGCCGGGATCACTGACCCATGACCTCTTTCATCAGCTCCTTGTCCCACGGCTCGGCCAGCGGGGCCGTGGCGTAGATCTCGTCGGCGCGTGCCTTGAAGGGGGTGAGGTCGATGGTGTCGACGCGCATGCCGCCCTTCGCCAGCCGCTCGGCGACGGAGCCTTCGTCGGCATAGCGGCCTTCGTTGCCGAGCTTGGCGCCTTCGGCCGCCGCGTCGCGCAGGACTTGCTGCTGCTCGGGCGTCAGAGCGTCGAAGAAGGGCTTGGAGATCGCGTAGAACACCGGCTGAACGAGGTGCGAGGTGAGGACCACTTGCTCGGTGACCTCGTTGAACTTCGCGGCGGCCGTGATCGTCAGCGGGTTCTCCTGCCCGTCGACGCCGCCGGTCTGCAGCGCGACGTAGACCTCGGGCATCGCCATGGGCGTCGGCTCGACGCCCAGCGTCTGGCCGAGGAGGAGCCACTCGGGCGTGGCCGGCATGCGCAACTTGGTCCCGGCGAGATCGTCCGGCCCCTTCACGTCACGCGCCTCGCGCAGATTGAGCTGGCGCGTGCCGAGATAGTCGACGGCGAGGATCTCGATGTCCATCTTGTCGGCGACGGCGGCCTTCAGCTTCTCGCCGACTTCGCCGGTCATCACCGCCATCATCTGGTCGTGGTCGCTGAAGAGGTAGGCGCGGTTGAGGAAGCCCCATTCGGGCACCTGCGCCGCCACCTCGAATGTCGTCATGATCGACATTTCGAGGTTGCCGCGCTGGATCGCCGGAACCTCCGTGCCCTGCCGGAACAGCGAGGAGCCCGGATAGACCTCGACCTTCAGCCCGGCATCGGCGCCGTTCACGATCTCGGCAAAGTGCTCGGCGCCCTTGTTGAGGAAGTCGGGCGGCGGGCCGGCGTGGGAGAACCGGATCGTCTGGTCCTGGGCGGCGGCGGGATTGACCGCGGTGCCGAGGACGACAGCCGCGAGGGCGGCGAAAGCGAGGCTGCGATGGATCATCGAGTGAGCTCCTCTCGTGATGAATGGGCTATTCAGGCCGTGCCGGTTTTGGGCGGCTGGATCGTCGTGGAAAGCGTGCCGATGTGTTCGATCTGCGCGTCGACGCGATCGCCCACCGACAAGAAGGTGCCTTTCGGCACGCCAACCCCCGCCGGCGTGCCGGTCAGGATGACGTCGCCCGGGTCGAGCGTCATGATGCGGGAGGCGGTCGCGATCTGCTCCGCGATGGAGAAGATCATGTCGCCGGTGGTGTCGTCCTGCTTCGGCTCGCCGTTGACGGACAGCTTGAGGGCGAGCGCCTGCGGATCGGGCACCGACGAGGCGGGAATGAAGCGCGGCCCCATCGGACAGCAGCTTTCCTGCGCCTTACCGGCGACCCAATCGAGCTTGTAGAACGTCTCCGGCGCGCGGTTGAGGTCGCGGGCGGAGAAGTCGATGGCGATGGTGTAGCCGGCGACGTAGCTCATCGCGTCTTCCGGGCTGACGGCGCGCGCGGTGCGGCCGATCACGGCGGCGAGCTCCACCTCCCAGTCGAACGCCTTGGTGTCGAGCGGCATGTGCACGGTCTCGCCTTCGCCGACCACGGCGTTGCGCGCGGGCTTGAAGAAGAAGAAGAGCCGCTGCGCTTCCTTGCGCGGGTCGGGCACGCCCATCTCGACGAGGTGGCGGTAGTAGTTCGCCCCCGCGCAAAGCACCTTGCCCGGATAAAGGATCGGCGCCAGCCGGGGCAGCGCCGGATCAAGCGCATCGGCCGGGTCGGTCGCCGCCGCCGCACGGGTGAGCGCGGCCTCCGCGGCCGGCCAGTCGGCGAACAGCGCGGCGACACTGTCGGCACCCGGATGGCCGGCGCGCTGCAGCGTCGGGGCCAGTGCGAAAAGCCCGTCGGCGGTCTCGATACAGGCGATCGAGCCGCCGTTTCCCGCGACTGTGGCCAGGGCCCACGAGCCCCCTTCCGGCAGCGTCATGCTTGATTCCTTCTGGCAAGAGGCGCGATTGACAGCGCCAACGATGATAAAATACCGTCTATTTTATAAAGTGCAATTGGGTTTATCACGTGACAGCAGCAACCACCCGACCGGCTGGCGGGACTTCGCACCTCGCCGCCCGCGCCTCGGAGCTGCCGGCGGCGACCACCGCCTACAACCGGCTGCGGGCGGAGATTCTGTCGGGGCCGTTGCGGCCGGGCGACCGGCTGCTGCCCGCTGCGTTGCGCGAGCGGTACGGGCTCGGCCTCACGCCGATCCGCGAGGCGCTAACGCGGCTGGCATCGGAAGGTCTGGTCGAGACCGAGGTGCACCGGGGGACGCGCGTGCGTGCGGTGACCTTGGAGGAGCTCACCGACCTCATGCGCACGCGGCGGGAGATCGAGGCGCTTTGCCTGCATTCCGCCATCGCCAACGGCGACACCGGCTGGGAGGGCGAGATCCTGCGCACCCTTCACCTGTTGACCCATGCCGCGCTGCCGGCCTCGCAGGAGGACCACGCGACGGCCGAGATCTGGGAGCGTCAGCATCGCGCCTTCCATCACGCGCTGGTGGCCGCGTGCGGGTCGGGATGGCTGATGCGGTTCTGGAACGAACTCGCCGACCACTCCGAGCGCTACCGCAAGATCCGGCTTCTCAACTACCGCAGCCTTGCCGCCGATGTGCGCGATCTGAATGTCGAGCATGTCGCGATCGCCGAGGCGGTGATGAAGCGGGACGCCGCAAAGGCCGTGGAACTGATGAACTCGCATCTCGCGCGCACCCAGGCGGCGGTGGCGCGATTGCTGACAGGGGGAGAGGACCGATGATCTTGCGCAGCGCGATCCTGGAGGGCGATGTCGAGGAGGCGGACCGCGCCGCCTTCGACGCCAGCATGGAAGGCGAGGTCCTCGCGGAGATCGCGACCTATCCGGGCATCAAGGGCGTCACGCTGCGGCGCACCGTGGTGGCCGACGAGGGAGCGCCGCCGATCTACATGCAATTCGACCTGCAATTCGAGGACCTTGCCGCCATGGAGGCGGCGCTGGCGAGCCCGGTGCGCGCCGCCGTGCGGTCGCGGCTCGCCGCGGCCATGAAGCCGTTTCGCGGCCGGGTCTACCATGTGGTTTCGCAGACGCGGCCCGCTGGGGCGGACGCGGCGACGTAGCCACCGCCGGGTTGCGGACGGCGCCGCCGCCGCGGGCGGATTCCGCCTCGCGCCCGAACCTGGACTTTCAATAGCGCGGTTGGCGCAGGCGCGATCGATGTCGTTCCGGCACGTTGTCGGTGAGGGCGCCTAGGCAAGTGTTGCCGCCGCTCCAGCTAGACACGCAAAAAATATAGTGAAATAGAATTCTTCTCGTCTCGTGGTGCGGATGAACCGTGCAAACTTTCCTATGGTGGGCCAGGGTCCGATCGAGCAGCCAATGCCCAGGTTGGGAGCTCCTTCGTCGATGCCGAACTTTGGCGACGAACGAACGCTCCTCTCTTGTCGTGCAGCAGGTGCCGATCGACTGGCGGCTGACCGCCTTTCCATCTGAATGACCACGTCGCCTGCGGTCGGTCTCCAGGGAGCCTAAGAGATGCGTTTTCCGTCAGAGCGCCGCCCCGCGCAGCCACGCGGTCCTCACGGGCGCCGCTTGTCGGCGAAGGTCCTTCCACGGTCGGTGTCGAGGTTCGGGCAGGCTCTTCTCGCTGCACGCGCCGCGGTGGCAGGGGCCGGACGTCGCTCCCGCGTTGGCGCCGCCGGAGCAGTCCGGCTTTGCGTTCTCGCCGCTCTCGTCCCCGGCCTTGCCGGGTGTGGCGGCCACATCGAAGGCGCGCTGACGCCAGTTGCGAACGCGGCCGGCGTCGGCTCCGAGGTCAGCCTGCTCGTTGCCACCACGCGGGAGCCGGCTGCGATCGACGCCGACCTCTTCAACGGCGAGCGCGGCCTCGCGCTGCGGTTCGCGGACATCACCGTATCCATTCCGCCGGATGATGCGCGCGCCGTCGGCGAGGTCAAATGGCCCAAGATCACGCCGGGCGATCCGACGCGCGATTTCGTGGTCGTCGATGCGAAGCGGCTCGAACTGCCGCAAGCGCTGGAGACGTTCGGGCGGCGGCTCGAGGCGACCCGCGGGCGGCGGGTGCTCGTGTTCGTCCACGGCTACAACAACCGCTTCGATGACGCCGTCTTCCGCCTCGCCCAGATCGTCCACGACAGCAACGCCTCGGTGATGCCGGTCCTGTTCACCTGGCCGTCCCGGGCCAAGCTCCTGGCCTACGGCTACGACCGCGAGAGCGCCAACTATTCGCGCACCGCACTCGAAATGGTGCTGCGGGCTCTCGCCAATAACCCCAAGGTCGCCCAGGTCGATATCCTGGCCCACTCCATGGGCAACTGGCTGACGATGGAGGCGCTTCGCCAGATGGCGATCCGCGACGGCAGGATCGCGCCCAAGATCGAGACGGTGATGCTCGCCGCGCCCGACATCGACGTCGACGTCTTCCGGGGCCAGATGCTCGACATCGGCCCGATGCGGCCGAAGATGATCCTGTTCGTTTCGGGCGACGACCGCGCGCTCGCCGTGTCCAAGCGGGTCTGGCAAAGCTCGGCCCGCCTCGGCGCGATCGATCCGACCAAGGAGCCGTTGAAGACACGGATCGAGGCGAGCGGCCTGACCGTGATCGATCTCACGAAGATCAAGGCGGGCGACTCTCTCAATCACGGCAAGTTCGCCGAGAGCCCGGAGGTGGTGCAACTCATCGGGGCGCGTCTGATGGACGGCCAGACGCTCTCGGATGCGCGCGCCAGCGTCGGCGAACGCATCATCCAGCTGTCGACCGACGTCGCGGCGGGTGCTGGCACGGCAGTGGGCGTGGCGGTCGCGGCCCCGGCGGCGATCGTCGATTCGGATTCGCGTCGTGCAATCGGCGATACGCTCGGTACGACAGGGTCCACGCCGCCCAAGTGCGACCGCACGGAGCCGCCATACAGGACGACACAATCTCACTGTTTGAGATAAGGCCGGCAGAGCTCGCGATAAAGGTCGAACACGTTGGCGACCTCCGCCGTCATCGGGACGCCGACGGGAGAGATGACGCTGACGCCGAACCCGTCCTCGATGTCGGCCGGCCGGCAGACGCCGCCCCGTTCGACATGCTCGCGCGCGATGAACGGGTCGACGATCGCGATGCCGACGCCGCGCATCACCAGCCCCTGGGCGACGGTGGACAGGTGCACCCGGACCCTGACGCGGGGCGGCGTCGCCATCTGGGCAATGAGACGATCCAGAATGCGCCCGGTGGTGGTCGACGCGCTGGTGTAGCCGATGAAATCGCGGCCGGCGAGATCGGCGAGGCCGACAACCTCCCGGGCCGCGAGCGGATCGTCGGCGCGCATGATGCACTGGTAGGGGAAATAATCGTGCGTCAGCACCGCCACCTCGGGCGTGGCCCGGCGCGGGCTGACAAAGCCGAGCGCGGCCTGCCGGCGCGCCACCATGGGTATGATGGAGGTGGTGCGCATGGAGTTGAGCTCCAGCTCCGCGCCGGGCCGGGCGGAGCACCATTGGGCGGCAAGGTCCGTCAGGATCGTGGAGGAAATCACCGGCATCGCCACCAGCTTGACCGCGCCGTGCTCGCCTCGCTTGATGCGCCGCGCACTCGCCTCGATCATGCTGAGGCCGACGAACGCATGCTCCACCTCGTCGGCCAGCATGCTGGCCGCCTCGGTCGGCACCAGCCTGTTGCCCGCGCGCGTGAAGAGGACGAGGTCGAGCTTGTCCTCCAGCGTCTTGAGAAGCCGGCTCACGGCCGGCTGCGAGATCGACAGCTCCTGCGCGGCCGCCGACGCCGACCCCGTCACCATCACGGTCTTGAACGCTTCGAGCGATCGCTGACTGAGCATAACAATTCCGCATAAAAGCCGCTAATAATTGTATTTGCGTTAGGCGGCCGGGGATTTCTACCCTATCGTTCATGATGACACCCGACGCGACCTACAATGGCGAACTTCCCACCGCGACGAGTGTCGTCGTCATCGGCGGCGGCATCGTCGGTGTCGGCGCCGCGCTCCACCTCGCCGAGCGGGGCATTCCTTGCGTGTTGTGCGAGAAGGGAACCGTTGCCGGCGAGCAGTCGTCCCGCAATTGGGGCTGGGTGCGCAAGCAGGGGCGCCGGCCCGACGAGCTCGCCCTGATGCTGGAGAGCGACCGCATCTGGCGGCGCCTCGCGCAGGAGATCGGCGAAATCGGGTTTCGCACCGGCGGCGTTTCTTATTTTGCCCAGACCGATGCCGAGATGCAGCGCCACGCCGACTGGATGCGCTACGCCGAAGAATACCAGATCGAGACGCGGCTCCTGTCGGCGGCGGAGGTGGACGCGATGACCGGCCGCTCGGACCGGCACTTCAAGGGCGGCGTCACCTCGCCGACCGATGCCTACGCCGAACCGCGCCTCGCCGTCCCGGCCATGGCGCGCTACGCGGTCCACAAGGGCGCCACGATCTGCGAGCGGACGGCGGTGCGCACGCTCCTGCGCGAGGGCGGGCGGGTCACCGGCGTCGTTACCGAGCGAGGCACGGTGCGGGCCGACGCGGTGGTGCTCGCCGGCGGGGTGTGGTCGCGCACGTTCCTGGAAAATCTCGGCGTGTCCTTCCCGCAGCTCGGGGTGCGCTCGTCGGCGATGCGCACATCGCCGGTGGCGCCCATCTCCACCAGCACGTTCGGCGCCTCGGGCGCGTCGATCCGCCCGCGCCTCGATGGCGGGTATACGGTGGGCCGCGCCACCGCGGCGCGCTTCGACCTCATCCCCGCCGGCATCCGCCATTTCGGCGCCTTCCTGCCGGTGCTGTGGAAGCGGCGCAGAATGATGAAAGTCCGCCTCGGCAAGGAATTCTTCGGCCCGCTCGGCCGCCACCGCTGGGACGGCGACGACACGAGCCCGTTCGAGCTGATGCGCACCGCCGATCCGGCGCCGGACGAGGCGCTGCTGCGCGACGTATTCGCCAGCGCGCGCACGCTCTACCCGCATCTGGCGGATGCGCGACCCGTCGAAACGTGGGCGTCGCTGATCGACGTGATGCCGGACGAGATGCCGGTGATCGACCGGATCGCCAGCGTGCCCGGCCTCGTCGTCGCGAGCGGGATGTCCGGCCACGGCTTCGGCCTCGGTCCGGGGGCAGGGGCGCTGGCGGCACAACTTGCCGTCGCACGCGAGCCCCTTGCCGACCCCGCGCCCTATCGGCTGTCGCGGTTCGGCCCAAATCGTGCAGCGGCGGCATGACGGGCGTGGCTGTCCGTGCAAGCATGATCGCCAGATCCTTCGACCATCTGCCAATCTGAAACATTGACGGAGCGAAAAATGAGGCACCTACTTCTCGCATCCACGATGGCGATCACGGTGGCACTTGCCGTGCCGGCGTCCGCGGAGGGCGTTCTTTCCGTGGGGATGGCCGCGCCCGATATCGGGCAGGTCGATCCGCACAAGGCGACCACCACCCAGGACAAGCCGATGACGGGCTGGCTGTTCAACGGGCTCGTGCGCTTCCCGCCGGGTTCGGACGATCTGGGCGCGCTGGAGCCGGATCTCGCCGAGAGCTGGGAAAAGAGCGACGACGGCCTGGAGTGGACCTTCCACCTGCGCGAGGGCGTCAAGTTCCACCACGGTTACGGCGAGCTGACGGCCGAGGACGTGGTCTTTTCGCTCAACCGCGCCGCCAACCCCGACACCTCGTCCTTCTCGGGCGACTATGCCGCCTTCGAAAAGGTGGAGGCGCTCGACGACAAGACCGTGAAGATCACGCTGAGCGCGCCGGTTCCCTCGCTGCTCGGCCTCGTCGCCAACTATCACGGCGGCAACATCGTCAGCAAAAAGGCGGTCGAGGAACTGGGCGCGGACTTCACGCTCAAGGCGGTCGGCACCGGTCCGTTCATGGTCGGCGAGTACAGCCCGCAAGAATCGATCACCTTCGACGCCAACCCGGACTATTTCCGCGGCAAGCCGAAGCTCGACCAGATCGTCTACCGCTTCATTCCGTCCGACTCGGCCCGTGATCTCGCCATGCAGTCCGGCGAGCTCGACGTCGTGTACGGCCGCCAGGACCAGCAGTGGATCGAGCGCGTCAGCGCCATGGACGGCGTGAGCGTCGACGTCGTGCGGCCGGCCGAGCTGCAGAACATCCACTTCAACATGTCCATGCCGCCGCTCGACGACATTGCCGTGCGCAAGGCCATCGCCACCGCGATCGACCGGCAGCAGTTCGTCGACTTCCTGGGCGACGCGATCGCCAAGCCCGCCCAGTCGATCATCCCGGCGGGCAACCTCGGCTTCGCGCCGCAGGACCTGGTCGAAAAGGGCGACCCCGCCAAGGCCAAGCAGATGCTGGCCGACGCCGGCTATCCCGACGGCATCACGCTGAAGATGATCCAGACCTCGCTGCCCTCGATGCTGTCGGTGGCGCAGGTGCTACAAGCCCAGCTCGCCGAAGCCGGCATCACGCTCGACCTCGAAGTGGTCGACCACCAGACCTTCCACGCCAACATCCGCAAGGACCTGTCGCAGGTGGTCTACTACTCGGCCGCCCGCTTCCCCGTCGCCGACGTCTACCTGACGCAGTTCTTCCACCCCCGTTCCATCGTCGGCACCCCGACGGCGGCGACCAACTTCTCCCACTGCGACGTCGCGGGCGATGAGATCGACGCCGCCCGCGTGGAGCAGAACGCCCAGAAGCAGCTCGAACTGTGGAAGACGGCGCAGCAGAAGATCGTCGACGAGGTCTGCGCGGTGCCGCTGCACGAGCAGCTCATCGCCTGGGCCAAGCGCGACAACGTCGACTACGGCTATGACCTCAAGGCCGCGATGCATCTCGGCCCGATCATCAACGAGAACACCACGGTCAGCGACGAGTGAATGACACGTCCGGCCCGCGCGTCCACCATGCGCGGGCCGGAACCTTGGCCGTGAGGGACTGATGGGTCTCTATCTGCTGAAGCGTGCCCTCTACACCCTGCCGATGCTGCTCGGGGTGTTGACGCTCGTCTTCGTCCTGGTGCGCATCGTGCCGGGCGACCCGGCCATCGTCATCATGGGCGACAACGCGACGGCGCAGGCGTTGGCCGAGCTGCGCACCCGCCTCGGCCTCGATCTGCCGATCTGGCGCCAATACATCGTGTTCATGGGGGATGTGCTGACGGGGGATCTCGGCCGCTCGCTCGTCACCAACCGACCGGTGCTGGCCGACGTGGCGGCGGTGCTGCCCTACACCATCGAGCTGACGGTCACCTCCCTGGCGCTCGGCATCGTGACGGGCGTGCCGCTGGGCATCCTCGCCGCCCGCAAGCGCGACGGCGTGCTCGACTGGGTGGCGCGACTCGTGTCGCTGGCGGGGCTGTCGTTCCCGGCCTTCATCTCGGCGATCCTGCTGCTCCTGTTCTTTTCCATCCAGCTCGGCTGGTTTCCGGTGCTGTCACGCGCCTATCCGCTGGACGAGCCGGTGGAGCGGCTGAAATCGCTGGCGCTGCCGGCGATCAATCTCGGCCTCATCATGATGGCCTACATCACCCGCGTGACGCGCTCCTCCATGCTGAAGGCGCTGTCGGAAGACTATATGCGCACCGCCCGCGCCAAGGGCGTGCCGGGGTTCTACGTCATCTGGCGGCATGGCTTCCGCAACGTGCTCATCCCGGTGATCACCGTCATCGGGCTCTATTTCGGCGTGCTGATGGGCAACTCGGTGCTGACGGAGATCGTCTTCAACCGCCCCGGCCTCGGCAAGCTCATCATCAGCGCGCTCGACAAGCGCGACTACACGATGCTGCAGGGGCTGATGGTGATCTACGCCTTCATCATCGCCATCGTGAACCTTGCGACCGATCTCGCCTACGGCTTCGTGGACCCGCGGGTGAAGGCCAAATGAGCGCGCCCGACCTGCCGCTGCCCGTGGAGCCCGAAGCGGTGCCCGCGCCCCGGCCGGGACGCCTTCGCGCCCTCTACCAACGCGCCACGCGCTCCGGCGCGCTGCTCGTCGGCTTGGCGATGGTGAGCGTGATGATCCTGTGCGCGATCTTCGCCCCGCTGATCGCTCCGCACGATCCCTATGCGCAAAGCATCCTCCACAAGCTGCAGGGGCCCGGCCCGGTCTACTGGCTCGGCACCGACCAGTTCGGCCGGGACGTGCTCTCGCGCATCATCTATGGCGCGCGCATCTCGCTGTTCGTCGGCTTCGTGTCGACGGCGCTGGCGGTCGTGATCGGTGTCGCCATCGGCATCGTGTCGGGGTATTTCGGCGGGCGGGTGGACCGGCTCATCTCCGGCGCCAATGACGGGTTGATGAGCTTCCCGCAGATCATCATGGGCATCGTCATCGTCGCCCTCCTTGGCCCGTCGATCCACAACCTCATCCTGGCCATCACGATCACCGCCATTCCCGCCTTCGTGCGCATCGCGCGCGGGTCGACCATCGCCATGAAGGAGCGCGATTTCGTCGATGCCTGCCGCGCGCTCGGCTTCGGCAACGGGCGCATCATGTTCCGCCACATCCTGCCCAACATCGCCGACGAGATCACCGTGCTCGCCTCGCTGTGGATGGCGACGGCGATCCGCACCGAGGCGACGCTGTCGTTCATCGGCCTGGGCGCCCCGCCGCCCATCGCCACCTGGGGCGGGCTGGTGCGCGACGGGTTCGACAACCTGCTCGATTCGCCGGGGCTTTCGATCTTCCCCTCCATCGCGATCCTCATCGTGATGATCGGCCTCAACCTCGTCGGCGACGGGCTGCGCGACGCCACCGACCCCCGGGCGCCGACGTGAGCGGCGCGCGGGTGAATGCCGCCCAGTCGGCGCCGGGCGCGCTGCCCGCCCTCGCCGTGGAGGGCCTCACCGCCTCGCTGCGGCTGGGCGGCACCTGGTACGATGCGGTGCGCGACGTGAGCTTCCAGATCGCCGAGGGCGAGACGCTCGCTCTCGTCGGCGAATCGGGCTGCGGCAAGAGCCTCACGGCGATGGCCATCATGGGGCTGTTGCCGGACAAGATCGGCCGCATGTCGGCCGGCACCGTGACGGCGGGCGAGCGGCGCATCAGCGGCCTCACCGAAAAGCAGATGGAGAAGATCCGCGGCGATGCCGTCGGCATGATCTTCCAGGAGCCGATGTCCTCGCTCAATCCGGTGCTGCGGGTGGGCTTCCAGATCGCCGAATCGCTGATCTATCACCGCGACATGAGCCGCAGGGCGGCCTCCAAGCGGGCGCTGGAGCTGATGGAGCTGGTGCGCATCCCAGCCGCCGCCCAGCGCTTCCGGGCCTATCCGCACGAGTTCTCCGGCGGCATGCGTCAGCGTGTGATGATCGCGCTCGCGCTCGCCTGTTCGCCGCGCGTCCTCATCGCGGACGAGCCGACCACCGCGCTCGACGTCACCGTGCAGGCGCAGGTGCTCGATCTGCTGCGCGGCCTGCAGGACGAGCACGGGCTGGGCATCCTCCTCATCACCCACAATCTCGGCGTGGTGGCCAGCAACGCCCAGCGCGTGATGGTGATGTACGGCGGCGACGTGGTGGAGAGCGCCCCCGTCGGCGCCTTCTTCGCCAATCCGCAACACCCCTATAGCGCCGCCCTCATGTCGGCGATGCCGCGGGTGGACCGCGCGACGGAGGACCTGAACCCGATCCCCGGCCAGGTGCCCTCGCTGCAGGAGATGCCGGCGGGGTGCCGCTATCAGGGCCGTTGCCCGCTGCGCGTGGCCAAGTGCGCCGAGCGGCCCCCATTGGTCGCCGTCAGCGAGGGGCCGCACCATCTGGCGCGCTGCTGGGTCAAGGCGCCGCCGCCGGGGGAGGGCGCCTGATGCTGCTCGACGTCGCCGCGCTCACCAAGACCTTCCACGGCCAGGAAGGCTTTCCCCCGCGCAGGACGAGCCTGCGCGCGCTCGACGGGGTGTCGTTCCAGGTCGGTCATGGCGAGGCGCTGGGCATTGTCGGCGAATCGGGCTGCGGCAAGTCGACGGCGGCGCGGGCGACGCTGCGGCTGGTGGAGCCAGACGGCGGCTCGGTGAACTACGATGGGCAGGACGTGCTCGCCGCCGGGCCGAAGGCGCTGCGCACCCTGCGCCGCCACATGCAGATGGTGTTTCAGGATCCGGCCTCCGCCCTCGATCCGCGCCAGCGGGTGGGCGATGCGCTGGCCGAGCCGCTGCGCGTGCATCGCATCGCCAAGGGCGCCGACCTCGTCCGCCGCGTGAAGGCGGTGCTCGACGAGGTGGGCCTGCCCGCCGCCGCCGCCGAGCGCTATCCGCACGAGTTCTCCGGCGGTCAGCGTCAGCGCATCGGCATTGCCCGCGCGCTGGTTCTGGAGCCCGGCCTCGTCATCGCCGACGAGCCGGTTTCCGCGCTCGACGTGTCGGTGCAGGCGCAGATCCTGAAGCTTCTCGCGCGGCTCAAGGCGGACCGGCGGCTCGCCTTCGTGTTCGTCAGCCACGACCTCGGCGTGGTGCGCTATTTCTGCGAGCGAACGGCGGTGATGTATCTCGGCCGCATCATCGAGAGCGGACCGACCTCGACACTCTTCGACACTCCCAAGCACCCCTACACCGTGCTGCTGCGCAGCGCTTCGCCGGTGCCCGATCCGGCGGCGGAGGTGGCCCGCTCGATCCCGGAGGGCGAGCCGCCGTCGCCGATGAACCCGCCGCCCGGTTGCCATTTCCACCCCCGCTGTCCGCTCGCGAGCGACGTCTGCCGTGCCGAGGTGCCGCCGCTTCGCGCCTCGGACGCGGGGCGCGTGCTCGCCTGCCACAACGTCGAATAGGGCCAGCCGGCCCCCGAGGATCTTTCCATGCACGAACCCGATGCGGCCGCAGGCGGCGTCTCCCACAGTGCGCACTGGGGCACGTTCCGTGCCGACTGGGTTGATGGCGATGTCGCCGTCACGCCCTATCCGGGCGACCCCGCGCCCTCGCCGATCCTGGGCAATTTCCGCGGGGCGCTGCGGCACAAGGCGCGCATCCTGCGACCGGCGATCCGCAAGGATTGGCTCGACAACGGCCCCGGCCCCCGCGAGCGCGGCCTCGACGGCCCGTTCGTGGAGGTGGAGTGGGACACCGCGCTCGACCTGTTGGCGCGCGAACTGAAGCGCGAGACGGACGCGGGCGGGCCGGCCGCCATTTATGGCGGGTCATACGGCTGGGCGAGCGCGGGCCGCTTCCATCACGCCCAAAGCCAGATCCACCGCTTCCTCAACACCGCGTTCGGCGGCTACACGCGCTCGGTGAACAGCTACAGCGCGGGGGCCTCCTCGGTGCTCCTGCCGCATGTGATCGGGCCGTTCGAGCTCCTGTCGCGCCACAACGTCACCTGGGAGCAGATCGCGAGCCACACCGACATGGTGCTCGCCTTCGGCGGCATGGCGATCAAGAACTCGATGATCGGCAATGGCGGCGTCAGCGAGCATATCGAGCCCGACGCGATGCGGGCGGCCGCGGCGCGCGGGACGCGCTTCCACCTCTTCAGCCCGTTGCGCAGCGACCTGCCGGACGATATCGGCGCGACGTGGCATCCGCTGGCCCCCATGAGCGACACGGCGCTGATGCTCGCGCTCGCCCATACGCTGTACGAAGAGGACCTTCACGACGCGGATTTCCTGCGCACCTACACGGTGGGCTTCGATGTCTTCGCCAAATACCTCGCCGCGGAGGGCGACGGCGTCGCGAAAACCCCCGAGTGGGCGGCCTCCATCTGCGGCCTCGACCCCGACACCATCCGCGCGCTCGCCCGCCAGATGGTCGAGGGGCGCACGCTGATCGCGGTGTCGCACTCGCTGCAGCGGTCCGAGTTCGGCGAGCAGCCGGTGTGGGCGGCGGTAGCGCTGGCTTCGATGGTCGGGCAGATCGGGCTGCCGGGCGGCGGCTTCCACTATGCGCTCGGCGCGATGGGCCACACCGGGCGCCGCGCCGTCTCGGCGGAGATCCCGACGCTGGCGCAGGGCACCAACACCGCCGAAGCCTTCATCCCCGTCGCGCGCATCAGCGACATGCTGCTCAACCCCGGCGCCGCGTACGACTATAACGGCCGCATCCTCGCCTATCCCGATGTGAAGCTCGTCTACTGGTGCGGCGGCAATCCCTTCCACCACCACCAGGACCTCAACCGCCTGCGCCAGGCCTTTGCCCGGCCCAACACCATCGTCGCCCAGGATTTCGCGTGGACGGGTATGGCGCGCGCGGCCGATATCGTGCTGCCGGCCACCATGAGCCTGGAGCGCGACGACATCGGCGCCACGCGCACCGATCCGCTCCTCGTCGCCATGAAGCGCGTGGCGGAGCCGGTGGGCGAGGCGCGTGACGACTATGCGATCTTCTGCGGCCTTGCCGAACGGCTCGGCATTGGGGAGGCCTTCAGCGAGGGGCGGACGGTGGACGACTGGCTGCGCGCCTTCTATGAGCGCACGCGCCAATCGCTCGCCGACCAGGGCGCCGAGGCGCCCACCTTCGAGGAGTTCTGGGAGCGGGGGTCGCTGGCGCTGCCGTTGGGGCCGGACGATGGCGGGTTCCTGCGCGCCTTCCGCGAGGATCCGATCGCGCGGCGGCTCACGACGGCGAGCGGCAAGATCGAGATCTATTGCGCCACCATCGCCAGCTTCGGCTACGAGGACTGCCCCGGTCATCCGACGTACCTGCCTTCGACCGAGCCGCCGAGCGAAGCCTTTCCGCTGACGATGGTCGCCAACGCGCCGGCCACACGGCTTCACAGCCAGCTCGATTTCGGCGCCTACAGCCAGGACAACAAGGTGAAGGGGCGGGAGGTGGCCCGCCTCAATCCCGCCGATGCCGCCTCGCTTGGGGTCGGCGATGGCGACATCGTCCGCCTCTACAACGCGCGCGGTTCGTGCCTTGCCGCGGCGCGGCTGTCGGAGGACGTCGCGCCGGGGGTGATCCATCTGCCCACCGGCGCCTGGTACGACCCCGACCCGGCCGAATCCGACCGCCCCACCTGCGTGCACGGCAATCCCAACGTGCTGACGCGCGACATTGGCACCTCGCGCCTCGCCCAAGGTTGCATCGGCCAGATCACCAGCGTCGCCTGTGTTCGCTACGATGGCCCGCTGCCGCCGATCCGCGCCTTCTCCCCACCGACTTTCGCGACCTGATTTGGATCGACGCCCCCGGCCGCGGCGATGGTCCGACCCGCGGGGCGCCGTGGGCGAATTGGGTCGACCGCATTGCCGAGGACGCGGGGCGCGTGCCGGCAGTCCTCGCGTTCGCGCCAACGACAGAACGATGCGCAAAGGGCGGGCGGCCGCCATCCCTAGCAATGCTTCGGGCGCGACAGCGCCGATGATCCGGCCCGGCGCCGGTTAGCGCCCCAAAATCGCGCGCTGCCATCCCCATAGCGAGCCATCGACCACCGTGCAGCGGCGCCGCCGCTTGGCCCGGAGCAAGCGGCGACGCCTCCTTCCGAGACACGAATTTCCGACCCGAGCGCTCGTGTTTTCCATACATCGTGCACGCTGCCCGGATTGACACTGTCATACATCGTGCACGATAGTCCGCGCCATCAACGCAAGAATGATGGGAGGATTGCATGACGAAACAGATGTCCCTGATGGGGGGAGCGGCAGGTCTGCTGCTTGGAATTTCGCTGGTCGCCGCGCCGACGGCCGCCTCTGCCGCGAACTGGATTCTCTACCATCACCAGTCGGCTCCGCAGTTCACGACGAGCGTCGGTTCGCAGAAGATGACCGAGGAGATCGAGGAACTGACCGGCGGCGAGGTCAAAGTGCGCCTGCGCCAGGCCGGTACGCTGCAGATCGCCCCGAACAACATCTCCCAGGCCGTCGCCGAGAATGTCGTTCAGATGGGAGACGACCAGTACTTTGCCGGTAACGTCCCGATCGGCAACGTTCTGAAACTCCCCTTCCTGATCCAGTCGTACGAAGAGTACGAGAAGGCGTCCGAGGTCGTTCTGCCCTATATCGAAGAGGGCTATGCGAAAATCGGCGTGACGGTGCTGGCCGACTACGTCTACCCGATGCAGTACATGTGGGGCCGGGCCGAGATCGATTCGCTCGAATCCATCAACGGCGCCAAGATCCGCGTTGCCTCGCCCGAGGCCGGTGAAGCCATCCGCCGCTTCGGCGGCAGCTCGGTCACCCTCGGCGCGTCCGAAGTGCCGTCCGCGCTCGACCGCGGCGTGGTCGACGGGATCATCACCGGAACGGTGGGCGCCGATCTCTGGCAGGACATGCTCAAGACCGGCTACCTGCTCGGCCTCAACTACAACAACGTCTACATCATCGTGAACACGCAGGCGTTCGAGGCTCTCCCGCAGGAACAGCAGGACGCGATCCGCACCGCTGCCAAGAATGCCGCCGCCTGGGACACCGAGACCATGCGCACGGACGACGCGGCGCTGATCGGCAGCCTCAACGGCAAGATCGCCATCACCGAGCCCACCGCCGCCGACAAGGAGAAGGCCTTCTCCCTGCTGGCGTCCTTCTGGGACGAGTGGGCCCAGCAGAACGGCGACACGGCCGTCGAAGTCCTCGCCAAAGTTCGCGACGCCCTGGGGCGCTGACGCATGGCGGAACCCATCATCGAGGCGGCGGGGAATCCCATCCCCGCCGCTGAGGGCCTCCTCGAGCGGCTGTGTCGCCTTTTGTGCATGATCTCGATCGGGGTCATGATCGGCGTCGTCGGCGTCGAGATCGTGACGCGGGCGCTGTTCAACTATTCCTTCCAGCTCTCGGACGAGCTGGCCGGCTACATGTTGATCTGTCTCGCGTTCTTCAGCCTCTCGGTGACCCAGGCCAACGATGGCTTCCACCGCGTCGAGGTGCTGCAGGGCCTCTTGTCGCCGCGCCTGCAGATCGTGTCCCGCATCCTCTTCGATCTCGTGACGCTCGTCTTTGCCAGCGTCCTGATCTGGCTCTTCTACAAGCTGACCAATTCGTCCTTCCGCTTCGGCAGTACCGCCCCGACCCTGCTTGGGACGCCGCTGTGGATCCCGCAGACCGCGATGGTTCTCGGCATGGCCGCCTTCGTTGCGTCCATCGTGCGCACCACCGTCTGCAACATCGCCAGATTGCGCCATGGCCTGCCTCCGGCCGGCGGCGGGGAGGTGCACTGATGGGCTCCGAGATCGACCTTCTCATCGTGCTGGGGACGTTCCTCGGCCTCCTTGCCATCGGCATGGCCGTCCCCATCGCGATCGGTATTCCCGGCCTCGTCTATCTCGTGCTGGAAGGCGGCTTCTCGTCGCTCAACAGCCTCGGCTTCATCGCCTGGGGCAGCATGAACAGCTTCGCGCTGACGGCGGTGCCGCTGTTCATCCTGATGGCCGAAATCCTCGGCGTCAGCGGGCTCAGCGATCGCGTCTATACCGGCATGTCGAAGATCGTCGCGCCGCTGCCAGGCGGGCTGCTCCAGACCAACATCGCCGGCTGTGCGCTGTTCGCCGCCGTCAGCGGGTCCAGCGTGGCGACGGCCGCTTCGCTGGGGCGCGTGGCGCTGCCGCAGCTGATCGAGCGGCGCTATTCGCGCGCGCTGTCGGCCGGCTCCCTGGCCGCAGGCGGAACGCTCGGCATCCTCATTCCACCCAGCATCGCGCTGATCCTCTACGGCACCTTCACCCAGACGTCGGTTCCGCAGCTCTTCATGGCGGGGCTGATCCCGGGCCTCGTCCTGGCGGGCCTGTTCATGGCGTTTCTCGCCGCCGCCGCGATCCTGCGGCCGGCGACCGCGCCGCGCCAGGCGGGCGCGACCTCGCTGCGCAGCTTCGCCGGGGCGGTCTTGGAGGTGGCGCCGTTCCTGGTGCTGATCGGCGGCACCATGGGGTTCCTCTACGCGGGCCTCGTCACCACCACCGAGGCGGCGACGATCGGCTGCGTGCTGGCCGCGATCCTCGGCTTCGTCTTCGGCGATCTCACCTGGCGCAAGCTCTACACCGCCTTGAACATCACGATCACCTTTGTCGGCAACATCCTGTTCCTGGTGCTGGCGGCGTTCATCTTTTCGGCCGCGGTCAGCTTCTCGGGCATGACGGATGCGCTGAGCGCGTTCGTGGCCGGGCTCGACCTTTCGCGCTTCGAGTTCTTCCTTTGCGTCTTCGTGATCCTGACCGTGCTTGGGTGCCTGGTGGAGAGCCTCGGCATCATCGTCATCATGGTGCCCTTGCTGGCGCCGATGCTCGGCACCTACGACATCAATCCGATCCTGTTCGGGATCGTGATCGTGCTGTTCGTCGAACTCGCCCAGATCACGCCGCCGATGGGGATCAACCTCTTCATCATTCAGAGCATCTGGGAGGGCAAGCTGAGCGAGGTGATCCGCGGGGTCGTGCCCTTCTGCGTGATCATCGTCCTCATGGCGTTCCTTCTGATCCTGTGGCCCGACCTGGCGCTGTGGCTGCCGCGGCAGATGAACTAGGGCGCACGGCGATGGCGACCTCCAGCAAGCCAGCGGGCGGACGCCACGCGGACGATTGCACGTACCTCGTCATCGGCGGCGGTGCGGCCGGTGCGGTGCTGGCGAGCCGGCTGTCGGAGGATCCCGAGGCGTCGGTGGTGCTGCTGGAGGCGGGGAACAACATCCGCGCGGAAAACCCGCCGGCCGACGTGCGCAACCTCTTTCCGCTGTCGACCTTCAACCCGGCCTACGCCTGGCCCGGCCTCAAGGCGCATATGCGCGACGGCACCGACGACCCGGTGCCGTTCCAGCAGGCGCGGGTGCTCGGCGGCGGCTCGACGGTCATGGGCATGTGGGCGCTGCGCGGCGTCCCCGAAGACTACGACGGGTGGCGGGCGGCCGGCGCCGACGGCTGGGGCTGGGACGATGTGCTGCCCTATTTCCGCAAGCTCGAGGCCGACAACGATTTCGGCGGACCGCTGCACGGTTCTGGTGGCCCGCTGCCGATCAGCCGGCAGGCGCGCGCCGATTGGTCGCCGCTCGCCCGCGCGATGGAGAATGCCGCGCATGAAGCCGGCTACGGCGACGTTGAGGACATGAATGCCGACTTCTCGGACGGCCACTGCGTCCTGCCGCTGTCGCGTTTCGCGAAGGCGCGGGCGTCGGCGGGCCTTTGCTATCTCGACGGCGCCGTGCGCGCGCGGGCGAACCTTCGCGTCGAGACCGGCGTGACGGTCGGCCGGCTCACGGGGGAGGGCCGGAACGTCAGCGGAGCGGAGGCGGTGCGGCGGGATGGCTCGCGGTTTCGCATCGCGGCGCGGGAGACCATCGTCACGGCGGGCGCGGTGATGACGCCGGCCCTGTTGATGCGCTCCGGGATCGGCCCCGGCGCGGCGCTCGCGGGCGCCGGCATCGACGTGCGGGCCGCTCTGCCGGGTGTCGGCCAGAACCTCCAGAACCATCCGCTTTTGCCCGTGACGGCCTTCCTCACCCGAGCGGGCCGCGATGCCGGTGTCGGCCGTCCGCCCGCCTCGACGTTTCTGCGCTGGAGCTCCGGCGTTCGGCAGACGAGCCGCGGTGACATGGGGCTCTACATTCGCAGCTACCTCACATGGCACGCGCTCGGCCGGCACATGGCCTTGATCGGGCCGGTGCTGATGCGGCCGATGGCCCGCGGGTCGGTGACGCTCGATGCCGCCGCGCCGGACGGGTATCCGGTCGTGCGGTTCAACGCGATGGGCGAGGCGGCGGACCTGGAGCGGATGGTCGACGGTGTGCGGCGGATGCTGAAGCTTGCCGAGACGCCCGCCGTCCGCCGCGTCTGCGGCCCGCCCTTCCTCCTGGTCGACGCGGCGCGGCTGGGGCGCTTCAACGCCCTGTCGCGCCGCAACGCGGTACGCGGCTTCGCGGCGTCGGCGCTTCTGTCGCTCTCGCCGCGGCTGGGGCGTGCCGCCATCGGCCGCCTGGCGCGCATGGTACCGCTGGCCCCGCTCCTCGGCGACGAGGTCGCGCTGCGCGAGCTGATCCTCGCCGAGATGAGCGTGACCAACCACGTGTCCGGGACGTGCCGCATGGGCCGGCCCGAGGATCCGCTCGCGGTGGTGGACGCCGACGGCCGCGTGCACGGCCTGACCGGGCTGCGCGTTGCCGACGCATCGGTGATGCCGACCGTGCCGAGCGGCAACACGCACCTGCCCACCGTGATGGTGGCCGAGAAGATCGCCGATGCGATGCGGAGGCGGCATGGCCACGGAGGCTGAACCGGCGGAGGCCGCCAGCGAGCGTTCCGCGCTGATCATGCTGTGGATCGTGCCGGCGCTGTTCGCCACCAACAACGTCGCCGCGCGGCTCGCCGACGGGACGGTGTCGCCCGTCGCGCTCGCCTTCTGGCGCTGGGCCGTCACCGTGGCGGTTCTGCTGCCGATGGTCGGCGGCCAACTGGTGCGCCACGCCGACATCCTGCGCGCCGAATGGCCCCGCCTCCTGGTCCTCGGCGCGCTCGGGATGGCGGTCGCGAGCCTTGCGACCTATGTCGGCGCGCTCAGCACCTCGGCGGGCAACATCGGGCTCATCTACGCCTCGACGCCGGGGCTGATCCTTCTCCTCGACCGCTGCGTCACCGGCGTCAGGCTCGCCAGGGTGCAGATCTTCGGCATGATCGCCTGCGTCAGCGGGATGGTGTTCATCGTCGTGCGCGGCGATCTGGGCGCGTTCCTGTCGGTGGATGTCTCGCGGGGCGATTTGTGGGCGGCGGCGGGCGCCTTCGGCTGGGCGTCCTACTCCGTCCTCTTGAAGCACTGGCGCTCCGGGCTGACGCTGATGGAGCGGGCCGCGATGACGGGCTTCGCCGGCGCGCTCGTCATCCTGCCGCTCTATGTGGGGGAGGCGGCCTATTTCAGCCCGCCGCCGCTGTCGCTCGCGGCGGTGGCCCTCATCCTCGCGGTGGGCATCCTGTCGGGCGTGCTGGTGATCGTGCTGCACGCCAAGATCACGGCGGTGCTGGGGCCGCGCCGGGCGGTCGCGCTCCTCTACCTCATCCCGCTCTACAACCTCTTCCTCGCGTGGCTTGTCCTCGGCGAGCCGCTGCACCGCTTCCAGGCGGTCGGCGGCGCCATCATCCTGTTCGGGATCTGGTTCGCCGGCCGGGCCGCCCCGCCGCCTTCACGCCCCGTCGCGCCATCCGCAGCCACGGGCCAACTCCATCGATCTAAGTCTTAGGGTCATGCATGATGCACAATGATACTGCGATATTTCTCCTTCGAGGGACCGCCGCGAATGGCCGCTGAGCCGTCGACCGCGCGGCTCACGGATGCGCTGCGCTCGGGGTTGATGTCGTTTCCGCTGAGCGATTTCGCTCCCGGCGGCGAGCTCGACATCGACGGCTTCCGCGCGCGCCTCGAGTGGCTCAGCCCCTATGGTGCCTCGGCCGTCTTCATCGCGGGCGGGGCGGGCGAGTTCTTCTCGCTCACCGCCGACGAATACGCCGCGCTGATCGCCGCCTCGGTCGCCGCGAAGCTGCCGGCGCCGGTGATCGCCACGGCCGGCTTCGGCACCAAGATGGCCATCGACTACGTCAGGCAGGCCGAGCGGCTCGGCGCCGACGGGATCCTGCTGCTGCCGCCCTATCTGACCGAATCGTCGCAGGCGGGGATCAAGGCGCACATCCGCGCGGTGTGCGAGGCGACCCGGCTCGGCGTCATCATCTACAACCGCGCCAATGGCCGGCTGCGCGTCGAAACGCTCGAAGAGCTGGTCGACACGTGCCCCAACCTGGTCGGCTTCAAGGATGGCGTCGGCGACATCGAGGAAATGCTGCGCGTCACCGCCCGGCTGGGCGAGCGGCTCGTGTGCATCAACGGCATGCCCACGGCCGAGGTCTATGCCCAGGCCTATACCGGCATGGGGATCCCGTCTTATTCCTCGGCGATCTTCAACTTCATTCCCAAGAGCGCGATGGCCTTCCAGCGCGCGGTGGCCTCCGGCGACCGGCAGTGGATCGCCGGTTTCATCCGCGACTTCCTCGACCCCTATTGCCGCCTGCGGGCGCGTCAGCCGGGCTACGCGGTCAGCATCGTGAAGGCGGGGGCCGCGCTCGTGGGCCGCAGCGCCGGGCCGGTGCGCCCACCGCTGTCGGACCTGACGGCCGAGGAAATGACGATGCTTGAATCCCTCATCGCCCCGCTCGGGCCACAAGACTGACGCTCAGCGCCGAAACGAGAGAGCGAACTATGACCGATCCAAAGATCCTGACCTACTCGAGCAGTGCATCGGCTGGAGAGGAGTGCCGCGGGCAAGTGCTCGTGTCGGGCTCCTACGGGGGCGAGTACAACGCTTGGCACGCGGCCAAATGGGGCATCCGCGGCGTGGTGCTGAACGATGCCGGCGTGGGCAAGGACGATGCGGGCATCAACGGCTTGCCCTACCTCGACACCATCGAACTGCCGGCGGCGACGGCCGATGCGCAGACGTGCCACATCGCCGATGCGGAGCATATGCTGGCCCACGGCACGGTCAGCCACGTCAACCGCACCGCGGCGGCGCTCGGCTGCGCGAAAGGCCAGACGGTGCGCGAATGCGCCGAGGCCATGCTCGCCGCCCCCGTCATCACGGCGACGCCGCCGCCCATCAGCGGCGGCAAGCGCTACACGGTGCTGGAGCGGCCCGGCGAGCCGAAGGTCATCTGTCTCGACGCCGCGCCGATGCTGGAGGCGGCCGACGCCGGCACGATCGCGGTCACGGGCTCGCACGCGGCGATGTTCCGCGGCAAGCCGGACGGCCTCATCGCGCCGGACCTCGTGGCCGTGTTCTTCAGCGACGCCGGGGTGGGCCTCGACGGGGCCGGCATCCGCCGCCTTGCCCATCTCGACGAACGCGGCATGATCGCCGGCACCGCGGCCGCCGCGAGCGCGCCGATCGGCAACGCCCGGGCGATCTACGCGGACGGGATCCTGTCGCACTTCAACCGGGCTGCCGAGGCCGCAGGCGCGAAGGTCGGCATGAAGGTGCGGGACTTCATCGAGATCCTCTTGGAGGCAGCGCGCACCGGCCGCTAGCCGGCGCGCGGACGCGGGAATGGCCATGACGCAACTCGCCAAGGCGCTCAGCATCGGTGACCTCAGGCAGCTCGCGCGGCGCCGGCTGCCGCGCATCCTGTTCGAGCTGATCGAATCGGGTGTCGAGGACGAGCATGGCCTCGACCGCAACCTGGCGGCGTTCCGGCGCTACTGCCTGTTGCCGCGCTATCTCACCGAGATCGAGACGCGGGACCAGACCACCGAGCTGTTCGGCCGCCGCTACCAGAGCCCGTTCGGGATCGGCCCCACGGGGTTCGCGGCACTGCTGCGCCATGGCGCGGAGCAGCAACTCGCGGGTGCGGCCGTGGCGGCGGACATCCCCTGCATCGTGTCGGGAGCGGCGGCTGCGCCGATCGAGGAGCTCGCGGCGATCGCGCCCGCGAACCTCTGGTACCACCTTTATCCGGCGAAGGACGCGGCGATCACCGCGGCGATCCTCGACCGCGTCGAGGCGGCGGGGGTTTCGACGCTGGTTCTCACCGTCGACAACCCGGTCTATCCCAAGCGCGAGCGCGATACCCGCAACGGGTTCTCGCTGCCGCTGCGGCTCAGCCTGGCGACGATGCTGGAGGCGGCGACCCACGTCGGCTGGCTCACCGAATATTTGCGGCAAGGCGGCATGCCGCGCATGGACACGTGGGCGCCCTTTGCGCCGGCCGGGGCCGACGCGGGCGAGATCGCCGCGTTCTTCCGCTCGCAGAGCCCGTCGATCCAGACTTGGCGCAGTGTCGAGGCCCTCCGGCGGCGTTGGCCGGGGCGGTTCGTCCTCAAGGGCCTGCAGCATCCGGACGACGCGAACCGGGCCGTGGAGGCGGGCATCGACGGCATCATCGTTTCCAACCACGGCGCCAAATCGTTCGACCCGCTGCCGAGCCCGCTCGACACGCTGCCGGCGGTTAAGGCGGCCGTCGGCGGGCGGGTACCGGTGATGCTCGACAGCGGCATCCGCCGCGGCGCCGATATCCTGATTGCCCGCAGCCTCGGGGCGGATTTCTGTTTCGTCGGCCGGGCGACGCTCTACGGCGTGGTCGCGGGAGCGCGGGCGGGCGCCGACCGGGCCATCGAGATCCTGCGCGAGGAGGTCGACAAGGGCCTCGCCCTCATCGGCTGCCCCAGCGTCAACGACCTGCACGAAGGCTACCTGATGCGCCAGGACACGCCGCTGCCGCGCGCCCCGGCGGCCAGCCTCGCCGACAGCCGCCGCCAGAACGAACGAGGAGGGATGACATGAGCGATATCGCGAGCAACGCGGGAGGGAGCACGCTGCCGCTGCGCCCGGTGCTGACGCTGGAGGTGGCACGGCGGATGGTCTCGGCGGCCGAGGCGAAGGCGCGCCAGGACGGGCTCGCGGTCTCCATCGCCGTGGTCGATCAGGGCGGGCACCTCGTTGAATTCTCGCGCATGGACGGCCTCCACATCGGCACCATCGACGTGGCGACCGCCAAGGCGCGTGCCGCCGCGCTCTTCAAGAAGCCGACGACGGTATTCGCGGAGGCGCTCGAAGCGGGCGCCACGGGGCTGATGGCGCTGCCGGGCATGCTGCCGATGCCGGGCGGGGTGCCGGTGTTCTGCGACGGGTTGCTGGTCGGTGCGGTCGGCATCAGCGGGGCGGCGCCGCAACAGGACGCCGAGATGGCCGGCATCGCCGCCGCCGTCGTGCCAACCAAGGGAGAGACGAGATGAAGGTTTCCATCATCGCGCCAGGCAACATGGGCGCCGCGATCGGTGCTCGGCTCGTCGCCAACGGGGCCGAGGTGCGCACGATCCTGGAAGGGCGCAGCACTGCGAGCGTGGAGCGGGCGCAAGCGGCCGGCATGGTCGCGGTGACGGGCACCGCGATCGCCGAGGTCGACTTCCTGCTGTCGGTGGTGCCGCCGCAGGAAGTGCTGGCGACGGCGAAATCTCTGGCCCCCGCCCTCGAGGCGGCCACCGCGAAGCCGCTCTACATCGATTGCAACGCCATCAACCCCGAGACCACCCGCGCCGTCGGCGAGGTGGTCGCGGCGACCGGCGCGCATTACCTGGACGGCAGCATCATCGGCTTGCCGCCGCGCGAGGGTTATGGCGGGCCGGCCCTGTTCGTTTCCGGGCCGGAGGCGGCACGTGCCGAAGCGCTGTCCGCCTACGGCATGGACATCCGCGTGATGGACGGCGCGATAGGCGCGGCCTCGGCGATCAAGATGGCCTACGGCGGCATCACCAAGGGACTGATCGCGATCGGCGCGGCGATGATCCTCGGCGCCTCGCGCGCGGATATCGCGGACGACCTCAAGGCCGAACTCGCCAAGAGCCAGGCGCGTCTCCTGGAAGGTTTTTCGCGCAGCATCCCGGATATGTTCGGAAAAGCCTATCGCTGGGTGGCGGAAATGGAGGAGATCGCCGACTTCCTGCCAGCGGGCAGCGCGCAGGCGGCGATGTATCGATCCGTCGCCGCATTCTACCGGGAACTAGCCGCGGACGAGGGGAGGGACGACATCGCCGCACTGGCGGCGTTCTTCGCCCCGGCCGAGCCGAATCAGTGACCGGATCGTGTAGAGTGCATGAAATGTGGAGGCGTGGACGTTAGCATGACCGATACGGGCAGCGCGCCGAAGCCGGCGAAGAAGGGATCGGCCGGCCGGACGCGGGGGCGGGCCACGGGTGCGCCGGCCATCACCCGCAGGACGCTGTCGGAGCAGACCTACGAGGCGCTGAAGGAGCGCATCCTCGACCAGCGCCTGTTGCCGGGCACGCGCCTCAACATCGACGCGCTGGCCCGCGATCTCAGTGTCAGCTCGTCGCCGATCCGCGAGGCGCTGGTGCGCCTCGATGCTGAAAAGCTCGTGATCTCCGAGCTCTACTCGGGCTATTCCGTCGCCCCGCATCCGACGCTCCAATACCTGCACGACCTGCTCGACCACCGGATCGTCATCGAAGGGCACTGCGCGCGCGTCGGCGCGGCCAAACGCTCGCGCGTCGTGATCAACGCGATGCGCCAACTCAGCGAACGGATGGCGGCGATGCCCCGTATCGGCACGAAGTATCGCGAGTATCGCCGCTTCGTGGAGGCGGACGGGCGTTTCCACCAGCTCCTGGTGGACAGCGCCGAGAACGAGGTGATGTCGACCACCTATTCGTCGCTGAATGCGATCATCCTGCAGTCGCGCCTCTACCTGAACCGGCGCGGCGGCAGTGCCCCGTCCGATGCCGTGGTGCACGAGCACTCGCGGATTTTCGAAGCGTTCGCGGCCGGCGACGGCGCCGAGGCGGAAGCCGCGATCCGAGACCATCTCGAGGGTGGACGCATCCGGCTGCTGTCCACGCTGTCCGAGGATGGCGAGCCGATCGAGACCCCGACCTAGGCCCGATACGGACGGCCCCGCCGGGAAGGCAGGCCGCCACCGAGGCGACGTCAGGCATAGAGCTGGGCGGTCAGCGCGGCGCTGAACTCCTGGAGACGGGCGAGGATGGCGGCATGGTCGGTGACGCGTTCCCGGCGCTTCATGCAG
>JAUIJH010000190.1 GCA_030431335.1 Alphaproteobacteria bacterium
CCGCCGCAATCATCTCGGGTTTCTCGGTGGGGTTTGCAACCGCGGCCGAGCAAAAGACCGCAATCTTCGCCGGCGGATGTTTCTGGTGCGTCGAAGCCGATTTCGACAAGGTCGACGGCGTGCTTTCCACCGTCTCCGGCTATACCGGCGGCACCACCCCCAATCCGACCTACAAGGAAGTCACCTACGGCGACACCGGCCACTACGAGGCGGTGAAGGTGACGTACGACCCCGCCAAGGTCGACTACCGCACGCTGGTCGATTATTTCCTGCACCACGTCGACCCGACCGATGCGGGCGGCCAGTTCTGCGACCGTGGCGACAGCTACCGCACCGCCATCTTCGTCGCCGATCCTGAGGAGCGCGCCACCGCCGAAGCCGCCGTCGCCGAGGCCGATGCGGCGCTCGACGCGCCCGTCGTCACCCCCGTCCTCGACGCCGCCCCCTTCACCGACGCGGAAGGCTACCACCAGGACTACTACACCAAGAACTCGCTCAAATATGACTATTACCGCTGGTCGTGCGGACGCGACGCGCGGGTGGACGAGGTCTGGAAAGGGGCGCACGCCCCCTCGTGAGGCGCGTGCGTCAGCGGTTGCCGTGGTCGGGCGTGAAGCCGGCGCGGCTGTAGTCGTACTTCTTGCCGGGTTCGCCCTGGCATGCCGCGAGCGTCAACGTCGCCAGGACGATGGCCGCCGAAACCGCAAAGCGCTTGATCATGGCGCACTCCCCTTTGGCCTGCGACGTGCGCGGCGCCGGCACGTCGGCTCTCCGGCTGAATTAAGCGCGAGGACGTCGATTGCCACAGCGGCGCACGCGCGACCAAGCCGCACGGCACCTTGAGGCGGGGGCCGACACGCGCCACAGTGCGCCCTGCCCTTCCTCCCATCTGGCGATATCCCCCGTGTCCGCAAATCCCATCCCCGCCGCTCCGGACGGTGGCCGACTGGCCGAAAACATCGCGATGTTCGCGCGTGTCCTGCGCGATTCGGGATTGCCGGTCGGTCCGGCCCATGCGCTCGACGCGGTGCGGGCGGTGGAGGCGGCGGGCGTGCGCTCGCGCGCCGACGTCCATGCGGCGCTTCGCGCGGTATTCGTCCACAAGCGCGATCACATTGCAGTGTTCGACGCCGCGTTCGACGCCTTCTTCCGCGGCCGCAACCTGCTCGACAAGATGATGGAGCTGCTGTCGCCGGTGGCGAACGAGCAGAAGGCGGCGGAAAAGCCGCGGGCGGGCGCGGCACGCGTCTCCGCCGCGCTGCAGCCCAAGCAGCGGGCCGACCAGGCCGAGCGCGTCGAGATCGAGATCGACGCCAGCCTCACCGCGTCCGCCAGCGAGGTGCTGCGGACCAAGGATTTCGCCCAGATGAGCGCGGCCGAACTCGCCGCCGCCCGCCGCGCGCTCGCGGCCCTCACCTTCACGCACGAGCGCACCCGCCAGCGCCGCCGCGTCGCCGCCGCGCGCGGCAAATTCGATCCGCGCCGCTCCATGCGCGCGGCCATGCGCACCGGGGGCGAGCTGATCGCGCCCAAGCTCAGCGCGCGCGCCGTCAAGCCGCCGCCGGTGGTGGCGCTGTGCGACATCTCCGGCTCCATGGCCGACTACAGCCGCGTGCTCCTGCACTTCCTGCATGCCCTCGGCGAACGGCGGCGGGTGACCACCTTCTTGTTCGGCACGCGCCTCACCAACGTCACGCGCTCCCTCCACCGGCGTGACCCCGACGAGGCGCTCGCCGCCTGTGCCGCCCAGGTCGCCGACTGGTCGGGCGGCACCCGCATCGGCCCCTCGCTCGCCGCCTTCAACAAGCTGTGGTCGCGGCGGGTGCTGTCGGGCGGGCCGATCGTGCTCCTCGTCACCGACGGGCTGGAGCGCGACGGCGACCCGGCCATCCTCGCCCACGAGGCGGACCGTCTCTCCCGCTCCTGCCGCAGCCTGATTTTCCTCAACCCGCTGCTGCGCTACGACGGTTTCGAGCCCCGCGCGGCGGGCATCCGGGCGCTGCTGCCCCACGTCACCGCCATGCGGCCGATCCATTCGGTGGAGAGCGTCGCCGACCTCGTGGCCGTGCTCGGCTGACGGGCGTCCGGCGTCCGCGCTGCCCGGTTCCTAGGCACGCGCCCGAAGCAAACAATCGCGCCCGACAAGCAGCCGAACACCGCCACGAAAAACACAAGTTCGTTAAACGACTATCGGCGGCGCCTTGGTTCGTGCCTCGATCCATGGCACAAAGCCTCCGCGATTGCATTGTACGGGGTCGTTAACAAATGCGTGTAATATATCTTTCCTTATCTTGTTTGGTGTTCGCCTCGCCGGCCGTCCTTGCACAGGACGCCTCGACGGGTTTCGACCCCGCCGCAGCGGTCCGCGGTTTTTTGACCGATTCCACCCTCCTCGGAGCCGACAGCGCGACCGTCGGCAAGCTCACCGAGGATGGCGATACCGTCACCGCCGAAGACGTGGCGATGCACTGGTCCGCATCCTTTAGCTCCGCCGACAAGACCATCACCGTCAACGTCGACGCGGCGATCCCCAGCCTGACCGTCAAGGGGCTCGCGCCAGCCGGCGACGGGCACTCGGCGGACTCGCTCGAAATTCCCGCCGCAACGTTCGTCGTCGACGTCGAGGGAGCGCCGGAAAAGATCAACTACGAGCTCACCGTCACCGGCTATTCCATGACCGAGCCCAAATGGGATGCCTTCCCGGTGATCAAGGCCGATCCCGCGGCCCCGGTTTCGCGCTTTGCACCGCTGATCGACTGGGGCGTGAAACAGTCCTACCAGCGCGGCGGCGCCGAAGAGGTGAAGGGCGTGTTCGTCGCCGGCGACGAGAAGCAGGAAATGGCCTACGGCCCCGCCTTCTTCGGCCCGGTCGTGGACGGCAAGCTCGACAAGCTCGAATACGGCCCCTTCGTCATCACCCAGAAAGGCGAGGTCCCGACGCCCGAGGGCGGCACCAAGCCCGTCGACCTCAATTTCGACTATGGGCTGATGGTCGGCGAAGGCGTCGACCTGAACCCGGTCGCGCAGTTCCTCACCGGCAACGGCGACGCGACGGGCCTTGCCCCCGTCATCGCCAGCTTCACCATGGACGGATTCGCCATGTCGGCCGAGGGCGAGTTCGCCATCTCGATCGGCGGGCTCGACATGCAGGATTTTGGGCTCGACGTCTCCCGTGGGCCGCTCCTGCAGAAGCTCGACCCGGCCGTGTTGGCCGCGATGGAAGGCACGCCGCCCTCGCCGGCCGAGCTGATCTCGCTGATGCTGGATCTCTACGGAGCCTACGGCATCGGCCGCTACGAGATCTCCGACATGGAAGCCACGGCGCCCGACATGTCCGCCTCGCTGGCGACGATGATCGTGCAGAATTTCACCGCCGCCGGGCTCGAGCGCTTCGCCGTCGAAGGGGTCTCGGTCGACAGCTCCCAGGGCAAGGCCGAACTCGAGACCGTCGAGGTCCGCGATCTCACCTTCCCCGAGCGCGGTGACTTCATGGACATGATGATCGGCCAGATGATGGGCATTGCCTTCACCCCGTCCGATCTGTCCGCCATGCCCACCCTCGGCGGCTTCTCCATCAAGGGCCTGTCGTCCGACGCCGGCGGCACCCCCTTCAAGCTCGACCTGTTCGATCTCAACCTGTCGAACTTCGTCGAGGGGATCCCCACCAGCATCGCCGTCGCGCTCGAGGGGCTCGAACTGCCGCTGTCGCTGGTCTCGCACCCGATGGCGCAGATGGTGCTCGGCGCCGTCGGTGCCGACCCGGTGGCGGCCGACCTGTCGCTCACGCTGAGCTTCGATCCGGAGTCCGGCAACTTCAGCCTCGACAACGACACCGCCATCGGCAACGTCGGCAATCTCACCGCCTCCGCCTCCCTGTCGGGCATCCCCGCCGAGATCCTGAAGAACCCGATGCAGGCCAACGAGGCCATCGCGACGGCGGCCGTCGACGGCCTCACGGTGCGCTTCGACGACAAGGGCATCACGCCGTTCATGGTGGGCATGATGGCCGAGCAGGCCGGCGTCAGCGCGTCCGAGTTCGCCGAGGGCATGGCCGCGCAGGTGCAGATGCAGATCGGCATGATGACAGGCGACACAGCCCTCGCCGGCGACCTCGGCCAGACGGTGCAGACCTACCTCGAGGACCCGCAGAGCCTGCTGATCAACGCCGCGCCGGGCAATCCGGTGCCGTTCGCCCAGCTGATCGGCGCCGCCATGGCCGCGCCCAAGCAGATCCCCAAGCTCCTCAACCTGACGATCACCGCCAACCCCTGAGACCCGCTCTGCGGGCGGACGCCATTGGAGCGTCCGCCCGCCACGCGCCCGCTAGCGGCGCCCTCGCCCCTGGCGCCCCTCTTGCCGGCTCAATCGCGCAGTGCCCATGTTCTCGACGGTCTTCCTCGCGCTCGCGCTGGTGGCGATCAACCTCGCCGGCGGGCTCATGTTCGCCGCCGACAAACGGGCGGCGATCGCCGGCCGCCGCCGCGTGCCGGAGCGGATGCTTCTGGCTCTGGCGGCGCTGGGAGCGGCGCCGGTTATGCTGTGGCTCGCCGCCCGCATCCGTCACAAGACCCGCAAGCAGCCCTTCCGCGCGTTCCTGATTGCCATTTTCGCCGCGCAGATCTTTGCCTCGCTGACGGCGCTCGCCTACTTCGCCGGCCTCCTCTAGTGGGCAGGACGAGACGTTCGGGCCACGCCGGAACCTTGGCCGAGAGGCGCAAGTGCGTTCCCCCCGCCCTGGAAGTCGCCCCGCTGCGGGTGCAGGATCGCGGCGAACGGAGATGACAATGATGCAGATCACCCACCGGATCGTCTCCGCGGACGGGACGGGCCTTGCGGTCTGGGAGGCGGGCGAACCGGACGGGCGCCCGATCCTGCTCCTGCACGGCTTCAGCCAGTGCGCGCTGTGCTACGCCGCGCAGGCCGCCTCGCCGGCCCTGGCGCGTTTCCGCCTCGTGATGCCGGACCTGCGCGGTCACGGCGCCTCCGACAAGCCCGCCGCCCGCGAGGCCTACGCCGACATCGCCCGCTGGGTCGAGGACGTGAGCGCGGTGATCGACGGATTGGGGCTCCACAAGCCGCTGCTGGCCGGCTGGTCGCACGGCGGGCGGATCATCTGCCAGTATCTCGCCGCCTGCGGCGACGACAAGCTGTCGGCGGTCGCCTTCCTCGCGGCGCGCCTGGCGACCGACCCGGCCACCAGCAAACCCGAGGCGGGCGCCCTGATCGCCGCCATGGGCGACGACGATCTCGCCGTCTCGCTGCAGGCGACGATCGATTTCGTGCGCGTCTGCGTCGCGAGGCCCCTGCCGCAGGACGTGCTGTTGCGCTTCGTCGCCTTCAACATGCTGACGCCGCCGCACGTGCGCCGCGCCATGCGCGGCCAGCCCCTCACGACCGAGGCCGCCTTCGCGCGCCTGTCGGTCCCCGCGCTGATCGTGCACGGCGCGGAGGATGCGGTCATCGCCTACGAGGACAGCGTGTGGGCCCATGGCGAGTTGCCGGGCTCGACGCTGCAGGTCTACCCGGGCGTGGGGCACGCCCCCTTCGCCGAAGATCCGGACCGCTTCAACGCCGACCTCGCCGCCTTCATGGACACCATCGGCTGAGCGACGGTCTGATATCTCCCCGGCCGCGCGGGTCAATCTTGACGGCTTTGGCCGCGATGGTCACGTTCCCCAGGCGGTGGTACGACGCCCGCAGCGACGCCGCGCCGATCGAAGCGACGGCCGTTTTCGGGCGGTTAAGGATTGTCGGCGTCACAGAAGGGTTGGCGGTCCCGGTAAGGTCGTCGGCATACGAGAAAGGGTTCCGGTCGTGAGCACCAGCAGGCCGCGCGTGGCAGTCGCCTCGATGCAAAAAGAAGAAACTTCGCTGTTGCCGGTGTGGCTCGATTACTACGGGCGCCTGATCGGGCACGAGGGAATCCACCTGATCGACAACGGCTCCGAATCACAGGCCATGAAGGACCAGTTGTCCGAGGCGGCGGCGGCCGGCGTCAACGTCACCGTCACGCCGGGCCGAGAGGCGTTCGACAAGAAGGGCGAGATCATTCAGGAACTCGCCCGTTCGCTGGCCGGGAAGTTCGACGTCATCATCCCCATCGACGGCGACGAGTTCATCACCCTCAAGGATTCCCCCACCCGGCTGCTCGACATCGATCTTTTCTACGAGGAAATCGCCAACTTCCTCGCAAGCGGCCGCGACGTCGGTTTCATCTCTTCGCAATTCCTCAACCTAACCAACACGGATTACGTGGTGCGGCGCGGATTCCGAAAGGTTTTCGTCAAGCCGGATACGCAATTCCCGCTCAATCGCGGGTACCACTATGTCGAAAAGTACCTCGACCTCGGCTACATGAGCCAATTCTCGTACATCCACTTCCACCACAAGCTGGATATCGAGAACATGAAGAGTGTCGCCGCGCACAAGATCGGCGAGGACCGGCTCGAGATGTTTCTAACTTCAGACGATCCCGAGGGGCTGCGCGCCAAAGGCCGCCACATGGCGAAGTATCTGAACATGTCGCAGGTGGACTATGAGGCGTACATGGAAGGTCTCAACGGCCGGCGCCTGAATATTTCCGCGGTGTTTTCGGAGCTGAAGCACCGCGTTCCGTTCACCTGAGGCGCGGCCGCCGAAACCTGCGGCCAGCACCACCCGCGCCAGCGATCTCCGGAGGAGGCCGCCGGGGACGCGCCTCCCGGCCGTTGCCGACGGGAGGCGCGTCCCCGGCGGCTAGGCGTTCCCCGGCTTGAGGACCACCTTGGTCCACTCGTCCTGCCGGTCCTTGAAGTTGGCGTAGCCCGTTGCGGCCTCTTCCAGCGGCAGGCGGTGGCTGATCAGGAAGGTGGTGTCGATCTCGCCCTCCTCGATCCTCCGCAACAGGTCGTGCGTATACTTCTGGACGTGGGTCTGGCCGGTGCGCAGCTGCAGGCCCTTTTCCATCAGCGCGCCGAGCGGGAACTTGTCGAGAAATCCGCCGTAGACCCCCGGCACCGAGACGCGGCCGCCCTTGCGCACCGCCATGATCGCCTCGCGCAAGGCATGGCCCGCGTCGGCGCCGATGCCGATCGTCTGCTTGATGTTATCGAGCACGTTGTCGATGGCAAAGCCGTGCGACTCCATGCCGACCGCGTCGATCACCGCATCGGGGCCGAGGCCGCCGGTCATCTCCATCAGCGCCTGCAACACCGAGGTCTGGCGGAAATCGATCACCTGCGCGCCGAGCCCGCGGGCAAGCGCCAGCCGGTTGGGGTGATGGTCGATGGCGATCACCTTGTGGGCGCCCATCAGGAGCGCGCTCTGCACGGCGAAGAGACCCACGGGGCCCGCGCCCCAGACGGCGACCGTATCACCCTCCTCGATGTCGCAGTTGTCGGCCGCCATCCACCCGGTCGGCAGGATGTCGGACAGGAAGAGTACCTTTTCGTCGTCCAGACCGTCGGGAACGACGATGGGGCCGACGTCGGAGAACGGCACGCGCACATACTCCGCCTGCCCGCCCGGGTAGCCGCCGGTGAGGTGGGAGTAGCCGAAGAGGCCGCTCATGGCGTGGCCGTAGAGCATTTCGGAGGCGTCCTGCTTGTCGACCGGATTGGAGTTGTCGCAGGCCGAGTACAGTTGCTTCTCGCAGAAGAAGCACGAGCCGCATGAGATGGTGAACGGCACCACCACGCGCTGGCCTTTCTTGAGGGTCGATTTCGCGCCTGTCTCCACCACCTCGCCCATGAACTCGTGGCCGAGGATGTCTCCCGCGAGAACGCCGGGGATCACCCCGTCGTAAAGGTGAAGGTCCGAGCCGCAGATCGCGGTGGCGGTGACCTTGATGATGGCATCGCGCGGATTCATGATTTCCGGATCGGGCATCGTCTCCACGCGGACGTCGTGGGTGCCGTGCCAGGTGAGTGCACGCATGATTGGGCTCCTTTGAGCGCCTGCAGGCGAAATCGGTCGGTTCGCCGCCCGCAAGGCGCGCCAAAACTGGGTTAGGCCGCAGTGCGGTGGTTGTTGCTGGTTGCGATTTCGCCGGTCTCGAGCAGCATCTTCAGACGCTTCAGCTCGCGCCGGCCCTGGATCGCGGGCTCTTTCTGGAAGAGCGCCGCGATCAGCCGGCCGAGCTCGCCGCCGGGGGCCTTGTAGGCGATGACCGCCTCGACCTCCGTACCGCGGCCGCCGGGGGCGTCACGGAAGGTGACGTGGCCCTCGGTGTCGATGTCGGAGCCCTCCACGGAGCGCCAGGCGATCAACTCGTCGGGCCGGTCCGTCACCACCTCGGTCTCGATTTCGACCGCGGTCCCGGCGGGGGCTGCGATGGTCCACACCGTGCGGTCGGCGCCGGATGGCCGCACCGCCCGAATGTTTTCCATGAATTCCGGCAGGCGGGAGAAATCGCGCCAAGTCCGGTAGACGTCGGCGCGAGGGCGGTTGATCGTCACCGTGCGGCCGACGACATCGTAGCCGTTGAAGCGCGGGCGGCCGCGGTGGGTCCGGGCGGGCGCCGAGTCGGCGGGCCGCGCATCGCGGTCGTGCCGCCGCGCGACGGCGATCGCGCCGGCGAACAGTGCGGCCGTTGCCAGGACCGCGACGGCCCCCACGCCGGTGGGGCTGGCCGGATGCCTCGCATCGCGCGACGCGTGCTCGACCGGGCGAAAGTCCGATTGGGTCATGGTTTCCTCCGGTTGCCGATCCGGCGCCGACGCGCTGCGATGCGCGGCCGGCCCGGCCGCGCGCCCGATGCAGCCTCAGCGACGCGCCTGACGGGCGCTGGTCAAAAAGGGAGCGCCAGCGGGCGGGCGCTCGAGTGATGGGGCAGTCGACCGGGCAAGCCTCTTGCCTCCAGGTCGCGTTCTTCGGTTCCAAGGACGCGGCACGCGAAGGCTGCCGGCTTCTCGAAGGGGAAACCTCCATTTCCGGCGCAAGTTCCGCCTCGGATCCCCTCCCCCGTCGTTTTTTCGTTCCTCGCCGGGACCCGCCTGACCCGCACCGCGTTGCCGCCCTCGGTTTTTTGCGGGTGCGCGCACGAACCCGACCGTGGCGTGGCGCGTTGACGAGCGGCCGGTGCCTCTCGCGTTCAGGGCACGCTCAACAGGGATTGCGAACCACCGTGAGCCTCAACGACGAAACCGCGGCGCCGTGCAGCCAGAGCCTCCAGCAAGCCGCCAGCCAGGCCGGATTGCGATACGTCAACGGCGAAGAACCCGGCATCTCCCGCCGCCGCTCCGGCCGTGGCTTCACCTACCGCGACGCGGACGGCGAGACGATCCGCGACAAGCACGAGCTGGCGCGCATCCGTTCGCTTGCCGTGCCGCCGGCATGGACGAACGTGTGGATCTGCAAGGATGGAAACGGCCACCTCCAGGCCACCGGACGCGACCAGAAAGGGCGCAAGCAGTACCGATATCACCCGCAGTTCCGGGAGCTGTGCGAAAGCACCAAGTTCGATCACCTGGCGGCCTTTGCCCGCCGGCTGCCGAAAATTCGCGAGCAGGTGTCGCGGCACATGGCGCTGAGGGGGTTGCCGCGGGAAAAGCTCCTGGCCACCACGGTGTACCTTCTGGAAGTCACGCTGATCCGGGTCGGCAACCAGGACTATGCGCGCCAGAACCGGAGCTACGGCGTCACCACGCTGCGGCGCCGGCATGTGGAGGTGAACGGCTCGCAGCTGCGGTTCCGGTTCACGGGCAAGAGCGGCAAGGTCTGGATGCTGAAACTAACCGACCGGCGCCTCGCCCGGATCGTGAGGGCCTGCCAGGAGCTGCCAGGCCAGGAACTCCTTCAATACGTCGACGCAGGCGGTGGGCGCCACGCAGTGACCTCCGACGACGTGAACCGATACCTGCGCGAGATCAGCGGCGGCGAGATCACCGCCAAGGATTTTCGCACCTGGGCCGCGACCGTCGACGCCGCCATCGCGCTGTGGGAATGCGCGATGGCGGACAATGCCGCGCCAACGAAAAAGAGCGTGAAACAGGCGATCGAGCGGGTCGCCACGCGGCTCGGCAACACGCCGACGATCTGCCGCAAGTGCTACGTCCACCCGCAGGTGGTCGAGGCCTACCTGGAGGGCAAGCTCCATCTCGACAGGCCGAGCGAGATGCCGGCGAAGCTCCGCCGTGCGTTGAAGGGCCTGCAGCCGGAGGAAGCGGCCGTCGTCGCGCTCTTGAGCGGCTTCGAGACTGCGGGGCGAAGCCCAGCGCCCAGGCAGGCAGCGGCGGCCCTCGTCTAAGGCCCGCCTGGCTGGCCGCCCGTCCCGTGGCCCCCGCGCCGGTCTTCTCGTATGATCCCGGCGAAATCGACGCATGTCGATCAACTTGCCCGGTGCCCATCTCTAGATGATGGTCGATTGTTGCGGCACAGAACACGCCGGCGACCGGCCGCGCCCGACCGTCCCGAGGTCCGGAACAGAAGTCCCGGCAGTCCAGTTGATGGTGCGACAACGAGGAGCCCACCCATGAAAATTCCACACCACGCCTGGATCGTTGTCGAACTCGGTGATCACCAGCTCCCCTGGCCTCGGCGCCACGCGCATGCCCAGCGCCTTCGCGTCCTCGATGAACGCCCCGGCGTAGAACCCAGCGATCGCGTAAGGATCGCCCGGATCGATATCGTCCACGCCCTCGGGCAGCTTTCCAGACTTCTTCGCCTCTTGCAGCCGGTTCG
>JAUIJH010000191.1 GCA_030431335.1 Alphaproteobacteria bacterium
TTGAATTTTTTTTTGTCAAAATGTTTTGTCCTAAACTATTTATATTTTTATTCGAAAATATATTTTTCCCGGAGCCGACCTCCCCTCCTTGTCCGAGGTATTCTCTGCCGTAGAATCGGCGCAAATTATCGCCACGGATGTTGAAATTCTGCGTCTGCACTATGCAGAAACGCTTCGCCACTGGCGGAAACGCTTTTCTGATCGCTTAGTCGAGGTCAGAGCGATTTATGATGAGCGGTTTTTGCGGATGTGGGATTTTTACTTAGTTCTTTGCGAAATTGGCTTCCGCAGGCGTACGAACATCGTTTTCCAGATGCAGTTTGCCCGCAGAGTGGATGCTTTGCCGATAACACGTGACTATATGATCGATGTCCGAGGGGGCGCATTCTCCGGCTAATGGCCAGCAAGAATGGTAATGCAAGCAGGCATCGGACAGTAAAAAACAGCTCTGATGTGAATTGTTTCACGTCGGCCGTGCGAGTGAGCGTTCCGGTTACAAAACCAAAAGCCACCACCAACCGTCCAGCGCACTCCAGCCGCCAAAAGCCTCAGCGGGGCGGATCGACTTCCAGCATCGGGGCGCGGCAGCGGCGGCGGGCCGCTTGCGGGCAATCGCGGAAATCGAGCGATGGCGTCAGGCAGATCCGCACGTCGACGAGGTCGTCGCCGCGGCAGGCGATGAGGATGCCGTCCGCCGGCAGCCCCGCATTGGCGCGCTCGAACGCCTCGCGCAGCACCGCCGGGCGTACGCGCAACGTCTTGCGGATCGTGGTGAGGCCGGCGGGGATCGTCACCCGCTCGTAGGCGGCCCGCATCGCGGCGAAATAGTCCGCCGCGTTCAGCCCCGAGCAGGTGCCGTGCTTGTTCCATTGGTAGCGCACCAGGCCCTCGCTCGGCATGATGTCGAGCACGCTGCGCACCTGCGCGCGCGTCGGGGCGGGGTGGCGGGTGCGGCAATTGCTGGGCGCGGCATCGGCGGTGTTGGGCCAGAGCCCGTGCACGATGAAGGTGCGGTCCGCCTCCAGGCCGCATTGCAGCGGCTCGCGGGTGGGGTCGCGGCTGGCGCAGTAGGTGGGCGACCAGGACAGCGCCAGCACATAGTGGTCGACCGGGGCGGCGCTGAGGCTGGCGCACAGCCCCGCCAGCGCGACCAACGCCGCGAGCGCGCCGAGCCCGAAGGTGCCCAGGCGGGCAGGCAGGCGGGCGGCGGCGATGCGCCTCAATTCACTTCGGCGGGACGCGTCACCCGGCAGCGCCCATCGTAGACGCGCCATTTGTCATGACCCTCGATGCAGACGTACACGGACCAGGAGAGGGCGGCGAAGCCGGTGTCTTCCTCGATGAAATAGTACGCCGTGGCGTGCTCGCCGTTGTCGAGCGCGACGGAGGCGAGGCAGTAGCGGCGCACCAGCGGGCTCGGGTTGAAGTAGGTTTCCGGCAACTCGCGCACGGGCGTGAACGTTCGCACGCGCGGCACCCGGTAGACCGGCTCGGCGCGGTTGGCGAAGCGCACCGCCGCCCCCACGACGCCGTTGGCATCGCAGGCGGGCGCCGTCGTGTCGCCCGGACAATCGCGCGGGTCGCCCCAGATCCAGATCTTGTTGAAGGTGCTGCACTTGCCGAAGAAGTTGCGCTTCGTCTCGACCCGTTCCGATGGCAGATCGGCGGCGAGCGCCTGTCCAAAGGTGAAAGCGGCGATCAAAACAGCGCTCAGAAGACGCGCGAACATGGCAACATTCCCCAACCTGGCCCTCAACTCATCCCCCATACGGGCCGGCCGGGCAATGGGGGCGGGGCGCTTGGCTGCCGGGGCGTGACAGCGAGGCCACAGATTTTCGGCCCCAGCGGCAATCGGTGCGCCGGCCGTGACCTTGCCGCAACAGCCCGCGCGGGCGCCGTCCCGTGCGTGGTGGGCGAAGGGGTGGGCGAATAGGCGCAATTGCGCTGCGGCGCCAGAGCGATATCTGGTTCACGAACAAAAGCGCAGCCTCGTGCGGGCGCACCACATCGCGAAGGGGGAGCACGATGGCGGACGAGGCAATGATCGCGGTGCGCGACGCCTGGCTCACCTATGGCCGCGGCGCGTCGGCCGTCTCGGTGCTGCGCGGGGCGAGCCTCGACGTGCCGGCGGGCCAGTCGCTGGCGGTCACCGGGCCGTCCGGGTCGGGCAAGTCCACCCTCTTGATGGTGCTGGGCGGCCTGGAGCGGCCCGACCGCGGCGCCGTCAGCGTGGCCGGCGAGAACCTCGTCGCCCTCTCCGAGGATGCGTTGACCGCCTTTCGCGGCCGTTCCATGGGCATCGTCTTCCAGTCCTTCCATCTCATCCCCACCATGACGGCGCTGGAAAACGTGGCCGTGCCGCTGGAGCTGGCGCACGCCCCGGCGCCGCGCGAGCGGGCGCTCGCGGAGCTCGCGGCGGTGGGGCTCGCCGACCGGGCGGACCATTATCCGGCCGAGCTGTCGGGCGGCGAGCAGCAGCGCGTCGCCATCGCGCGGGCGCTCGCGCCGCGCCCGGCCGTGCTCCTCGCCGATGAGCCCACCGGCAATCTCGACGAGGCGACCGGCGCGGAGATCGCCGATTTGATGTTCGCCTCCTGCCGCGAACGCGGGCAGACGCTGGTGCTGGTCACCCACGACATGGCGCTCGCGGCCCAATGCGCGCGCATCGTGCGGGTGAGCGAGGGGCGCATCGCCGAATTCGCGGTGGGCGAGGCGGCCGCGTGAGGGCTCGCCCGATGCCGCTCGCGCTCGTCCTGGCGCTGCGCGAAATGCGCGGCGGCCTGCGCGGCTTCTACGTTTTCCTCGCCTGCATCGCGCTGGGCACGGGCACCATCGCGGCGGTCAACTCGCTCGCCTTCGGCCTCACCGACGGCATCCGCGCCGAAGGCCAGGCGATCCTGGGGGGCGACGCGGCGTTCTCGCTGATCCACCGGCAGGCGAGCGCCGAGGAACGCGCCTTCCTGGAAGCGCGCGGCGCAGTGTCGACCGTGGCGACGCTGCGGGCGATGGCGCGCACCCTGGACGGCGAGCGCCAGTCGCTGGTCGAGCTCAAGGGCATCGACGGCGCCTATCCGCTCTACGGCGCGGCGAGCCTGCGCTCCGGCGAAGCGCTGCAGGCGGTGCTGGCGCCGGCCCCCGAGGGCGAGCCGGTGCCGGCGGTGGTGGAGCCCTCCTTCCTGGAGACCACCGGGCTCGCGGTGGGCGACGATTTCGCGCTCGGCCGGGTGGAGGCGCGGGTGGCCGGCGTCATCGCCCGCGAGCCGGACCGCCTGTCCGGCGGCATCGCCTTCGGGCCGCGCGTGATGGTGCCCATCGGGGCGCTGGAGCGGGCCGGGCTCGTGGGCGTCGGCAGCCTGGTGCGCTGGCGCTACCGGTTGGCCGGGCGCGACGGGCCGCTCCCCGACGACGCGCTGAAGGCGCTGGTGCGGGAGGCGGGCGAGGCGTTCCCCTCGGCCGGCTGGCGCATCGAGACGCGCACCGAAGCCGCGCCGGGCCTGGAGCGCTCCATCGACCGCTTCGCCCAGTTCCTCACGCTGGTCGGCCTCACCTCGCTGGCCGTCGGCGGGGTGGGCGTCGCCAACGCGGTGCGCGCCTACCTCGCCCGCAAGCGGCAGACCATCGCCACCTTGCGGGCGCTGGGCGCGCCGGGGCGGCTCGTGTTCGCCACCTACTTCGTGCAGATCGTGCTGCTGGCGGCGATCGGCATCGCGGTGGGGCTGGTGCTGGGCGCGCTCGCCCCGCCGCTCGCCGCCGCCTTCCTCGCCGACCTCCTGCCGGTCTCGGGGCTGATGCGCGTCTTCCCCGGCGCGCTGGCGCTCGCGGCGCTCTACGGGTTGCTGACGGCCGTCGCCTTCGCCATCTGGCCCCTTGCCAGCGCCTATGCGGTGCGCCCCAGCGCGCTGTTCCGCGACGAGGGACCGGCGCCCAAGAGCCCGATCCGCTGGCGCTTCGTCGCGGCGACGGGGGGCGCCATCGCGCTGCTGGCGGCGCTCGCGGTGGCCGCGGCCTACGACCGGTGGCTGGCGGCGATCTATGTGGGCGCCGCCGCCGCGGTGTTCCTTACTCTCCGCGTGGTGGCGCTGCTGATCGTGGCCGGTGCGCGGGCGCTGCCGCGTTCGGGCTCGACGGTGGTGCGCCTCGCCATCGCCAACATCCACCGGCGCGGGGCGCTGACGCCCACCGTCACCCTGTCGCTCGGGCTCAGCCTGACGCTCCTCGTCACGCTGTCGCTGGTGGACGGGAACCTGCGCCGCACCTTGCTGTCGCGCCTGCCGGCGGAGGCGCCGAGCTTCTTCTTCCTCGACATCCAGGACAGCGAGCGCGACGCGTTCGCCGCCGCGCTGACCGCGCTCGCGCCAACCGCCGAGCTGCGCACCCAGCCGATGCTGCGCGGGCGGATCGTCGCCATCAACGGCACCCGCAGCGAGGACTGGCCCGACACCGAAGCCTCGTGGGTGCTGCGCGGCGACCGGGGCATCACCTACGACCAGGCGCTGCCGGCGAACAGCGAGGTGGTGACAGGCGCCTGGTGGCCGCCGGAGGGGCCGGCGGGCAACGAGCTCTCGTTCGCGTCCGATCTCGCCGGCGAGCTCGGCGTCGGCGTCGGCGACGTGGTGCGCATCAACGTGCTGGGGCGCGAGGTGGAGGCGACCATCAGCAACCTGCGCACCGTCGAGTGGGAGACGCTGTCGATCAACTTCGTGATGATCTTCTCGCCCAACGTGTTCGCGGGGGCGCCGCACGCCCATCTCGCCACGCTGACCTTCCCGGGCGGGGCGGGGGAGGAGCAGGAGCTGGCGTTGCTGCGCGAGGTGAGCGCTGAGTTCCCCACGGTGACGGCGATCCGCGTCAAGGAGGCGCTCGAGACCGTCAACGGCGTGGTGCAGGACCTCGTGACCGCGATCCGCGCGGCGGCGGCGCTGACCCTGATCGCCTCGGTGCTGGTGCTGGCGGGGACGCTGGCGGCGAGCCACCGGGCGCGGATCTACGACGCGGTGATCCTGAAGACGCTGGGCGCCCGCCGCCGCACGCTGATCGGCGCCTATACGCTGGAATACCTCATCCTGGGCGGGACGGCGGCGCTGTTCGGGGTCGGCGCGGGGGTGGTGGCGGCCCGCTTCATCGCGGTGGAGCTGATGGAGCTGGAGTTCGTGTTCCTGCCGCTGGCGGCGTTGAGCGCGGTCGCCCTCGCGGTGGCGATCGCGGTGGCGCTGGGCCTTGTCGGCACCTGGCGGGCACTGGGCGAGCAGCCGGCACGGGTGCTGCGCAACCTTTGAGGGGCCGGGGGCTTGGGGACGCGTTTTCGCGCTCCCTCGATCCGCGGTGGCGGGGCCGCCGGCCAATTCCGGGGCGAGCTTGCTGCCGAGGCCGGCGCTGCGCCGGTCCCGCCACGGGCTGGCGAGGGCGTGGGTTCTGGGGGGCGGGCCGTGTTGCTCGTCTCGCGGCCTTCCCCGGGCCACTGCGCGCTTTGTCGGCGGGCGGCCCACAAATCGCCGGCTGGCGGCGGTTCGGGCCAGGGTCCGCCACGTGATGGGCCGGCTCCGGTTTCGGGCGCGGTCCGCGAGAACATCGCGGGCGCGCCGTGCGGATGAGGTCGTGCGAGTTGCCGAGCGGCCCGGGCAACGATCCGCGAACCTTGTGCGAGCGCGCGGTGCAAGCCCGAAGGCAGCGGCTTCCAGTCTTGGTTCTGGCGTCTTCGTCGTGCGCCCACCTTGCGGGGATGGCTTGCCGCGGTGGGACTGCGGTGCAGGCAGGCGGCCGGTCGTGGTTCAGCCGAAAGGCGGTGGCCGGTCGTGGCGGGAACACCGGACTTTTGCCTCGGCGGCTGTTCGCGTGCTTCCGGCGGATTTTCCGCGATCTCGCACGAGGGCGCAGGCCGGGCCTTTCGCCCGCCGGGTTCGCGGTAGAGCCACGGCACCAGCGTCGTGCGATCTATTCGGGGCGGCGGCTTTCGGCGGCGCCGTTCAATGAACCCGATCGCCGGAGGTGGCGATCGCCCCGCATGCGGTGGACCGCTGCGGTGAGCCCATCCTAGCGTTGGGGCCATGGCCGGGGACAAGTCCACCGGCGGCGGTCAGCCCTTGGGGGCGGCCGGGCCGGTGGCGATGGGACGGGCGGGGTCGCCGCCCCATTCGGTCCACGAGCCGTCGAACACGCGGGCGGGGGTGCCGAGCCGGGTGAGCGCCAGGGCGAGGATCGCCGCCGTCACGCCCGAGCCGCAGCTCGCGATGACGGGGGCGGTGAGGTCGATGCCGGCGCGCTCGATCAGCGGGCGCAACTCCGCGTCGGGCCGCAGGCGGCCGGTCTCGTCGGCGAGGGCGGCGTAGTGCAGGTTGAGGGCGCCGGGCATGTGGCCGGCGCGGATGCCGGGGCGCGGCTCCGGCGCGCTGCCGGCAAAGCGCTCCGCCGAGCGCACGTCCACCACCGTCTCGCCGGCGGCGAGCGCAGCGGCGACATCGTCGGCGCTGGCGAAGAGGGCCGGGTCGAAGCGGGCGCTGAAGGTGGCGGGCACCGGGGTGCCGGCGGGGCCGCTCTCCACGGGCCGCCCCTCGGACTGCCAGCGGGCGAGGCCGCCGTCGAGGATCGCGATGGGCTTGCCCATGACGGCGAACATCCACCAGGCGCGCGGCGCGGTGAAGAGACCGGCGGCCTCGTAGGCGACCACCTCGGTGTCCTCGCCGATGCCGAGCGCGCCGACGGCGGCCGCGAACGCCTCCGGCGAGGGCAGCGTGTGGGGCAGGCCCGAGCTCTGGTCGGCGATGGCGTCGATGTCGAAGCGCAGGGCGCCGGGGATGTGGGCGGCGCGGAACTCCGCGTCCGGGTCGCGGCCGGTGTCGGGCATGTGCCAGGACGCGTCGAGCACCGTGACGCGGTCGAGCCGGTCGGCAAGGTCGGCGGGGGAGATCAGCATCAGTCCATCAGCCTTATGCGCACGCGCCGGTTCTGGCGGCCCTTCTTCTCGATCTTGGTCACGGCCACGGTGCCGATCTCCTTGGTGGAGGCGACGTGGGTGCCGCCGCACGGCTGCAGGTCCACCGTGCCGATGCGCACCAGGCGGACCTTGCCGGACCCGCGCGGAGGCTTCACCGCCATGGTCTTGACGAGATCGGGGTTGGCGTCGAGCTCCTCGTCGGTGATCCATTCGGTCGTGACCTTGTGGTCTCCTTGGATAAGGGCCTCCAGGTCCGCCGCGATCTTATCCTTGTCGAGGGCGTCGGGGATATCAAAGTCGAGCCGGCTTTCGTCCGCGCCGATCTGGCCGCCGGTGACGGGGTGGGGCAGGGCGACCGACAACAGGTGCAGCGCGGTGTGCATGCGCATGATGCGGTAGCGGCGCGGCCAGTCGAGGTGCTGCGTGACGGCGGTGCCTTCGGGCAGCGCGGTGGCGACCGTGACGGCGATGGCGCTGCGGTCGGCCGCATAGCGGGTGTCGGTGACGGCAATGGTGGTGCCGTCCTCGGTTTCGAGGGTGCCGGTGTCGCCGGGCTGGCCGCCGCCTGCCGCGTAGAACAGGCTGCGGTCCAGGATCAGCGCACCGTCCGCGGCGCCGATCACGGTGGCGCTCGCGGTGGTGAGGTAGGGATCGTCGCGAAACAGGAGCGTGGTCATGGCGGGGAGCTTAGCGCAGCGCCTCGCGTCCCGCCATTGCCGCGTCGCCTAGTTGGTGGGTGCGGCGATGGGCGCCAGCAGCGCCGGCGCGGTGACGAGCTGGCGCACGCCGTGGCTGTGGTCCTCCTTGAAGACGTTGCCCGCTTCGGCCCAACGGTTGAGGGAGCCGATGTCGAGCTTGGCGCACTGGGGCCGCACGCTCCAGGTCACCTGGAGGGGGGAGCAGGCGGCCTCGGTGTATTTTGGCCCGGTGGTGGAGCCGAGGAAGACCACCGGATCGCCCGTGCCGGCGGGCAGTGCGCGGGGCTGGGCGAGGCCGCCGACGGTGTTGCCGGCATAGGCGAAGTCCGCGAAATCGAGGGCGGCGGGGTCGTTCACCACCAGGAAGACCTGGCTTTCCACGCGCAGGGTGGGGTTGGCGCATTGCTCGCTGAGGCAGGCGCCCAGACCTTGCCCCGGGCTGACGTCGCAGCTGGAGAAGACCCAGTGGACCTCGACGGTGTCGCCGGGCTTGACGCCGTGGAAGGCGCCATGGCCGTGGGCGGGATCTTCCAGCTCCGCCGGCGTCAACGTGTCGGTGGCGTTGCAGCGGTAGCCGCCATGCTCGCCGGAGCCGGCGAAGACGGAAAAGCCGGGCCCCTTATGCTCGGCATTGGTGTGCGTGTGGATATTGCACAGGTTGAGCTGCGCGGACGCCGGCGCCGGGGTCCAGACGCGGTGGTTGGCGCCGGCCGCGCTCGCGATGTCGCGCGGCGTCTGCGGGCCGTAGCCCTGGCAGATTTCCATGGCGCCGGCCGGCAATCCGAGCGTGAGCGCGCCGGCGAACGACGCGGCAAGAAGCAATGGGCGAAGCATGGGATGGCTCTTTATGGTTGCACGCGAAGCGGTGGTGGCTTCCAAAAAAAGATTGCCACACACTCTTAAGTTGTGCAATACCAATCTTGTTACAACCGCCATCGGCCCGAGCGCCCTTGCGGACGTCGGGAGGGGGAACGGCGGACGCGTGGGGACAGCCCGGTAAGCGATGGAGAGGCTGTCCCCACGCGTCCGGCCTCGGCTTTTCCCGGTTCGGATTATTCGGCGGTCCTCCCTCTCGGGCGGGCCGCTTGAGTTCTCGCCGAAACTTCCCCCTTGCGGGCGTTCGTCATGGCCGCTGGCCTCCGAAAAGGGGCGGCTCAAGGCGCGTCCGGCGAGGACGCCGATCCGGTCCACCCGCCGTCGGCGCCTCCGTTATGGCGCGTGGGCGGGCCACCGAGCCCTCGATCCTCGCGGCGGCCGGTCCGGCACGCGCCTCCCCGGGGTCGAGCGACGGACAAAGGATCGCACGGCTGCGCGAGGCGGGGATAAAACAAGCGGGCTCCCCGCAAGATTGATCCTCGTCAATGCTTGCCCGCCCGGCCCGGGGGTCACATGATCGGGTATGTGCTGGGGGGACGTGGCGTGGTGAGAACGGTTCTTGGGGTGCTCGCGGTGCTGGCCGTCGCGACGGGGGCATGGGCGCAGGACGGGAAGATCGAGCGCGGGCGGCAGCTTGCGCAGGTCTGGTGTGCCCAGTGCCATGCCATCGGCGATTCCAGCCAGGCGAACGCGCTGGCCGACGCGCCGCCGTTCCAGACGCTGGCGGCCCGCAGCGATTTCGACGAGGAGACGGTGCGCAAGGCGCTGCTGCTGCCGCTGCCGGTGATGCCGGAATTCCCCGTCACCTCGCCCGATGTGGCGGCGCTCGCGGCGTATATCGCCTCGCTGGCGGCGGTTGCGCCCGCCGCCGTCCCGGAGCGGCGCACGGAGCTTGCCCCGGAGCGGCCGGTGGTGCTCGTCGGCGGCACCGACGCGGCGGCGCGCGGCCACGCGCTGGTGATGCGCGACTGCTCGCCCTGCCACAGCGTTGCCGGCCCGGGCCCGAGCCCGGTGGCGGACGCGCCGGCCTTCTCGACGCTGTCGCAGCGCTACCCGGTCGAATTTCTGGCGGAGGCGCTGGCGGAAGGCATCATGGTGAACCACGAATCCATCGAGATGCCGCAATTCCGGTACGAGCCCGACGAGGTGGGCGCGATCATCGCCCACCTGGAAAAGGTGCAGCAGTAGCGCCCAGCCCGGCGCCAGCCCCGGCCGCTCTGGATAGGGCGCGGCGCCGGCTGTGGGATTGGGTGCTGTGCTGGCCGTGGCTGCTGTGGGGGCAGTCGGTGCCAGCCGTGCCTCATGCGGTGGCGTGGGCGAGCGGCGAGCGGCCGGCTGCGCCTGCGGTGGCGTGGGGTGCGGCGCCGATCGTCCTGCCGCGCGAAAAGGTGGGCACCGGCAGTGCCTGCGGTGGCGCGGCTGGGCAAGTGTGCCGGCGGTGCCTGATGCGCGAAATGGCGGGCGTCCGGCTGTGTCTGTTGCGGAGCGGTGTCGGCCGCGGCCGATAACTGCCATTTTCGGGATAGGGCAGGGCACCGGCCCCGTCCGCTGTGGGATGAGGCGGCGCTACCCGCGCTGATTGCGTGATTGCGTGATTGCGCAAGGCGCCGACGGTCCCGGCTATCGGACAAGGCGGTGCCGACCGCGCCTGCTACGGACAGGACGAGGGCGCCGACAGGTCCGCAAGGGATGGGCCTGCCGACGGCTGCGCTGGGCCGGAGCAGGCTGCGCCCTGACGCCAGGTCAGGGGTGAGGTGGGTGGTCGCTGGTGTGCGGCGCTGGCCGCGCCCGCTACGCTGGCTCTCGGCCGCGCCCGAATACTCCGTCAGCCCGTTCCCGCTGCGATAGGCGGGCGTCAGCCGAGCCTGGATGCCCGGTCAGCCGGCGCGGAGGGCGGCGGTGGTGCTGTCGACATCGGCGGTGGCCTCGCCTTGCCGGCTGATAGTAAGCGACGGCGTGCTCCTTGCCGAGTCCACGCCCACTGGTCGTAAGAGCTGATGCGCCACAGTACGCCCTCGACCGAGACCCTGTGTTCGTAGAAGGCAAGCAGCTTGCCGAGCGTTAAGGGGCTTCTTGTCAGCGAGGGGGCGGACGGGGGCGACCCGGACACGGGCGCAT
>JAUIJH010000192.1 GCA_030431335.1 Alphaproteobacteria bacterium
GTGGCGCGGCCCATTCTCAGCCTTGTCCTCAACCTCATCGTCGTCATCGCCGGGCTCGCCGCGCTGGTGGGCGTGGAGGTGCGCGAGCTGCCGGACGTCGACCAGCCGGTCATCTCCGTGCGCGCCTCCTACCCCGGCGCCTCGCCCACCACAGTCGACAACGCCGTCACCGCGGTGCTGGAGGACGCGCTCTCGGCCCTCGAGGGCCTCAAGGACATCTCGGCCACCTCTTCCTATGGATCGGCGCGCCTCACGCTCGACATGCGCCCCGGCGTCGACATCAACATCGCCGCCAACGAGGCGCGCGAGCTGGTGGCCGGCGCCGCGCGCAACCTGCCCGACGACCTCGACGAGCCGATCGTCAGCAAGAACGACGCGAACGCCGATCCCATCATCCGCCTGTCCGTCAGCGGTTCCGCCTCGCTGGAGGAGCTGACCGACTGGGCCGACGGCGTCATCTCCGACCGCCTCGCCTCCATTCCCGGCGTCGCGAGCGTGGAAATCTACGGCGAGTGGCAGCGCGTCATGCGCGTCACGTTCTCGCCGCTGCAGCTGGCGAGCCGGGGCATCACGCTCAACGCGCTGGCCATCGCGCTGGAAAGCGCCAATCTCGACGTGCCGCTGGGCGCGCTGGAGACGGACACGCAGGCCGTCATCGTGCGCTCGGTCGCCTCCGCCCTCACCGCCGACGACGTGGAGGCGATCCGCCTCAACAAGAACACCGTGATCGGCGACGTCGCCTTCGTGCAGCTCGGCGCCGAGGAGCCGACCACCCTCACCCGCGTCAACGGCCAGCCGGCCGTGGGCCTTGCCATCATCCGCCAGTCGGTGGGCAACACGCTCGCCATCTCCGAGGGCGTCGCGGTGGCCGTGGAGGAGCTCAAGTCGCAGCTCCCGAGCAACGTGATGCTGCGCGTCACCTCCGACGACGGGCTGTTCATCAACCGCTCCATCGAGGGCGTGGCGTGGTCGATCGTGCTCGCCATCGTCATCGTCGTGTTCGTGATCTTCCTGTTCCTGCGCTCGTTCCGCGCGGTGGCGATCCCGGCCGTCACGGTGCCGATCGCCCTCGTCGGCACCGTCGCCGCCGTCTGGATCACCGGCTTTTCCATCAACACCATCACGCTGCTCGCGCTCGTGCTCGCCACGGGCATGGTGGTGGACGATGCCATCGTGGTGCTGGAAAACGTCGTGCGCCGCCGCCGCGAGGGGCTGCCCGCCTACGCCGCCGCCGCGCTCGGCACGCGCGAGGTGTTTTTCGCCGTCATCTCCACCACCGCGACGCTGGCGGCCGTGTTCGTGCCGATCTCCTTCCTGCCCGGCCAGGCCGGCGGCATCTTCGGCGAGTTCGGCTTCGTGCTCGCCTTCTCGGTCGCGCTGTCCTCCTTCGTCGCGCTGACGCTGGGACCGACCATGTGCGCGATCCTCGACCCCGGCCGCCCCAGGCCCGGCGAGGTGGTGCGGCCGCCCGACCCGGACAAGCCGACGCTGTTCGCGCGCGCGGTCGGCCTGCTCCTCACCCTGCGCTACGTGCTGGTGGCCGCCGCCATCGCCTTCGCCGTCGCCGCCTTCGGCCTCTACGACAAGATCCCCAACGAGCTGACGCCGACGGAGGACCGCGGCGTCCTCATCGTGTCGATGCGCACGCCCATTTCCGCCAGCCTCGACTATACCAGCGAGCAGGTGGCCGAGGCGGAGCGCATCCTGGAGCGCCTGGTGGAGAGCGGCGAGGCGCTGGCCGTGCAGTCCCTCATCGGGCGCGGCGGGTCCAACACGGCATTCATGTTCGTGCGCCTCGCCCCGTGGGAGGAGCGCAGCCGCACCCAGGCCGAAATCACCGCCGACGTGCAGCGCCCCTTGAGCCGCATCCCCGGCGCCGTCGTCTCGCTGCGGATGCCCAACAGCCTCGGCATCCGCGGCGCGGGGCGCGGCCTCCAGTTCGCCGTGGTGGGCGATTCCTACGAGCAGCTCGACACCCTCTCCGAAGCGCTGCTGCGCGAGATGGAGGGCAACCCCGTCTTCGCCAACCCGCAGCTGGCGAGCCAGCCCGAACAGCCGCTATTGGAGCTCGCCATCGACCGCGGCCTCGCCGCCGATATCGGCGTGTCGCCGCGCGACGTGGTGACGACGCTGCGCACCTTCATCGACGGCAACACCGTGACGCGCATCTTCCTCGACGAGGAGACGGTCGATCTCGACCTCGAAGCGGGCGGGCCGCCGGTCAACGACCAGAGCGACCTGGAAAACACCTTCATCGCCACCTCGGACGGGCGCTTCGTGCCGGCCTCGGTGGTGGCGAGCCTGAAGGAGACCACCGGCGCCGCCAGCCTGCTGCGCGAGGGGGGCCGCCGCGCGGTGCAGCTGCAGGCGAATTTCGGCGAAGGCGTCGACCTCGGCACGGCGGCGGCGGAAATCCAGGCCATTGCCCCGGCCGTGCTGGGCAACGACGCGCAGGTCCTGCTCCTGGGCGAGGCGGCGGCGCTGGAGAGCGGCCAGACGCGCACGCTCCTCGTCTTCGCCGCCGCGATCCTCATCGTGTTCCTGGTGCTCTCGGCCCAGTTCGAGAGCTTCGCGAGCGCCCTCGTCATCATTCTCACCGTGCCGTTCGGGCTCGGCGCGGCGCTCCTCGCGATCTACGTCTCCGGCGGAACGCTCAACTACTACAGTCAGATCGGGCTCGTGATCCTGGTGGGCATCATGGCCAAGAACGGCATCCTGATCGTCGAGTTCGCCAACCAGCAGCGCGCTATCGGCCGGGACGTGGACACCGCGATCCGCAACGCGATGGCGCTGCGCCTGCGCCCCGTCCTGATGACGGCGGTGTCGACCGTGTGCGGCGGCATCCCCCTCGTGCTGGGCGCGGGAGCCGGCGCGGAGGCGCGCGCGGCGGTGGGCTGGGTGGTGGTCGGCGGCCTCGGCTTCGCCACCATCTTCACCCTGATCCTGACGCCGGCGCTCTACCGCATCATCGCCCCCTTCGGCGCGGCGCCCGGCGCCCCGGCCCGCCGCCTCGGTGACGAACTCGGCCCCAACGGCGACGGCAGCGCCGCCTAAGCCCCATTCACCGACGCCGTTCACCGGCGTGGATCGAAGCCGGGTCGGCCAAGGCCGGCGCCCGTCAAATCGTTGGTTCGCCATCCCCGCTTTTTCGGCGCTCGAAGGCTGTCAGCATCTCTTCGTGGAGACTGTCGCTCCACGCGCGACGAGATCTCTGTCGCGCGGCAAGAAATTTCTTGAAATCCAATTCGGCGGCCGCCCGATATTCTCCGACAGAAATATTCGGCAGCGCCGCAATTTCGTTGGATCTGAAGAAATGGACGATTTCATCGATGTCTATCAATGAAGCGCCCCTGTGTATCGCTGGCCGCCCATTCGCCAGCACGAAGGGCGTGCCTATAAACTCCATGCAATCTGCCGCCATGTGAAATATTCTCGAGCGAGGCTTCAAGACTTTTTCGAATGTCTTGGCCGGCAGACCGCCGCGGCGAGGTATCAGTACCACCTGGTTGAGCATGCCATCTCCAAGCAACTCGGTGCCATGGCAGGCCGAACCGTCCGTAAAAATGGCTACCTCAGATTTTTGGTAGTAATCCATCTGTGGTGTGAACCGCATTTCCTCAGGCCTGAATATCGTGAACCCCTCGTCCGCCAGGTGCCTTTCAAAATAATCTTCGCCTAAAATGCTCCCCTCGGGAGGCAAGCCGGATCTGGAAACATAAATTTTTGCCGGACGCGTGGTGGATCCATGCAATTTCTCAAGTTTCTTGGTCGAATATTCTCTCAATAACTTGAGATAGCCGCCTTTTACACCCCCACTCAAATCGGATCCGGCTTCGCACACGTGCAAGGTTTCAACCAACGTATTCCGATCCAGGATGACGATCCTGCTTTCGTCGATCTCGAGGAAATTCAAAATCTCTTTAGTGAATCCAGGCAGCTTGTTATAATTCGAGATGCCATTCGGCCCCTCCGACATCACCATGACATACTTCAGATCCATACCGAGATTTTTGTAGAACATAATTCGATGAACCATTTCAGCCATAAAATGCCCAAAATGGTTGGCCACAGGCCCCATGTAAAAATACTCGCCTGAAAGTTTGTGTTCGTATTTTTCGTCGGGACGAAAACTATCGACGGGCTTGTGTCCGCGCGTATGCCGAAGTGGGGCGTCGGTTGGGCCCTTCAAAACGAGGCCGCCGCAAAAGCCGCCGGGGACTTGGACAATCGGGTGCTTGAACACCTGGATCTGAGCGTCACTAATTTGTTTATGGATGAATGACACGTCGGCCCTAATATTTATCGAAACGTACTGACACGGTTCGAGAGCAACGCGACAACAACGCTTGCCACATCGACGCTCGGTGGGAGTCTTGCCGCTCATATAAACGCCGATGCCGGCATGGTGCCAACGGTCGATCTTGCGCCGGCCTCAGCACGGCGCAGCGGCAAAGGGGATGATTGCTGGGGTTGCATGGCGAAAGCCACGCCCTGGCGGCGGCCGAAGGTCGCCCTTGGCGCGCGGTCGGAAGCCAGCACGGGCCGGCGATCCGCCGGCGGCACTCGCGCCCGCCTCGCCGATGATGCGCCGGCGGCATGGGCGCACGATGCCGGGATGGCCGCAAAGGCTTGCGTTGAACGGTCGAAGGCGCCCATAGCATAGTTCCCCTTGCCTTGCGCACGTGCCCATGCTCGCCACACCGTCCACCCTCGCCAACTGGCTGCGCCGCTCAGCCCGGCCCCGTCCCTGATGCGCGGCGTCCGCACGGCGCTGGCGGCGGTCGATTGGCTGTCGTTCGCGATCCTGCTGGCACTCGGCAGCGCCGGCGGGTTCGCGGCCAAGGCGATCGGGCTGCCGATCCCGTTCCTGGTCGGCAGCCTCATCGCCGTGGGCGCGTTCAGCATCGCCTCCGTCGCGGCCGGCCGGGCGGCGCTGCCCTTCCCGCAGCGCTTCCGCATGCGGTTCGTGGCGGTGATCGGCGTAATGATCGGCGCCACATTCTCGCCCGAGACCATGAGCGTCCTGCCCGGGCTGTGGCCCTCGCTCACGGCGATGGCGCTCTTCGTCGTCGTGGCGACGGCGATCGGCTACGTCATCTTCCGCCACATCGGCGGCTACGACCCGGTGACCGCGCTCTATGGCGCGATGCCCGGCGGCCTCATCGAGGCGACGGCACTGGGCGAGCAGGCCGGCGGCGACGTGCGCATCCTCAGCGTGCAGCACTTCATCCGCATCGTGCTGGTGGTCATCACCGTCCCCCTCCTCTTCCTGGTCTGGTCGGGGCACAGCGTCGGCAGCTCGGCGGGACAGACGCTCTCCACCGAAGCGGCCGCCATCGAGGATATCCTCATCATCGCGGCCATTGCCGTCGTCGGCAGCGCCATCGCGCCGCATCTGCGCATTCCGGCGGCGCACATGATGGGGCCGCTCCTGCTCAGCGTCGTCCTGCACAGCGTGGGGATCGTCGACATCGTCAGCCCCACGTGGCTCCTCAACCTCGCTCAGCTGATCGTCGGCACCGGCCTCGGCGCGATGTTCGGCGGATCGACGCTGCGCCAGATATTGCGTGCGATCTCGGTCGGCGCGCTCGCGGTCACCGCGATGCTGGCGCTCGCGCTCGCCTTCGCGTTCGCCCTCACCTCGGTGACGCCGATCTCGACCGCCGCGCTGTTCATCAGCTTCGCGCCCGGAGGTGTCAGCGAGATGGGCCTCATCGCGCTGTCGCTGGGCGTGTCACCCGTGCTGGTGGCGACGCACCACCTGTGCCGCATTCTCTTTACGGTGATCCTCGCCGGCTTCTGCGGCCGGCACGCGGCCTTCCGCCCTCGCCCCAAATCCGGCGCGGACTGAGCGCTGCCCAAGCCGAGCGCTGCCCGAGGCGGCGGCGCTCGCCGCACGCGTGCGCTCAGCGGCGGCCTGGGGCGGAGCGCTGCGCCATCATTTGCCCCAGGCGTCCCGCCACAGCTTGACCCACTGGGCCCGGTTGGCGTCGACCTGCGCGCCGTCGAAGCGCTCGAGCCCCTCCACCGCGGCCGGCCCCTTGGGCACATCCGCCGCAATGGCCGGCGGCAGGGACACGTTCTCGTTGACCGGCGCCACGCGCAGCGCCTCCACGAAGCAGCTCTGCACCGGGCGCGACAGCGTCAAATCGATCAGGCGGATGGCGAGGGTCTGGTTGGGCCGGTTGGCCACCAGGTTGGCCGTGTAGTACTTGGCCGGCGTTCCTTCCGTCCCCTTGTTGAAGGACACGGGAACGGACGATTCCTGCAGGTCGTACGCGGTGTTGGGCGTCTGGGCGGCATAGTGCACCGACCCGGTGGTGAACGCCTTCTCCACCTCGAGCCCGGTCTTGGCCACCTTGGCGCCGCCCGCCGCCATCGCCGTCACCGCCTCAAGCCCGGGCGCGATGTTGTCAAGATCGCCGCCCAGCGCCTTGTTGATCATCAGGAAGACGCTCATGCCCCCGTCCGTCTCGATGTCGGGCAGGATGACGTCGGCGGCGATCGAGGGGTCGGTCAGCGCCTTCCAGGAGGTGAGGTCGGCGGTATTGTTCAGCGTGTTGTGAATGAGGCCGAACACCTCGACCAGATAGGTCGGCCCGCGTCCGCGCCACAGCATGTTGGTGGCGAACCCGTAGACCTCGTCCTGATTGCCGAGGGTCGATTCGGAGATCGCGCTCAACAGCCCTTCGCGGGAGGCCGGGATCTCCTGGCCGCCGGCGAAGTGCACGACGTCGTAGATCGGCGCTTCCTTGTTGGCGCGCAGCTGCGCGAGGGCCGTGGTCGAACTCGCGACCACGATGTCGACCTTGGCCCCTGTCTCATCCTCGAACCGGTCCACGACGCATTTGCGGTGCACGGCGGCGTAGGCTTCGTCGAAGGCGGTCACCACCAGCGTCTGGGCATGCGCCTGGGCGGCCGCGCCGGCGAGCGCGAGGCAGGACAGGAGGATCGTGTTGAGGCGAATCATAAGTTGGGGCATCCAGATGAACCCTTCTCGCTTAGCGCGGGCCGGCCCCCGCGCGCCAGAGGGGCATCGCCGCCCCGGCCGGTCCAGGGCCGGGTCCGCACGCGCTTTTGATCGGGTCTCACCGCGTCAGAACGAGATGACGAGGCCGGCCATCGCGCCGTGCTGCTCCACGTCGTAGACGAAATCGGCCGTGTCGCGGTCCACCTTCAGCCAGCGGTAGCCGAGATTGGCGGCGATATGGTCGGTAAAGCGGTAGCCGACGCCGCCGAAGACGTCCGCCGCGATGTCGGAGCCGACGCCGAAGCCGCCGACCAACCCCCAGCCGTTGACGAAGATTTTCGGCGTGATGTCGAAATTGCCGCGCAGGCCCACCATCGGATCGGCCCACACGTCCGAGCCCGTGCCGGACCGGCCGGGCAACAGGCCCGGCGTGAGGGTGACGGTGGTGGCGGCCCGGTAGATCCGCGCGCCGGCGGACCCGTAGAGCGTGCCGCGCGTGGCATCGATGATCTTGTAGTCGGCCAGGATCGTGCCGATGAAGCTCTCCGACTTGACGTTGGCGCCGGAAAAGGCCGGCCCGGGCGTGTCCGCGCCGGACTTGAGAACGACGTATTGCAGATCGCCCGCGACGCCGAACCGCCCATAGTGCGCGCTGCCCGCCACCATGCCGGCGAACTTGAGGTCCTCCAGGATGTCGCTGAAGCGCATGTTGACGTCGACGGGCGGCAAGCGGCCGAACGGCTTGGTGGTTCCGCTCATCGCGGCGGCCCACAGGTAGGGCTGGATGCGCACGTCCCACATCGGTTCGGGCAGCGGTGCGGGCGGATCGAGATCGGCGGCCTCGGCGCGGGTCCACAGCGCGAGCGCACACACCAGGGCCAGCACAATGCGCATCGACCGTCTCCTTTGCGTTTGCGCGATCCTAGCGCGCGGCCCGGCGTGCGGCATCCGGCGAGCGAAGGGCGCCGCCACATAGCGCGCGCGTGTTGCCCCGCCAGCACACTGACAAATTGTGCGGGCGGCTCCCGACGGCCGCTAGTTCGCCGCTGCCGCCGCCATTTGGCGAGCAAAGTCCGATTGTTGTCGCCCGCGGCGCGACGCATGGGGCCTCTTCTGCTAAGAGTCTGGCCTCAAAGAATCGCAGGAGAGAGCCTATGTTGAAATCACTTGCCGGCGCCGCCGCCCTTGCGTTCGGGCTTTGCGCGACGCTCTCGCCCATTCCCGCGCCCGATGGCTCCGGTTCCGCCGGGCTCCTGCATTTTTCGTCCGCGACGGCGCAACAGCCGATCCCCCAGGACCGCCGCGTCTCCCGCCGCACCGCCCGGCGGACCACCAACCGCAACACCTACTACAACGCGCTGCCGGCCGGTTGCGTGCGGCGCAACGCCTACTGGTATTGCGGCGGCGTCTACTACCAGCCCGTCGTGCAGAACGGCGCCACCGTCTACATCATCGTGAACCCCTAGCCGGAATGCACAACATGCACGCAAAACTGCGCCTCGCGGCCGTTCCCGTCATCCTCGCCCTGTCCGCCATGAGCGCGGGCGCGTCCGATATCCTGAGGTCCTGCGCGGGCGACATCGGGCAGTATTGCTCGGCCGTTGAGCCCGGCAATGGGCGGATGCTGTCGTGCCTTTACGCGCACGAGCTCGTCATCTCCGACGATTGCGACGCCGCGATCGGCGATGCCGCCGACATCATCGACACCATGTTCAGCTCCATGCGCACCGTGCTGGAGGCATGCAGCGGCGACATCTACACGCTGTGCCAGGATGTTGCGCCCGGCGAGGGCCGCATCTTCTCCTGCCTCATCAACAATCGCGATGCCCTGTCCGACAGCTGCACCGGCGTGATGAGCCTCGTGAAGATGCCGGGCCAGCAATAGCCACGGCCTTCCGAACATCGATGCAAGCCGGGGCGGTCGGACCGCCGCCCCGGCAACGCCGCGCTCAGTCCAACGTGTCAGTCCAACGTGATGGCGCCGAGCTCGCCCAGCCCCGTTACCACCGAATCGACCGCCACCGTCGCCAGCACCATGCCCATCACGCGGCTGATCACGCTCGCGCCGGAATTGCCGATCACCTTGCGCACGAAGCTCGCCGCCAGCAGCACGCCCAGCGTGATCGCCAGCACGGCGAATAGAAGAAGCGCCGTCACCGCCTGATCGGCGACGCTGTTGGCACGGTTGTCGGTCAGGATGACCACCGCGAGCATGGCACCGGGCGAGGCGATGGAGGGGATCGCCAGCGGAAACACGGCGCCGGCCATGTGATCGCGCTCGGCCTCCTCGATCTCCTGCGCCGGTTTGGATTCGCCGAAGATCATGGTCATCGCGAACAGGAAGAGCACGATCCCGCCGGCGATCTTGAAGGAACCCAGCCGTAACGCCAGCCAATCGAGCAGGAACTGGCCGCCCAGCAGGAACAGCATCAGCACCACGGCGGCGATCAACACGGCCCGCACCGCAAACCGTTTGTGCAGGCTGGGGGGCACCTGCATGGTGGCAAAGAAAAATACCGGCACCGAACCGATTGGGTCGATCACCACGAACAGCGTTACAAATTCACGCAAATATTCCAAAAAAATTCTCCGGTCGCTCGACCCGTGAAGTCTATCGTCTCCTCGACCGGACCGCCACCGCTCCTTGAACGCGCCTGCTTTGCCTATGAACGCGCGCGCCTTGCCTAATTTTTGTGCGTGAATAGCGCGCGGGCACACGTATTGTGGGTTGTATCGCCACCGACCGGGGAGCCGCCCGTATGCTCGATCGACCCCAACACCGCCTGCGTGCCCCGCTGCAGAGCGAATACACCGACCCGGCCGTGCTCGCCGACGAGCAGGCCGCCCTGTTCGACACCGGCTGGGTGATGGTGGGCCGCGAGGGGTGCCTGCGCAACTCGGGCGACTACATGTCGGCCCGGCTCGGCGACCGGCCCATCGCCGTGGTGCGCCAGCGGGACGGTTCGCTCAAGGCGTTCGCCAACTTCTGCCTGCATCGCTATGCCCGCCTGGTGGACGGCGTCGGCAACGCCAACCGCATCGTGTGCCCCTATCACGCGTGGACCTACAATCTGGACGGCCAGCTCATCGGCGTGCCGGACCGGGAGGGCTTCTGCAACGTGGCGACGCGCGAGCTCTACCTGGAGGAACTCGCCTGCGACAGCGCGCTCGGTTTCGTCTTCGTATCGCGGGACACCGATGCGCCGCCGCTCGCCACGCACCTCGGTCCGCTGGCGGAGCTGATGGCCCCCTACCGGCTCGAGACCTGGCAGGACCGCCACGTCGTCCACGAGGACGTGTGGCACGGCAACTGGAAGGCGGTGTTCGAGAATTTCATCGAGAGCTACCACACCACCTACGCCCATCCGGCCTCCATCGGCCCCACCAACCCCACGCACCTCGCCGAACAGGGCCCCACCGGGTTCGATACCTTCAGCATCCACTCCAA
>JAUIJH010000193.1 GCA_030431335.1 Alphaproteobacteria bacterium
GCCCAGGTTCCGCTGACCGTGGTGACCGACTACAGCCTCAGCATCATTCCGATGTTCATCCTGATGGGTGTATTCGCGAGCCGCTCCGGCCTCAGCGGTGAGCTGTTCCATGCGGGGAAAACGTGGGTGGGCCATGTTCCCGGCGGTTTGGCCCTGGCGACGCTGCTCTCCTGCGCCGGGTTCGCCGCGATCAACGGGTCCTCGATCGCCACCGCGGCCACGATGACCCGCGTTGCGCTGCCCGAGATGGAGCGCGCCAAATACCATTCGGGCCTGTCGACGGGCGTCATAGCGGCGGGCGGCACCCTGGGCATCATGATCCCGCCCTCGGCCGCGCTCGCGCTCTACGGCATCATCACAGAGCAGGACATCGGCCAGCTGTTCATGGCCGGCATTCTGCCGGGACTGCTGGGCGTCGTGATGTACGCGTTCGTCATCCTCCTCATCGCCAGATCTCGCCCCGAGACCTGCCCGCGCTATCCGGAGGCTTCGATGGCGGAGAAGGTCGAGTCCCTCAAAGGGATATGGGCGGTACTCCTCCTCTTCGTCTTCGTGATCGGCGGCATCTACGGCGGGTTCTTCACCGTCACCGAAGCGTCCGGCCTTGGCGCGTGCGGCACGTGGATCATCGGCGTCGTGCGGCGCCGGCTGGGGGTGGGGGAGACCATCCGGTCGCTGGTCGAGGCGTTGCGAACGACGGCCTCGATCTTCCTCATCATCATCGGCGCGCTGATCTTCGGGTATTTTCTTACGATTACTCAGACGACTCAGAACCTGAATGCCTGGCTGGTCGGTCTGGATATCGGCGCCTACGGCGTGTTCTTCCTCATCATCGTGATGTACCTCATCCTGGGCGCGCTGATGGACGAGATCGCCATCGCGCTCTTGACCCTGCCGATCGTATTCCCGGTCATTGTCCAGCTCGGCTTCGATCCGATCTGGTTCGGTGTCATCTTCGTGATGGTTTGCACACTCGGCATGGTATCCCCACCGATCGGGATGAATGTCTTTGTGATCAATTCGATCACGCCGCACGTGGGTTTGGGCCAAATCTATCGCGGCGTCATGCCGTTCATTCTCATCGACCTGGTGCGGCTTCTCATCCTCGTCGCCTTCCCGGCCATATCGCTTTGGATCCCGCTCACCATGTGACCACGCCCGTACGAGCCCGGTCGCGGCACACACTGAATCACGAACTCGAGGTCCCCATGCTGGAGCTATTCCACAACGACATGTCCGTCTGCGCCCAGAAGGTTCGCCACCTCTTGGCCGAGAAGGAGCTCCAATGGGAAAGCAGGCACATGAGCCTGCGGCACAAGGAGCAGTTCTCTCCGCAGTACCTCGCGCTCAACCCGAACGGTGTGGTGCCGACGCTCGTCCACGATGGGCGCCCCGTCATTGAGTCGACCATCATCTGCGAATACCTCGAGGATGCGTTCGGCGAGACATCGTTCCGTCCGGCCGACAGCGTCGACCGGGCCCGCATGCGGCTATGGACCAAGCAGCTCGACGACACGATCCATGCCGCGACGGTGGTCGTGACGGTGGGCATTGGTATCCGGCACCAGTATGCGGAGATCCACACCCAAGAGGAGATCGACGAGATCCTCGACTCGGTGCCCAATCCGAAGTGGCGGGTCTTGAAACGTCAGCTCATCGAGAGCGGGATGAACCATCCCGATCTCGCCGGCGCCTTGCTGCGGTTGCAGCAGATGCTCGACGATATGGAAGGAGCGCTGCCCATGGGCGGCTGGCTCGTCGGCGACGCGATCTCGATCGCCGACATCGGCCTGCTGCCATACGTGCTGCGGCTGGACCACCTCAATTTCGGCGACCTCATCGAGCAGCGGCCCAACCTCGCCGATTGGTACGGCCGCATCACCGCGCGCGATGCTTTCAAAGAGGCCTATCTCAATCAGTGGCTGAACGAGAAATACGTCCGCGACCTGCAGGAAAAGGGTGCGGAAGCAAGGGATATGGTGCTGCGCTGCCTCGCAGCATAGGCGTCCCTCCGCGCCATCGCCCGGTCGAAACAAATGCCGCCAGCTCGTGGGGGAGGGCGGCAGGCTTCTAGGTGCGAATGCCGCCGACGATCAGGTGGCCGGCAGGGCCGAGAGCCCCTGACGCCGAAGGATAAACGAGAGGCCGCCCCGCAGCGGCTACCGTCATCCGGCACCTCCGCGTGTCTTCCCGCCGACGATGGCGCTTATGCGTGAACGGCTGCGAGACCATCACGCGCTACGGCGGGCGCGAAGTGGCAGGCGGCGCTGTGGCCGGGGGCAAGTTCGACGACGGGCGGCGGCGTGGTGGCGCACACCGGTTGCGAGAGCGGGCAACGGGGGTGGAAGCGACAACCGGACGGCACTTTGCCCTGCGAGGCAGGGTCGCTCTTGAGGCGGATCCGGTCGCGTCTGCCGCTGGCGTGGCGGTCCGGCACGGCGCTGATGAGCAGACGAGTGTAGGGGTGGCCGGCGTGGGCGACCAGGGTCTCCGTCGGCCCTTCCTCCATCACCGCGCCGAGGTACATCACGGCGATCCGGTCGGACATGTAGCGCGCAACCGCTAGGTCGTGCGTGATGTAGAGGTAGGAGACGCCCATCTGGCGCTGCAGGTCCAACATTAGGTTCATCACGCCCGAGCGGATCGAGACGTCGAGCATCGAGACCGGCTCGTCGGCGATGACCACCTTCGGCCGGGTGATCAGCGCCCGCGCGATGGCGATGCGCTGGAGCTGCCCGCCGGAAAGGTTGGCCGGGTAGCTGGCCGCGAAGGCGGCGGCCGGCGGCAGCTCGACCGCCTCGAGCGTCGCCAGCACCAGCGCCCGCCGTTCGGCAGCCGACTGCTTCAGATGCAGCTCCAGCGGCTCGGCGAGGGACTGGCCCACGGTCAACCGCGGATCGAGCGCCTCGTAAGGGTTCTGGAAGATCATCTGGACGTCGCGCCGATACGTCTTGAGGGCGGCGCCCTTGAGATCCGTCACCTCACGGCCGCCATAGAAGACCGCGCCTCCTGTCGGGCGCTCCTGCAGCGTGGCGATGCGCCCGGTCGTGGTCTTCCCGGAACCGCTCTCGCCCACGAGCGCGAGCGTCGAGCCGGGCGCGAGGCGCAGGTTGACGTCGTCGACCGCGACCACCGCCGGGGCGGACCGGCCGGCGAGCCGCGCCAGGAGGCCCGTGCCGGTGTCGTACACCATCCGCAGCGCGGCAAGTTCGAGGATCGGGGTCATCGCACAAGCTCTTCACGCGGCTGCGGCGCGAAATCGGCGGCGTAGTGGCACTCGGCATCATGTCCGTCCATTAGGGTGACGACCGGTGGCGAGACGGTGCGGCAAAGGTCGGTGGCGTGCGGGCAGCGCGGCGCGAAGCGGCAGGCGTCGAGGCACGTCGCCTGGTCGGTCACGGCGGGCAGCGACGCCAGCTTGCGGCGCGCGCCCGTGAGGTCCGGCAACGCATCGATCAGGGCACGCGTGTAGGGGTGGCTCGGGCGTGAGAAGATGACGCTCGTCGGTGCGCTTTCGACGATGCGGCCGGCGTACATCACCGCGACGCGCTCGCAGGTCTCCGAAACGGCGCCCATGTCGTGCGAGACGAGGATCAGCGACAGTCCGAGACGGCGGCGCAACTCCTCGATCTCGCCGAGGATCTGGTCCTGGATCAGCATGTCGAGCGCGGTCGTCGGCTCGTCGGCGATGATGAGCTTGGGCTCCAGCATCAGGCTGAGGGCGATCATCGCGCGCTGACGCATGCCGCCGGACAGCTCGTGCGGATAGGCATTGAGGCGCGAGCGGGGGACGCCGATGAGGTCGAACACCGCGCCGGCGCGCTCGCGCGCCTCCGCCCGGCTCGCGCCGCGGCGGTGGTGGCGATAGGCGTCAACGAGCTGCCGTTCCACCGTCGCGACCGGATTGAGTGCATTCATCGCGCTCTGGAAGATCGTCGCGATGTGCGTCCAGCGCAGCGCGTCAATGCGCAGCCGTCCCTGGCGCGCGATGGGGCGGCCGCCCGCGAGCACCGTCTGGCCGTCGATGCTCACCGTGCCGGACAGAAAGTCGGCGTTGTTGGGCACCGTCTGGAGGAGCGCCGAGCCGAGGCTCGACTTACCGCAGCCACTTTCGCCGACGATGCCGAGGCTGCCGCCACGGGAGAGCGAGAACGACACGCCGTCGACGGCGACAATCTGGCGCCGGCCGACGCGGTAAGCGAGGCTGAGATTGTCCACCCGCAGGATGGCGCCGTGGCCCTCGCCCGGCTCGTCCGCGGGCGGAGGCGCCGTGCCACGGCGACGGGGCGCCCCGCCGCGGGTTCGAAGCTGCGGGTTCATCGCATAGTTCAACGCGTCGCCGAGGAGGTTGAGGCTCGCGACGAGGACGAGCATCGCGACACCCGGGGCGATCGACATCCACGGCGCGAGGCGCAGCTGCCGCTGGCCCTCGAAGATCATCCGCCCCCAGCTCACCGAGTTCTGGTCGCCCAGGCCGAGGAAGGAGAGACCCGCCTCGGTGAGGACGGCGAGCCCCATCAGGAGCGCTCCGTCGGTGAGGATCGGAGCGATGCCGTTAGGGATCACGTGGCGCACGATCACCTGGCGGTGCGAGGCGCCCGAGGCGAGCGCCGCCTGCACGTAGACGCGAGATTTCAGCGAGAGAACCTGCGATCGCATGATGCGGGCCGAGCGCGGCCAGGTGGTGAGTGCGATGGCGAACATCGTCATCGGCAGGCTGGCCCCGAACAGCGCCACGATGAGGAGGACGAGGAAGAAGGTTGGGATAAGGAGGAATACGTCGAACAGCCGGCTCAGGGCCGCGTCGACCAGCCCGCCAAAGTAGCCGGCGATCGCGCCGATGATGGCGCCGACCACGATCGAAAGCACCGCCGAACCGATGGCGACGACGAGCGCAACGCGGGTGCCCCAGATGACGCGGGAGAAGACGTCGCGGCCGAAGTTGTCAGTGCCGAACCAGTGCGCCGCGCTTGGCGCCTTGTAGACCTCGCGGCCCATCGCTACGGGGTCGGCGAGGTCGAGCCAGGGCGCCGCGAGCGCCACCACCAGCGCCAGCAGCACGACGGCGAGGCTGAGCGCGCCCGGCACCGTCGAGACGACGCCACGGAGCAGGCGCAGGCCCCGCCCCATCAGAGCCGCACCCGCGGATCGAGCGCCGCATAGAGGATGTCCGTCACCAGGGACGCGATCATCACCGTGAACGACATGATGACGAAGGCGCCCATGATGATCGGCGTGTCGCGGGCGAGGATCGCCTCGTAGATGAGGCGGCCGAGGCCGGGCCAGGCAAACACCGTCTCGGTCAGCACCGCGCCGGTGAGGAGGAGCCCGAGTTCGAGACCCAGCACGGTGACGAGCGGGAGCAGGGCGTTGCGCAGGCCGAAGCGCGTCATGATCGTGCGCTCGGGATACCCGATCGCCCGCCCGGTTGTGACGTAGCTCTCCGCCAGTACCTCGGAGACCGAGACGCGCGCGAGGCGGACATACTGGCCGAGCCAAACCGTCGCCAGCGCCGCAACCGGCAGCACCATGTGCCACAGGATGTCGAGGATGTGGCCGAGGCCATCGCGCGGGCCGCCGATGGTGATCATGCCGCTCGACGGCAGGAGTTGCAGCCGCACGGCGAAGAAGAGGATCAGCATCAGGCCGAGCCAGAAGACTGGGATCGAGAACAGCGCGATCGACAAGGTGGTGATGGCCGTGTCGAGGAAGGAGCCGGGGCGGCGGGCGATGGCGGTGCCGATGGCGGTGCCGAGGATGGCGGCGACGGCGAGGCTCGAGCCGGCGAGGAGGAGGGTCGCCGGCACGCGCTCCATAATGAGGCCGATCACCGGCTCGCCCGTGCGGTAGGACTGGCCGAAATCGCCAGACAGGATCGTAACGAGATAACTCCAGAGCTGCTGCAGAAACGGCTCGTCGAGGCCGTACCGCTCGCGGATCGTGGCCATGAACTCGGGGTTGGCATCCTCGCCCGCGAGGAGGATCGAGACGTCCCCGGGGGCGAGGTGGATCAAGAGAAAGTTGATGACGACGACGATGAGGGCGACCGGGACGATCTGCAAGACGCGGTAGAAGACGTAGCGAAGAAGACGCATCTCGGCTGCCCTAACTGTCTCACTCGGCCGGGGGCGTCACGGCATAGTAGCCGAACCAGGTGACCGACTTGTTGTAGCCGCTTTCCATCAGCGGGAACCCGGCCCACCCGGCGCGCGACAGGCTCATCTTCTGCTCGTTGACGAGGTTGATGTAAGGCATGTCGCGCACCAGCATTGCCTGCATCTCGGCATAAAGCTTCTTGCGCTCGTCGACGTTGGTGAGCGTCACGGCGCGGGCGCCGAGCTCGTCGAACTCAGGGTTGGAGTAGCCCATGAAGTTGCGCTGGCCGCCGGTTCCGAAGTGCTCGCGATAGGCGTCGGGGTCCGGGCCATAGCGGGTGAAGTAGCACGAGATGTCGAAGTTGCGCTGCTGCATGCGTTGGTACCAGGTGGACTGGTCGAACGCTTCGAGCTTGGCGTCGATGCCGATGTCGCGCAGCTGCTGCACCAGCACCTCGTTGATCGCCCGGCAGTCTGAATAGGACGGGCCGGTGACGCTGAGGGCGAAGCGCCAGCCGCCGTCGCCGCGCGGGTAGCCCGCCTCGTCGAGCATCGCCTCGGCCTTCTCCTTGTCGTATTCGGGGAAGCTGACGTCGCGGTTGATCCACTGCGTCTGGGTGTCGACATTGGCGTGCATCGCCGGCTTCCACGTGCCGCTGAAGCCGAGGATGCTGATCATCTCGCGGTCGATGCCCGTCGCGATCGCCTCGCGCACCTTGAGGTTGTTCAAAGGCTCGCGCTGGGTGTTGAGCTGGATGTCGCGGCTATAGTGAGAGGGCGTGTAGGTGACGGTAATGGAGGGGTCCGCCTCCAACGCCGGGGCTTCGGCGAGCGGCGGCGCATAGTCGTAGGGCAGATGCGGGAACTGGCCGGCATCGAACTCGGCCCGGGCCACGTTGGCGTCCGGCATCGGGCGGAAGATCAGCCGGTCGATCTTGGGTGGGCCGCGGAAGTAATCCTCGTTGGCTTCCAGCTCTACCGCGACGCCCTTGTCCCAGCGCACGAATTTGAACGGGCCGCTGCCGATCGGATTGTTGACGGCGGGGCCGGTGTCGAACCCCTCCTCGCTCTCCCAGATGTGCTTGGGATAGATCTTGCCGGTCCATCCGGCGGCCTGGGCCATCATCGGCACGAACGCCATGTTCGGCTTGTCGAGCGTGATGACGACGGTGTCGTCGTCCGGCGTCTCGATGGTTTTCACCCCCGAAAGGAACGCCGAATACGGGTACTTCTTCTCGCGGATCCTGTCGAAGGTGAACTTGACGTCCTCGGAGGTGAGCGGCTCGCCGTCATGCCACTTCGCGTCGGGATGGAGATGGAAGGTGTAGACGCTCCCATCCTCGGAAATGTCCCAGCTCTCGGCGAGGTCGCCGTAGGCGGGGGTGCCGGCGACGACGCCCCAGTCCATCACCACGAGGTGGCTGTAGATGTTGCTCGTCGCGGCGTAGGCGCCGGTGTCGGCGGCGGGGTCCGGGCTCAGCGTGCGCGGCTCGTCGAGCTGCGGCACCACCAGCGTCACATCCGCCACGGCCACGGCCGGGGCGAGCGCGACAGCGGCCGTGAGCAAGAGTCTTCCAAAATTCATTGCGCAACTCCTGTGAGGTGAGGGGAGACGTCTCAGCGCAGCGAGTATCCGGTGTCGCCGTCGCCGATGATGTAGGCGTATTCGCCCGGGTGGACCTTCGAGATGCGGTTGCGGATCATCATGATCTCGGTCTTGTCGAACGGCGCCGTGATCTCGTCGAGGATCTCGAAGCTGTAGGGCGAGACGACGCGCCCGAGGACGGTCCCCTTGGCGACGGTCTTGCCCATGACGTCGAGCCCCACCTCCGGCAGGAACGTGCCGCCGTGCGAGGGACGCAGCGAGGTGCCGGTTTGCACCACGATGCGGGCGGCGGAATAATCCGGAGCGCCGGGCACGACTTCGATAACCCGCGCCATGTTGAGGAAGTCCCGGTAGGCCCTCTCGAAATAGTCGATGTCGAGGATCAGTCCGCCGCCGCCGATCTCCACCACGAAGGCGGTCTTGCCCATGTCTTCGGCGCAGTTGGATAGCGTGCCGCGCGGCTCGCCTTGCTGCCACAGCACCTCTGCGCCGCTGGCGCGGGCGACGTCGTGCACGATGCGCGCCCGCTCCGAGGCCGCCGGGTCGACGGTATAGTGGTAGTGAATCACTGTGTCGCTGCCGCCGCCGTGATAGTCGAACACGAAGTCGGCCTTCGGCAGGATCTTGTCGGCGATCACCTTGGCGAGCGTGTCGGTGAACCAGTTCTTGCCGAGCGGCGAGCCGGGGAACACCCTGTTGAGGTTGTGAAAATCGATCGGCGTGTTGCGCGTGCCGCTCTCGAACGAGTGCGGGTTGAGTTGCGGCGCGAGCAGGATGGTGCCGGCGAAATCGTAGCCGTCGCGCACCAGGAAGTCGCGCAGCCGGCGGCAGAACTCCGAACTCCACAGCTCCTCGCCATGCGAGCCGCAGGAGACCAGCGACACCGGTCCCGGCCGGTTGCCGACCACCGCGTGCACCGCAAGCGTGAGCGGAAAGCCGCTCGCCATCACACAGACCGGCACCTCGAAACGTGCCGTGCTCTCCGCCGAAACCGTCGTTCCGTCCCAGACGAAACTCATCGTGCAAATCCCTTGTTTTGCATCAAAGTGCGACCCCGTAGTCGCGTGCGGCGGCACCTTCGCTGACGTAGCCGTTCGCGACGTCGGTGCGCACGCTCTGAGGGTCCCGTGCCTTGGGGTCACCGTAGCCGCCGCCGCCCGGCAGGCGGATGGTGTAAACATCACCGGGCACGAGCGTCGCGGGGCCGATCGTCACCGCTTCGCCGTTGATGTCGAAGCTGCCCGCCGCGCCCGGGGCGCCGCCGAGGACGCCGGGGGGCGGGAACGTCACCTTGTCGGGCCGCAGCGAGGCGACCAGCGGGCGCGAGCCTGTGACGCGCATCGCGATCTCCTGGCCGAGGCCGCCGCGCCGTTCCCCCGCGCCGCCACTGTCGATCAGCAGCGCCTTGCGCTCGATCATGACCGGCGCCTGGTTCTCGACGATCTCCACCGGCGTAACGGTGCCGTTGTAGGGGAAGGCGACAGTGGGCAGGCCATCGGTACGGGCGGTCGCGCCCTTGCCGCCGTTCGGCAGGACGTGGACGTTGAAGACCGAGCCGTCGTCCTCGTTCGTGCCGTGCAGCGTCATCGCCCAGAACGAGCCGCTGCCGGCCTGGATCAGCTCCGGGATCGCCTCGCCCAGCGCCTTGTAGATGGCGACATGGATGTGGAAGCTCGTCTTGGAGCGCGACTTCACGGGCGCTGGCTTCCGGGCGTTGAAGATCGAGCCTTCCGGCGCCGACATGGTGATCGCGCGGAACAGGCCCTCGTTGTTGGGAAGGTGCGGCGTCAGCGAGCACTTGATGGGGTAGTAGGTGTCGGCGAACGTGATGTTGGTTGTGCAGTTGATCGAGGCGTCGGCCTGCTGTGGCGAGGAGCCGGTGTAGTCGACGTGGATCGCGTCGCCGGTCTTCGTCACCTTGGAGGCGATGGTGATGGGCCGCGTGTAGCCGTCCGCCTCGATGACGCTCGACCACTCGCCGTCCGGCAGCTCCATGAGCGCGGCGCGCATCGCCCGCTCGGAGCGGTCGAGGATCTCGTCGGCGAGCACCTGGAAGCCGGGGCCGGCGCGATAGTCCTCGATCATTTCGAGGAGCCGCTCGGCGCCCAGCTTCTCCGCCCCCACCATCGCTTTAATATCGCCGATGACGAGGTCCGGCACGCGCACGTTGGCGGCGATGATTCGCATTAACTGGCGGTTCTCGACGCCGGCTTCGTAGAGCTTGGAGGGCGGGATGTGCAGGCCTTCCTCGTAGAGGTCGCGCGCGTCGAAGAAGTCGTTCCGCATGAACTCGTAGGCCGAGCCGTGAAAGTCATTCGTTCCGCTGCGGATGCTCACATTGAGTACGGCCCCGGCGTTGCGTCCGTACTCGGCCGAGTAGTTGGATGTTTGGACCTTGAACTCCTGCACGGCGTCCATCGACGGGATGATGGCCTGCGCCTTGCGGTCCTGTTGGCCCATGACGGTCGAGTTGTTGTCAATGCCGTCAATGAGAAAGTTGTTCTGGCCGACCGGCTGGCCGTGGCTCACGAAGCCGCCGCCCAAGCGCGCGTCCCCAAGCGGGCCGCGGTCGCGTCCGCCGATCTCCGGCACTACGCCGGCGGTAAGTTGAGCAAGAGACTGATAGTTCCTCCCGCTGATCGGCAAGTCCTCGATTTGTTGGCGCTGCACAGTGTAGGCGAGCGTCGCC
>JAUIJH010000194.1 GCA_030431335.1 Alphaproteobacteria bacterium
GGCTACGAGATCAAGAAGGCATCCGTCGAGGGCGATTATCGCTACTTCATCGACGCGAGCTACGGCTCCATCTATCCCGCCCTCGCCCGCCTCGCGGTGGACGATTTCGTGACCGTGCGCGAGGAAACGCAGCCCGGCCGCCCGGCGCGCAAGGTCTATGCGATCACCGCGAAGGGCGAGCAGGCGCTGCTGGAGGCGCTGTCGGAACCGCCTGGTCCGGACCTCTTCCGCGCCCGCTTCCTGCTCGTGGCGAAGTTCGCGCGCGAGCTGCCGGCCGAGGTGGTGATCGCCGCCATCGAGGAGCGCCGGGCGCACCTCAAGGCCGAGATCGCCCACCTCGACGGGTTGGGCGCCGAAGACTGCGACAATCCCGGCGTCCGCTGGATCGTCGACTACGGCCGCACCTGCATGGGGGCGTCCCTTGCCTATCTGGACGAAAACGCACAGTCGCTGATCGCAGCGGCCAAGCCTCCCATCGCGGATGCGGCAGAGTAGGATCGAGTTTGCGATGATTGCACGAACTGTGTTGGCCCTCGTGTTGGCCGCCGGCATCGCCGCATGGATGATGAGCGGCACGGTGGTGATTTCCGGCGCCGCGGAACAGGCCGAAACCCGTCCTCCCGCCGAGCGCAGCGAAGCCGATAGCGCCCTCTTCCAGGTCCGCGTGCAGCGCATTGCCGCGCGCGAGCGCCAGAAGGTGCTGACCATGCGCGCCCGCACCCGCGCCGACGCGCTGGTCAAGGTCGCTGCCGAGACCGCCGGACGTATCGAGGAGCGGCCCGTTTCGCGCGGATCCACGGTCAAGGCCGGCGACCTGTTGTGCCAGCTCGACCGCGGCGTGCGGTCCGCCGAGCTCGCCCGCTTCGAGGCCGAAGCCGCCAAGGCCCTCCTCGACCACGAGGCCGCCACCAAGCTGCAGGGGCGCGGCTTCGAATCGCAGACGCGCGTGGCCGCCACCAAGGCCGCGCTGGATGCCGCCCACGCCCTCGTCGCCGCCGCCGAGCAGGAGCTCGACCACACCCGCGTCATCGCGCCCATCGACGGCGTGGTGCAGGAGCCCATCGCCGAAGTGGGCTCGGTGCTGCAGATGGGCGAACTGTGCGCGATGATCGTCGACGCCGATCCGATCGTCGTCACCGGCCAGGTGACCGAGCGCGATATCGCCAAGATCGAGCAGGGCATCGAGACCAAGGTGCACCTCGTCACCGGCGAGACGGTGACCGGGCACGTCTCGTTCATCTCGCGCACCGGCAACGCCGACACGCGCACCTTCACGGTCGAGATCCAGGTGCCGAACGCGGACCTGTCGCTGCGCGCCGGCGTCACCGCCGAGGCCGAGATCCCGCTCGACCCGATCACCGCCCACCGCCTTTCGCCCGGCGTGCTGACGCTCGACGACAAGGGCGTGGTCGGCGTGCGCATCGTCAACGACGACAACATCGTGGAGTTCAAGCCGGTGCAGATCGCCGGCCAGGACCAGGACGGCTTCTGGGTGACGGGCCTGCCCCAGGTGGTGACCGTCATCACCGTCGGCCAGGAATACGTGAGCGAGGGGCAGAAGGTCGACCCGGTGATGGTCTCCGACAAGGCGGAGCAGGACGCATGACCGGCTTCCTCGATGGCATCCTGGAAAAGCCGCGCACGATCGTCACGCTGCTGATCTTCCTGCTCGTCGCCGGCACGGTCATCTACCTGACGATCCCGAAAGAGGCGAACCCGGACATCGACGTGCCGGTGTTCTACGTGTCGATCCTGCAGCAGGGAATCTCGCCCGAGGATGCCGAGACCCTGCTCGTCAAGCCGATGGAACGGCAGTTGCGAGGGCTGGATGGGCTCAAGGAAATTCGCGCCATCGCGTCCGAGTCCCACGCCGGCATCATCCTGGAATTCGACGCCGATTTCGACAAGGACGAGGCGCTGGCGGACGTGCGCGACAAGGTCGACCAGGCCAAGGCCGACCTGCCGGACGACGCCGAAGAGCCCACCATCACCGAGACCAACTTCTCGCTGGTGCCGACGATCATCGTGGCGCTGTCGGGCGACGTGCCCGAGCGCACCCTGTTTCAGCACGCGCGCCGCCTGAAGGACGAGCTCGAAGCGATCCCCACGGTGCTGTCGGCCGACCTGCAGGGGCAGCGCGAAGAGCAGCTCGAGGTGGTCCTCGACAAGACGGCGCTGGAAAGCTACGCGCTCGATCCCGTCGAGCTGTTGCAGACGCTGCGCAACAACAACCAGCTCGTCCCCGCCGGCTTCCTCGACACCGGCGAAGGGCGCTTTTCGGTCAAGGTGCCCGGTCTCATCGAGACCCCGAAAGACGTCTTCGACATGGTGGTGAAGGAGCAGGCCTCCGGCGTCGTCACCGTCGGCGACATCGCCCAGCTGCGCCGCTCCTTCAAGGATCCCACCAAGTACACCCGCGTGAACGGGCGCCCGGCCATCACCATCAACGTGGTGAAGCGCCTCGGCGAGAACATCATCCAGAACAACGAGGCGGTGCGCCAGGTGGTGGATGCCGCCACGGCCGACTGGCCCTCCACCATCAAGGTCGACTACCTGCTCGACCAGTCCAACTTCATCTACGAAGTGCTGGGCAGCCTCGAGGCGTCCATCTCCACCGCGATCGTGCTGGTCATGATCGTGGTGGTGGCGGCGCTCGGCTTCCGCTCGGCGCTCCTGGTCGGCATCGCCATCCCGACCTCGATCCTGCTCGGCTTCCTGGTGCTGTCCGGCCTCGGCATGACCGTCAACATGATGGTGATGTTCGGCCTCGTGCTCACGGTGGGCCTGCTCGTGGACGGCGCCATCGTGGTGGTGGAGTACGCCGACCGGCGCATCGCGGAGGGCGAGGAACGCGCCACGGCCTTCAAGCAGGCCGCCAAGCTGATGGTGTGGCCGCTCGTCTCCTCCACCGCGACCACGCTGATCGCCTTCATGCCCATGCTGCTGTGGCCCGGCGTCGCGGGCGAGTTCATGAGCTACCTGCCGATCATGGTGATCATCGTGCTGACGGTGGCGCTGATCACGGCGATGATCTTTTTGCCGGTGGTGGGCGGCATCCTGTCCAACGCGCTGATCGTCGGGCTCTTCTCCGGCGCTGCGGCGGCGGGCGCCGCGATCATGCTGCTCGGCGCGCTCGGGCCCATGAAATTCGCGGCCGCTGCGGCGGCCTTCCTGCTGGCCACCATCATCGCCACGAAGCTCGCGTCCGTGTGGGGCGGTTCGCGCGCCGGCGCCTCGACGGAGGCCCCGGCACCGCAGAACCCCGTGTTCGACATGCGCAAGGTGACAGGGGCGACCGGGCTCTACACCCGCCTCCTCAAGCTTCTTGCCGGCAACATCTTCGGCGTGGTGTTCACGATCGTGTTCGTGGCCGGCGTCGGCTATTTCGTCGTCGACCTGTTCAAGACGCACAACACCGGCGTGGAATTCTTCGTCGACGAGGAACCGAACGTCGCCGTCATCATGGTGTCCGCGCGCGGCAACATGAGCGCGCGCGAGGCGTTGGCGCTCGTGGAGGAGGTGGAGCGCCAGGTGCTCGCCATCGACGGCGTCGACAACGTGGTGACGAGCGCCTTCCCGAGCGGCGGCGACAGCGGCGGTGGCGGTGGCCTCGTCGACGGCGGCGACCGGCCGGCCGACATCATCGGCCAGATGCAGGTCGAGCTGGTGAAATATTGCTGCCGGCGCAAGGCGGTCGAGATCTTCAAGGATATCCGCGAACGCACCAACTTCGCCGGGATCAAGACCGAGGTGCGCGAGATCCAGGGCGGTCCGCCCACCGGCAAGGACATCCAGCTCCAGATCACCTCCGACAACTACGACCGGCTGCTCGAAATCACCGAGACGGTGCGCAACCGCATCGACGTCGTGGAGGGGTTGCGCGACGTGGAGGACGAGCGGCCGCTGCCCGGCATCGAGTGGCAGCTCAACGTCGACCGCGAGGAGGCGGGCCGCTACGGCGCCAACATCCAGACCATCGGCCAGATCATCCAGCTCGTGACCAACGGCGTGCTGTTGTCCAAGTACCAGCCGGACGATTCGGAAGATCAGATCGACATCCGCGTGCGCTTCCCCGAGGAGGACCGCTCGCTCGACCAGTTCCGCGACCTGCGCCTGCAGACGAGCAAGGGACAGGTGCCGATCATCAACTTCATCAAGATCGTGCCGCAGCAGCGCGTGTCCTCGATCCAGCGCATCGACGGCCTCTATGCGATGACCGTGAAGGCCGATGTGCTGGAGGAGGAAGGCTACGACATCAACCTGAAGATCGCCGAGCTCGACGGCTGGCTGAAGAGCCAGACCTGGCCCAAGGGCGTGTTCTTCTCCTTCCGCGGCGCCAACGAGGACCAGGCGGAAAGCTTCGACTTCCTGATGAAGGCGATGGTGGCCTCGCTGGTGATGATGTTCCTCGTGCTCGTCACCCAGTTCAACAACTTCTACCAGAGCGCGCTGACGCTGCTGACGATCGTGCTGTCGGTGTTCGGCGTTCTCCTGGGCATGGTGATCACGGGGCAGAAATTCTCGGTGATCATGACCGGCACGGGCGTGATCGCGCTCGCCGGCATCGTGGTGAACAACGCCATCGTGCTGATCGACACCTTCAACCGCGAGCGCGACGTGCAGGCCGATCTCCTGAGCGCGGTGCTCGCGACGGCCTCCCAGCGCCTGCGGCCGATCCTGTTGACCACCACCACCACCATCGCCGGCCTGATCCCTATGGCGACGCAGGTGAACCTCGACTTCTTCACCCGCACCATTGCCGTCGGCGGCATCACCTCGGTGTGGTGGGTGCAGCTGTCCACCGCCATCATCTTCGGCCTCGCCTTCTCCACCATTTTGACCCTGGTGGTGGTGCCGGTGATGCTGGTGCTGCCCGAGACGGTCTCGCGCACGGCCCAGAAGGTGCGCGCGCGCTTCGGACGGGGAGAGGCCGTGACGATGTCCCATGCCCTCGCCTTGGCGGGCGGCGGCCTGCCCGCGCCCTCCTTGCCGCTCGAGGCGCCTGTCCCGTTCGGCGCGCCGGAGGTTGGCCCGGCGCAGGGTCCCGCCCCGGCCGCTCCGCAGGCGCTGCCCATCGCCGCCGGCCCGCGAACGGGCGAGGTGACGCCGGGTGCGGTCTACGCGCCGGTCCTGGCACCGGCGTTCGCGCCCGCGCCCGCGCCCGCCGCACCGGCGGCCTCGACCGCGCCGGAGGCACCACTCCCGCCGGCACCGGACGTCTATGCGCCGGTGCTGGCGCGGACCCCGCGCCCAAGCGTCGCGCTCGACAGCGAGGATCGCCAGGACCGGCCGAGGTCTCCCCTGTCGGAGGCGGCCGAGTAGATCGTTCCTTGGCGCCGGCTTAGACAGGCTCTAAACAGGGGCACTCCCGATCGAGGCGGAACCGCACACAGTGCGGCTGCCTCGACAAAATGAGGCTATCTCCGTGAGCATCTCGCCAAGCAAGATTACGGCCGAGCGCGGCGGGACGATGCGCGCCCTTGTGGCGCTGTGGCCCTACATGTGGCCCACGGGCCGCGCCGATCTCAAGCTGCGCGTGGGCGCGGCCATCCTCGCGCTGATCGTCGCCAAGATGATCACCGTCCTCATCCCCTACACCTACAAGTGGGCCACCGACGCGCTGACGGCCGGCGAATTCGGCACCCAGGCCGCCGAGAACGCGGCCGCCGGCACGCCGGGCATCAACTTTCCCGCCTTCGTGGTGGCGCCGGTGATGCTGGTCATCGCCTACGGCGTCGGCCGCATCCTGATGACGGGCTTCAACCAGCTGCGCGATGCGCTGTTCGCGCGGGTCGGCCAGCACGCGGTGCGCCAGCTGGCGCGGCGCACGTTCGTCCACATCCACGCGCTGTCGCTGCGCTTCCACCTGGCGCGGCGCACCGGCGGGTTGTCCCGGGTCATCGAGCGCGGCGTCAAGGGCATCGAGACGCTGGTGCGCTTCACCATCCTCAACTCGGTGCCGACGGCCATCGAGTTCGCCCTCGCCGCGGTCGTCGTCGCCTACCAGTTCTCGTTCTCCTACCTCGGCGTCATCGCCGCCGTGGTGGTGCTTTATGTGTGGTTCACGGTGCGCGCCTCTCAGTGGCGCATCGAGATCCGCCGCGAGATGAACGCATCGGACACCGACGCCAACGCCAAGGCCGTCGACAGCCTGATCAACTACGAGACGGTGAAATATTTCAACAACGAGGCCATGGAGACGGAGCGCTTCGACCGCGCCATGGCCGGCTACGAGCAGGCCGCGGTCCGCACCTGGACCTCGCTCGCCTGGCTCAACATGGGCCAGACGCTGATCTTTACCGTGGGCCTCACCGTGCTGATGGCCATGTCGGCGCGCGCGGTGATGGCGGGCGAGCAGACCATCGGCGATTTCGTGATGATCAACGCGCTGCTGATGCAGCTCGCCGTTCCGCTCAACTTCATGGGGTTCGTCTACCGCGAGATCAAACAGGCGCTGGCCGACATCGAGGCGATGTTCGGGATCCTGCACATCGACCAGGAGGTGCAGGACCGCCTGGACGCCGCGCCCCTGACGGTCCCCAACGGTGCCGTGCGGTTCGAGGACGTCACCTTCCACTACGATCCCGACCGGCCGATCCTGCACGGCCTCACCTTCGAGGTGCCGGCGGGCACGACGCTCGCCATCGTCGGCCCCTCGGGCGCGGGCAAGTCCACCCTGTCGCGCCTGCTCTACCGCTTCTACGACGTCGTCGGCGGCAAGATCCTGATCGACGGGCAGGATATCCGGGACGTGACGCAGGATTCGCTGCGCCGCAAGATCGGCATCGTTCCGCAGGACACCGTCCTCTTCAACGACACCATCGCCTACAACATCGGCTACGGCCGGCCCGACGCAACCCGCGAGGAGGTGGTGCGCGCGGCCGAGATGGCCCAGATCGGCGCCTTCATCGAGGCGCTGCCCCGGGGGTATGACACCGAGGTCGGCGAGCGCGGGCTCAAGCTGTCCGGCGGCGAGAAGCAGCGCGTCGCCATCGCCCGCACGATCCTGAAGGCGCCGCCGATCCTGATCCTGGACGAGGCCACCTCCGCGCTCGACACCAAGACCGAGGAGGAGATCCAGTCCTCGCTGGAGGCGGTCTCCACCGGCCGCACCACCTTGATGATCGCGCACCGCCTTTCCACGGTGGTGAAGGCGGATCAGATCATCGTGCTGGAGGCCGGCCGCATCGTGGAGCGCGGCACCCACCAGTCGCTGGTGGATGCTGGCGGACTTTACGCCGAGATGTGGGAGCGCCAACGCGACGACGCGCTCACGCCGCCGCCGCCGGCGCCCGCCGAGCCCGACGATGCGCTGTCGGTGCGCGAGCGCGAGGAACGCTCGGTGGCCGGCTCGATTTGATCCGCCCGCGGGACTTTCAGGTGCCGGGCGCGGCCGGCAGCGGAATGTCGTAAAGGGTGAGGCCGCTGTTGAGCACGGCGAGGAGCGCCGCGAACGCCACGGCCGCCAGCACGGTGGTCATCGCCACCTTGCGCCAGATGCGCGGGCGCGACGGGGCGCCCTGGTCGGCACCCATGACGCGCTCGGCCTCCGGATCCGGATCGCGGTTGCCCGTGATCAGGACGAGAAAGAACATGATCCACCAGATGATAAAGTAGATGGCGATGCCGCTCGCGATCTGCATCAGACTTCCTCGAGCTCCGTCAGCACGCCGCCCATGTCCTTGGGGTGGATGAAGAGAACGGGCTTGCCGTGGGCGCCGATCCGCGGTTCGCCGTCGCCCAGAACGCGGGCGCCGCTGGCCTGAAGCTGCGCCGCGGCGGCGCGGATGTCGCCGACCTCGTAGCACACGTGGTGCAGCCCGCCGGCCGGATTCTTGGCCAGGAAACCCGCGATGGGCGAGCCTTCGCCCAAAGGCTCCATCAGCTCCACCTTGGTGTTGGGCAGTTCCACGAACACCACCCGCACGCCGTGCTCGGGAAGAGCCTGCGGTAGCGAGACCGCCGCGCCCAGCGCGTCGCGGTAGAGGGCGGCCGCCGCTTCGAGGTTGCCCGTCACGATGGCCACATGGTTCAAACGTCCGATCACACGCCCCTCCCCGACGCCATGCGCCGCGTTCGGCCCCTCGTCAGGATATGACAGGCTAGGCGAGCGAGCTCACGAACACATGGCACAGCGGCTTCTTGCCCCAGCGCTGCGCCATGTGGGAGCGGATCGCCCGCCGCGCCGCCTGCGCCACCACGTCCTTGTCGCGCCGGCGATGGCGCGGGATGCCCTCAACCGCGCCCTCGACCGCGTCGACAAGCGCATCGTGGAACAATTCGCCCTCGTCGTCGCGGACCGGGATGCCGACGAGGACGACTTCGGGGTCGGTGTCGAGCTCCAGGCGATCGTCCAGTGTGATCAGCGTGCTGACATAGCCGGCGAAGGACAGCGAGCGGCGCTCCCGAACCCGCGATTCCTCCGGCGTGCGCACCAGGCGGCCGTCGACCAGGAGCACGTCGGTCAACACCTCGTCGATCACCGCCGCCGGGCTCGGCGACAGGCGCAACATCTTGCCGTTCTCGATCACGACGACCTGCTCGATGCCCGCCTCGCGCGCCAGCTCGGCCTGGGCGGCGAGGTGCATCGGCTCGCCGTGCACGGGCACCACGATCCTGGGCTTCAGCATCCGGTACATCTCGACCAGCTCGTCACGCCGCGGATGGCCCGACGTGTGGACCAGCGCCTCATGGTCGGTGATGACCTCGATGCCCTGCAAGATGAGCCCGTTGACGACCTTGTTGACCGCCTTCTCGTTGCCCGGAATGGTGCGGGACGAGAAGATGACGCGATCGCCGGGGCTGAGCGCCACGCGGGGGTGTTCGTCGCCGGCGATGCGCGCCAGCGCGGCACGATCCTCGCCCTGGCTGCCGGTGAGGAGCACGAGCACCTTCTCGCGCGGCAGATGGCCGAAATCGTCCTCGCTGAGCGGGGACGGCAGGCCATCCATGAAGCCGCAATCCGCCGCCACGTTGATGACCCGCCGCATCGCCCGGCCCATCACCACGATGTGGCGGTCGTTGGCGGCGGCCGCCTCGAAGATGGCGCGGATGCGCGCCACATTGGAGGAGAACGCGGTGATGGCGACGCGCTGCGGTGCCGCGGCGACGATCTCCTTGAGGCTCGACGCCACGTCGTGTTCGGACGGCGAATGGCCGGAGCGGGTGGCATTGGTGGAATCGCCCATCAGGGCGATGACCCCCGCCTCGCCGAGCTGGCGGAAACGGTCCAGATCGATGGGGTCGCCGACACCGGGCCGGTGATCGATCTTCCAGTCCCCCGAATGGACCACGGTGCCGTGCGGCGTGGTGATGGCGAGGGCGTTGGGCTCGGGGATCGAGTGCGACACGCGCACCAGCTCGACCTTGAACGGGTCGAGGTCGATGGTGGCGCCCTGCTCGACCACGCGCACGTCCGGATACGTTTCGCGGCCGTTCTCGGTGGCTTTGGCGCGCAGCAGGCCGGCGGTGAAGCGGGTGGCGAACACGGGCACCCGCAGGCGCGGCCAAAGGTCGAGCAGCGCGCCATAATGGTCTTCGTGCGCGTGCGTCAGCACGATGCCGAGGAGGTCTTGCCGCTCCTCTTCGATGAAGGCGATGTCCGGCAGAACGAGGTCGACACCCGGCGTGAGGCGCTGATCGGCGAACGTCAGGCCACAATCGACCATCAGCCAGCGCTTCTCATGGGGGGGACCAAAGCCGTAAAGGCCCAAATTCATGCCGATCTCGCCGACCCCCCCGAGAGGGAGGAAGACGAGTTCTGCTTTATCACTCATAAACGCTCCGCGCGGACAAAAACGTCCCCTGCCGCAATGAGCCGCGTCGCGCCCCCGTCTTGGCCGAGTATGAGCCGGCCGGAGGGATCGAGGCCCAGAAACTGGCCTTCCAAGTTTTCTCGTTCGTACCTTACGGTGACCGGACCGCCGATGCCAACGGCTCTTGCGGTCCACCCGTTGCGGATGTGGGCCGGTCCGTCTGGGCCGGCAAGGGTCGCCAGCACCTCGGCGAGGCGCACGCTGAGCGCATCCAGCAGCGCATCCGGCAAAAGACCAGGCGCATGGCGCGCAAGATGGGTGGCCGGCGCATCGTCGGGGTGGTGCGCGATATTGACGCCGAAGCCGATGACCGCGCGACGCTCGCCGGTGGTGCCGCCAATCTCGGTCTCGATGAGAATGCCGGCGCACTTGTCGCCATCGACCAGCACATCGTTCGGCCACTTGAGCTGCGCGGCGACTTCCGCCGGCAGCGCCTCGGCCAGGGCGAGGGCGGCCGCCAGCGGCAACATGCCGAACGCGTCGGCCTCGAGGGAGGGGTGA